>NZ_JAHSPD010000001.1:2310592-2648684 GCF_020141465.1 Roseovarius carneus | reverse complement strand
TCAGCCGGTAAGCCTTGGAGAAGGAGTAAAGCTGGATCAGGGTCTCGCCCCAATCGGCATCCTGCATGAGATCATGCGGCGCGCCTGAGCGCGCGTCGAAATCGCGATATGTCTCGTCGATGATCAGGGCAATCCCGTGGGCCTTGGCCACCTCGTAAAGCGCGCGCACGAGGGTCGCGGGATACTCCACTCCACCCGGATTGTTGGGCGTGACCAGTACGATCGCGCGCGTGCGCGGCGTGATGAGGGCGGCGGCGGCCTCGGGGTCCGGCAGCAGGGTTGCGCCGGTGGGCAGCGGCACGGTGCGCACCCCCGTCATATCCAGCCACATCTTGTGATTGAAATACCAAGGGGTTGGCAGGATCACCTCGTCGCCCTCGGCGCAAAGCGTACTCAGCATGGCGCAAAACGCCTGATTGCAGCCCGATGTGATGCCCACATTGGCAGGTCCAAGCGACGCGCCATAACCTGCGTTCCATTGCGTGGCCACCTCGGCTCGCAAACCTTCCATCCCCAGAACAGCCCCGTAAAGATGCGCTTCAGGCGTGTTCATCGCCGCCTCGGCGATGACCCGGCGCAGCGCCTCGGGTGGCGGGTCCACGGGGGCGGCTTGGCTCACATTGATCAGCGGACGGCCCGGCGGCTGCGTCACGCCATCGAGCCAGCGGCGCGCCTCCATGACGGGCGGGAAGAACGTGGCGGCGGTGCGGCCGGTGAAATTCATGTGCAATGCCCTCAAACGCGGATCGGTTTTACGTCAGTCTCTTATAAATAAGTGGCGCATCAGTCGCCCCGGTAGGGTGCCACATAAAGCAGCGCCATGTCCCACGGGAAGTAGATCCAGCTGTCTTGTGCCACCTCACCCACAAACGTGTCCACAAGGCTGAGGCCCATCGGCTTGCCATAGACGGTCGCGATATGCGCCTTCGGCATGAGCGCGCGCACCACTTTGAGCGTCCGGCCCGTATCCACCAGGTCATCGACAACGAGGATACCCGTCCCATCGCCGATCAGGTCCATATCGGGGGATTTGACGACCTGCGCCTGGGATTGGGTCTGGTGGTCATAGCTCTTGACGCTGATCGTATCGACGGTGCGAATATCCAATTCGCGTGCGACGATCATCGCAGGCGCCATGCCACCGCGCGTAATAGCGACCACGGCGCGCCAGCCGCCCTCGGGCGCAATCGCATCAAGGCGCAGCGCAAGGTTACGCGAATCGCGGTGGAGCTGATCCCAACTGACATGGAAGCCTTTTTCATGTGGCAGGGGGTCGGTCATGGCGCGGCCTTTTCTGGGTCTGACTTTTGATCCGGGGGCCTTAGCCCTTTGCGGCGTCGATATCAGGCGCGTCCACGGCCTTCATCCCAACGATGTGATAGCCTGCGTCCACATGCAGATTCTCGCCCGTCACGCCCGAGCCGAGATCGCTGAGCAGATAGAGCGCGGATTTGCCCACATCGTCGATGGTCACATTGCGACGCAGGGGCGAGTTCAGCTCGTTCCATTTCAGGATATAGCGAAAATCGCCAATGCCGCTGGCGGCCAGCGTCTTGATCGGCCCGGCGGAGATCGCGTTGACGCGGATACCGTCGCGGCCCAGATCTTCAGCCAGATATTTCACCGATGCCTCAAGCGCAGCCTTGGCGACACCCATGACGTTGTAATGTGGCATGACCTGCTCGGCGCCATAATAGGTGAGCGTCAGCATCGAGCCGCCCTCCGTCATCAGCTTCTCGGCGCGCTGGGCCACGGCTGTAAAGCTGTAGCAGCTGACATCCATCGTCATCAGGAAATTGTCGCGGCTGGTGTCCACATAGCGCCCGCGCAATTCGTTCTTGTCCGAGAACCCGATTGCATGGACGAGAAAATCGATCTTGCCCCACACGCGCTCAACCTCGGCGAAGGCCGTGTCGATCGAGGCGGGATCCGACACGTTGCAATCAAACAGATGTTCCACGCCGATTTGGGCGGCCAGAGGCTCCACCCGTTTCTTGAACGCATCGCCCATATAGGTGAAGGCCATTTCGGCCCCCGCATCCGCGCAGGCCCGTGCGATACCCCATGCGATTGATTTATCATTGGCAAGACCCATGATAAGGCCGCGCTTACCGGCCATCAGTTGATTTGACATGTGCTGTCCTCGACCCATTCTTGGTGCTCGATTGATCCTTAAGGGAACGCCCTTGGACCATCAAGGCCCGCATGGTCGGCGATTCGCACGCGCACGCACAAACGAGGAGAGCAAGATGAGTGACCGAAGTGGAAAATTTGCCGGCGACGACCCATTCGAGATTGCCCGCCGCTGGTTGACTGAGGCGGAGGTGACGGAGGTGAACGATCCCAACGCGATCGCGCTGGCGTCTGTCGATGCGGAGGGGCTGCCCAATGTGCGTATGGTCCTTTTGAAGGAAGTGGCTGCCGACGGGTTTATTTTCTACACCAATTACGACAGCGCCAAGGGGCAGGAGCTTCAGGCGACTGGCAAAGCCGGGTTTGTCATGCATTGGAAGAGCTTGCGCCGCCAAGTTCGCGTGCGTGGCACCGTTGCGCGCTTTGAGGGGCCGGAGGCGGATGAATATTATGCCTCCCGCTCGCTCAAAAGCCGTCTGGGGGCATGGGCGTCTGAGCAGTCGCGCCCCTTGAGCGGGCGCACGGCCCTGATGGCTGAGGTGGCTAAGGTCACGGCGCGTTTTGGCACTAATCCGCCGCGCCCTCCATTCTGGGGTGGTTTCAAGATCACACCGAGCGAGATTGAGTTCTGGGCGGATGGCGATTTTCGTCTGCATGACCGCTTCGTCTGGCGGCGTGACGGAACGCAGTCTGACTGGAGAATTACACGCTTAAACCCGTGAAATTCACGCGACGTGAAATGCACGGGCCTTAAAATATGGGCCTGCGGGCCTTGCAACTCAACAGTGAATACTTCAAACTCCGCATGTCGCTTGGGGTAGCTTGCGGCGTGAAAATTGGGTGCTGTCTATGGAGCAATCCATTCGCAAAATTAAAGGCCGCGTAAAGTGGTTCGACCCGGTTAAGGGGTTTGGCTTTGTTGTGGCGGATGAGGGGGGACCCGACATCCTGCTGCACGCCAATGTGCTGCGCAATTTCGGTCAGAGTTCTGTCGCTGATGACGCTGGCATTGAGATTGACGTGCAGGACACCACCCGCGGGGTGCAGGCCGTCGCCGTCCACGAGATCGCGCCGCCCGAGGGCATTGCTGCCACCACGCTGGCGGATCTTGATGATATCGATCCCGCCCTAATCGCCAATGCCAAGTTGGAGCCTGCGCGGATCAAATGGTTCGACAAGGGCAAGGGCTTCGGGTTTGCCAATACTTTCGGGCGCAGCGAAGATGTGTTCGTTCACGTAGAAGTGCTGCGTCGGTCGGGCCTTGCAGACTTGCAACCGGGCGAGGCGCTGGCCATACGTGTGATTGAAGGTAAGCGCGGCCGCATGGCCACGGAGGTGTGTGGATGGGAAAGTGCGGTTGGAGTGTCGGCGCATGCGGACTCCGAGGGCGCGTTAGAGGGCTGATTGCAGCAGCTCTGATGCTGAGCGCGGGGGCGGCTGTGGCCGGACCCTGCGCTGACGATCAAGTCACATTGCGCGGCGATTGGGGGCAGGCACGCTTTACCATTGAGCTGGCCGATGAGCCGGACGAGCGCGCCCAAGGGCTGATGAATCGTGAGAGCATGGCGCAAAGTGCGGGAATGCTCTTTGTATACCCCGAGCCGAAGCACGTTGGCTTTTGGATGAAAAACACGCTGATTCCTCTCGATATGATTTTTATCGACCCGACCGGCACGGTTCTCAAGGTCCATGCCAACGCCATCCCCCATGACGAGACCCCTATTTTTGGCGACAGCCCCAACATCAAGGCGGTGCTGGAGATCAATGGCGGCCTGTCGGAGCGGCTGGGAATTGTGCCCGGTAGCGAGCTGCGCCACCCGGCCTTTGAAAATGGCGCACCTGCTTGGCCCTGTTAGGGGTTTTCAAAGCCGAAAATTCGCAGTAGAGACGCGCCATGGTTCGGGGCGTGGCGCAGCTTGGTAGCGCACCTGTTTTGGGTA
The DNA here is from genome assembly GCF_020141465.1 of Roseovarius carneus. Taxonomy (NCBI): domain Bacteria; kingdom Pseudomonadati; phylum Pseudomonadota; class Alphaproteobacteria; order Rhodobacterales; family Roseobacteraceae; genus Roseovarius; species Roseovarius carneus. The sequence continues at coordinate 2,644,611 of NZ_JAHSPD010000001.1, read as the reverse complement.
CAGGGGGTCGTAGGTTCGAATCCTATCGCCCCGACCATATACTTCCATTCGCACAATTTGTGATCAAACACGCTCTGGCGTGTGGTGGCGTCTGACAGCGTGTGGCGTGGCGCGAGCGGTCGCGTTCAGTGCTGTTGCGCGGCTGCAATATTAAATTTGCGCGTTAATCTTTTTTCCCTGTGGACAGTTCCGACATGCCGAAACGCCCCCTTCGCTTCACCCCCTTTGGCAAGGTGCACGTCTAAACCCGCTAAGAGACAGCGCTTTTACGGGTGGCTGCGCAGCGATGTGCGGTGGATGAAGTTGGGGATGTTTCGGTGGGTGAATCACACTGCAGATTGTGGCCCAGCCCGAGGCGGATAGGTCAACTAGTTTTTGATCAAGAAACGGTAAATTTTGCGTTGACCACCTATGCCTGAATGCGTCAGGTTGTGTGGACCGGTAGGTAAGCCACAACATATAGTGTGGCCCAGCCGGACAGGGCAGGACCCAATCTACATATCCGGAAGTGCTATCCGGCCTTGTTTATCCCGCAAATATGGGTGCGGGGGGTCTTCTTTTGTCGCCGGGCAGAAAACAAGGCGTTGGGCCGAATCAGGGTCGCGCAGAGTACACAACGGAAAAAAGAGATGGGGCAGTACGATGAAGATTGAACGCAAATTCACCAAGGCCGGGCAGGACGCATATGCGGCGCTCGAATTTGTCACGACAAGCTCGGAGATCCGTAACCCGGACGGAACGACTGTGTTCAAGCTTGAGGGTGTCGAAGTTCCCAGCAGCTGGAGCCAAGTCGCCAGCGACGTGATCGCGCAGAAATACTTCCGCAAGGCCGGCGTGCCTGCACGCCTCAAGAAGGTCAAAGAAAAAGGCGTGCCCGAGTTCCTGTGGCGGTCGGTCCCCGATGGCGACAGTGTGAAAAAGGGCGGCGAGATCAGCGCCAAGCAAGTGTTCGACCGTCTCGCGGGCGCCTGGGCTTATTGGGGCTGGAAAGGTGGATATTTCACTGCCGAGAGCGATGCGCGCGCCTATTTCGACGAGATGCGCTTTATGCTGGCGCGCCAGATGGGGGCGCCCAACAGCCCGCAATGGTTCAACACCGGCCTGCACTGGGCTTATGGCATTGATGGGCCGGGGCAGGGCCACTTCTACGTGGACTACCAAACCGGTGAGCTGACCAAATCAACTTCGGCCTACGAGCATCCGCAACCCCATGCCTGCTTCATCCAATCGGTCGCTGATGATCTGGTGGGCGATGGCGGCATCATGGACCTTTGGGTCCGCGAGGCGCGTCTGTTCAAATATGGCTCTGGCACAGGGACCAACTTCTCCAGCCTGCGTGCAGCCAACGAGCCTTTGTCCGGTGGCGGCAAATCTTCGGGCCTAATGGGGTTCCTCAAAATCGGGGACCGGGCGGCGGGCGCGATCAAGTCGGGCGGCACCACGCGCCGCGCGGCCAAGATGGTGATCTGCGATGCGGACCACCCTGATATCGAGGAGTTCATCAACTGGAAGGTAAAGGAAGAGCAGAAGGTCGCCAGCATCGTCGCAGGCTCCAAGATGCACGAGCAGAAACTGAACGAGATATTTGCGGCAATCGGCGCGTGGGACGGCACGATCGAGGATTCGGTCGATCCCAAGAAGAACGCGCAGCTCAAGGACGCGATTCGCGGCGCCAAGAAATGCTCGATCCCGGAGACATACGTCAAACGCGTGCTGGATTACGCCAAGCAGGGTTATGACAAGATCGAATTCCCAACCTATGACACGGATTGGGATTCCGAGGCCTATGCCTCCGTGTCGGGCCAGAACTCCAACAACTCCATCCGCGTCACAGATGCGTTCCTCAAGGCCGTCGAGAATGATGCCGACTGGGCGCTTCTCAACCGCACCGATGGCAGCGTCGCCAAAACCATCAAAGCCCGCGATCTGTGGGAAGATGTGGGCCACGCCGCCTGGGCCTGCGCCGATCCCGGCATTCAGTATCACGACACGGTCAACGCATGGCATACATGCCCCGAAGATGGCGAGATCCGCGGATCGAACCCCTGTTCGGAATATATGTTCCTCGACGACACGGCCTGTAACCTCGCATCGATGAACCTGCTGACCTTCTATGAGGACGGCAAGTTCGACGCAGAAGCCTATATGCATGCGGCCCGTCTCTGGACTGTGACGCTGGAAGTCAGCGTGATGATGGCGCAGTTCCCCTCGAAAGAGATCGCGCAGCGCAGCTATGATTTCCGTACGCTGGGTCTGGGCTATGCCAATATCGGCGGCCTCCTGATGAATATGGGTCTGGGCTACGATTCGGACGAAGGCCGCGCGCTTTGTGGCTCGCTCACCGCGATCATGACGGGCGTGAGCTATGCCACATCGGCTGAAATGGCCGGGGAGCTTGGCCCATTTGCCGGATATGAGCGTAACCGTGAGCACATGCTCCGTGTTATCCGCAACCACCGCAACGCAGCCTACGGCGCGACTGAAGGTTATGAGGGGCTGGCCGTGAAGCCTGTGCCTCTGGACCTCACCAACTGCCCCGACAGCCGTCTGGTCGAGTTGGCCATATCCAGCTGGGACGAGGCGCTGAAGTTGGGCGAGCAACATGGCTACCGCAACGCACAATCCACAGTGATCGCGCCCACGGGCACCATCGGTCTGGTTATGGATTGCGACACCACGGGTATCGAGCCTGACTTCGCTTTGGTGAAATTCAAAAAGCTGGCCGGGGGCGGGTATTTCAAGATCATCAACCAATCCGTGCCAGCAGCGCTTGAGACGATGGGCTACGGTTCGGCTCAGATCGAAGAGATCATCAGCTACGCCGTGGGTCACGGCACCATAGGCAATGCGCCGGGGATCAACCACACCTCGCTGATCGGGCATGGGTTTGGCCCCAATGAGCTGGCCAAGGTGGATGCGGCTCTGGGATCGGCCTTCGATATCCGATTTGTGTTCAACCAATGGACGCTGGGCGTGGAGTTCTGCACCAATGTGCTCGGCATCCCCGAGGCCAAGCTGAACGATCCGACCTTCGATCTTCTGGCGCATCTGGGCTATTCCCGCGCCGATATCGAGGCCGCGAACGATCATGTCTGCGGTACGATGACGCTGGAAGGTGCGCCGCATCTGCGCGAGAGCGATTATTCGGTCTTCGATTGCGCCAACCCCTGCGGCAAGAAGGGCAAGCGCTATCTCGGCGTGAACAGCCACATCACCATGATGGCCGCCGCGCAAAGCTTCATCTCGGGTGCAATCTCCAAGACGATCAACATGGCGAATGACGCCACGATTGAGGATTGCCAGAAAGCATACGAGTATAGCTGGAGCCTCGGTGTGAAGGCCAACGCGCTCTACCGTGACGGCTCCAAGCTCAGCCAGCCTCTGGCGGCGGCGCTGGTCGAGGATGATGATGAGGCGGCGGAAATTCTGGAGAGCGGGAACCCACAGCAGAAGGCGGCGGTTCTGGCTGAGAAGGTCATCGAGAAGGTGATCATCAAGGAAATCCAGAAATCCCACCGCGACAAGATGCCGGAGCGGCGCAAGGGCTATACCCAGAAGGCGATTGTCGGCGGGCACAAGGTTTACCTGCGCACCGGCGAATATGCCGACGGGCAGCTGGGAGAAATCTTCATCGACATGCACAAAGAGGGCGCCGGTTTCCGTGCGATGATGAACAACTTCGCCATCGCCGTTTCCGTGGGCCTGCAATATGGCGTGCCGCTGGAAGAGTTCGTGGATGCGTTCACCTTCACCAAATTTGAGCCCTCGGGCATGGTGCAGGGCAACGATTCGATCAAGAACGCGACTTCGATCCTCGATTACATCTTCCGCGAATTGGCGGTCAGCTATCTCGACCGCACGGACCTCGCGCATGTAAAGCCCGAAGGCCACAGCTTTGACGATCTGGGCCGGGGTGAACAGGATGGCGTGAGCAATATCAGCGAGATGAGCGATGCAGCGGCGTCGAAATCGCTCGAAGTGCTCAAGCAGATCAGCTCCACAGGCTACCTGCGCAAACGTCTGCCCCAAGAGCTTGTGGTGCTGAATGGTGGGCAATCGCTGGGCGGCATCTCCTTCGATGGTGGCGGAAATCCGGTGACGATGCTGGAGACACTGGTGCCGGAGGTGGCCGGAAACATGGCGACAGCCACGATGACCACCACCCTCGCGACTGGGGCGGTCAAAATGGACGCCCGCGTCAAAGCCAAGATGCAAGGCTATGAGGGCGAAGCCTGTGGCGATTGCGGCAACTACACGCTGGTCCGCAACGGCACCTGCATGAAGTGCAACACCTGCGGCGCGACAAGCGGGTGTAGCTGAGGGGTTTGAGATGAGGGGAAAGCAATCTCATCTCTTACGACGTCTCGTCTCGTAAAGGTTTACGAAGAAATGATTGATTGTCGGCGTGAGTTTTGCGCCGACAATCAATTTTTCAGAATGCCAGAACTTTGGGAGTATATGTGCGAAGAAAGCGATGAATGGTCTGTAAACACATACCGTTCCGATGAAACGCAGGCCTACAAAAGAAAAGCCGGTGTTGCAGCTTTCGATAACAAAGTGAAAATGACTGCGGACGAAACGCTTTGGAGAAAAGCGAAAGAGGGCTGCAAGTTATCAAACTTTATTCTCGCTCACGAAATGGGTCATGTCGCTTTGGGGCACCATGATAGAAGTGCGGTAACTAAGAATTTCCAGCTTTTTTCTGGCCCTAATGGAATGTCGAACATTCCACCGACCCTAGAAGAACTTGAGACTAATTTTGCAGCTGTCTTCTTGCAATGCGGCGTTGCTCTTGAAGATAAAAGTAGGGACCCTCTCCAGTTGGCGCATCGTGCGTGTTCAGACGTTTACTACATAAAGAGAGCACAGCGCTTTGTTCAGCTCGATGTCTTTCAACGCGAACTTTTGCGGCCAAAACGACCGGTTGTAAGGGTCGTGCTTTAAGAAAAGATTTTTAGATCACGGGGCGGATGGGCTCGCTCTGGACAGCGTTCAGGCCGCATTCCAAAATCGGACGATCTCACACAAAGTAAGCCTAACTGCAAAACTTCATCGGGGGGCGTTAGTAGCCTCCTCTTTTCATTTAAACTCAAGCCTCTATAAAATTAAAAGGCCCCGCCGAAAGCGAGGCCCTTGATCCGGTCTGGCGTGCCGTTCAGCGCCGCCGGCGACCGCCGGTGCGGCCGGCGCGGCCCCGGCCTTCTTGCCCGGCTTTGGGGGCGACCTTGTTGAATTCGATCCAGTTGCCGCCATGCGGGTCATTGTTGGTCAGGAAATTGGCGGCGAGGATCGCTTCCATCTCTTTGCCCGCCTTTGGCTTTGTCGAGCCGAGACCGAAAAGCTGGCAGAAGGTCTCGTCATCCATATCGTCGGGGATCATGAGGCCAGCGGCGGCGATCTCAAGCTTTTTCGCCTCCATCTCGGCCTGTTTCACGGGCAGGGCGATGGGGTTCATGATCGCAGATGTCATGCCCGCGCCCATGGCCATGGGCAAAAACGCGTTGTTGATGCCGTGGCGGTTGGGCAGGCCGAAGCTGATATTGGATGCGCCGCAGGTGGTGTTCACGCCCAGCTCCTCGCGCAAGCGCCGCACGAGGGTGAAGACCTGCAAACCCGCCGTGCCCATCGCACCGATGGGCATGACGAGGGGATCGACCACGATATCATGCGCGGGGATGCCGAAATCGGCGGCGCGTTGCACGATTTTCTTGGCAACCTCAAAGCGGACAGCGGGGTCCTCGGAAATCCCGGTGTCATCGTTGGAGATGGCCACGACGGGCACGTTGTATTTCTTAACCAAAGGCAGGACAAATTCGAGCCGGTCTTCCTCGCCCGTCACCGAATTCAACAGGGGCCGGCCCTCACACGCCATGAGCCCCGCCTCCAAGGCCGCAGGCACCGAGCTGTCGATGCACAGCGGCACATCAACGAGACCCTGAACCAGTTCAACCACTTTGGTCATCAAGGGCGGCTCTGTCTCGTTGGGATTGGGGTTGGAGTTGTAGACCACGCCCGCATTGATATCGAGCACCGTGGCCCCAGCGGCGACCTGCGCCACCGCATCGGATTCAATGGTGGAGAAATCCCCGGCTTCAAGCTCGGCCGCGAGCTTTTTGCGCCCCGTTGGATTGATCCGCTCGCCGATCACGCAGAAGGGCTGATCAAAGCCGATGATGGCGGTTTTCGTTTTGCTCTCGACGATGGTGCGCGTCATGGAAGGTCCTTTGAGGGGAGGTCAGGAAAGGTCGGCGGGAACGCCCGAGGCGCCGCCGTTTTTGATGGCCCATTCGGCATTGGCCTTTATGCCACCGAGGGGGAAGAAATGCACATGGGTGATGCCGAAATCCGGGTGCGCCGCCTTGTGCGCGGCAAGCTCGCTGAGCACATCTGTCGGCTCATAGGGCAGGAGCAGCTTGGTCACGTCCATCGCGCGCTTTTGCAGCACTTTGAGCGAGGGGCCGACACCGCAGGCGATGGCAAATTTGATCAGTGTTTGCAGTTTGGCCGGGCCCGCGATGCCGATATGGATGGGCAGGTCGATGCCATTTGCCTTGAGACCGTCTGCCCATTTGATGATGGGGCCTGCATCGAAGGCAAATTGCGTGGCCAGCGCCATGTCGGCGTCGGATGTTTCGGAAAACGCCTGTTTCCAGCGCAGCGCCGCGTCCACATTGGTCATGGAGCCATCGGGATCAATGTCGCGGTTGCCCTCGGGGTGGCCCGCCACATGCAGGCGCTTGAAGCCTGCATCGCCAAACGCACCGGATTCGAGCAGCTGCATGGAGCTGTCATAGTCCCCATGCGGCTTTTCCACACCGCCCGCGAGCAGAAGTGCCTGATCGACATTCGCCTCCCCTTGATAGCGTGCGATCCAATCAACCAGCGTGGCGCGGTCCTTGATAATACGGGCCGGGAAATGCGGCATGACGGGATAGCCCGCCTCATTCAGGCGCTTGGCGGTGGCGACCATATCGTCGATGGGTGTGCCTTCGATATGGGCGATATAGACGCGCGTGCCTTCGGGCAGCAGGGCGCGGAAATCCTCAACCTTCTCGGCGGTGCGGGGCATCACCTCGATGGAGTAATCCTTGAGCAGCGCCTCGATTGCACCATTCACCGGCCCCGCCTCTGCGGCCACATCACGTTTGCGGAAATTCAAAAGCGCCATAGCGGCCTCCCATAGGGTTTTAGACTGGGGTTCAGAGGGTGTTGAGCGGCCCAATGGCGTTACGCCCGCCCGTCATTGGCGATCAGCGCCTTGAGCTTGTCACGGTCATATTCGGCTTCGATGCGCGCGGCCTCGGCCTCGACCACGGCTTCCGCATCGCCCTCTACGGTATAGGGGGCGGCTTTGCGCCATTCAGCCAGATAATCATCCGTGCCAGCCGCGCCAGTTTTCATGGCGGCACGGTCAATCGCCTGCTCGAACCGCTCGCTCAGCTGCTTTTTTGCGCCGCGTCGGCCCTTGCCGACGATGACCTGCGCGGGAATATCGCGCCAGTAAACGATTGTGACATCCACCATGGTTCGTGATTCCCTCAAGCCTGTGTGTTTCGGTCCGCCTTTCGCCCTGTCTAATGCAGCGCGGGGCGCGGGCAGGTTCCAATTCCGACAGAACGCCGATGCTGCGCGACTTGGGAGAACCGTAGTGCCGGGGCTCCCCCCGGTCAAATTGCCGAAATACGACCCACGGCCCGGTGCGGGGGGCCGCGCAATCCCGCCAGAGCTTGCGTATGGGCGCGGATGCCCATACCGTTGGGAGAACTCGAAATGGAGGGCGTATCAATATGACGCCCAAGCGTCCCGAAGGTGCGGGCGCGTTCCCTGATACGGTTGAGAGCCCCGCGCCGAAGCCGCCCAGCCGCGCCCCGCTTTATGCGGCGCTCGATCTGGGTACGAACAGTTGCCGAATGCTGATTGCCGAGCCGCGTGGCGCGTCTTTCCGTGTTGTGGACAGCTTCTCTAAATCTGTGCAGCTGGGGGCCGGTCTGGAGCGGACGGGCAATCTGAGCAAAGCCTCTATCGGGCGCACCATTCAGGCGCTGCGCGTGTGTCAGCAAAAGCTGCGCCGTCACAAAGTGCGCCGGATGCAACTGGTGGCCACCGAGGCCACGCGCCGGGCGGCCAATGGCGCGGCCTTCATGGCGCGGGTGAAGCGCGAGACGGGGCTGAAGCTTGATGTGATCAGCCCGCTGGAGGAGGCGCAACTGGCCGTGGTCAGCTGCGCGCCATTGGTGGCAAAGCAGACCGAGCAGCTTTTGGTGGTCGATATCGGCGGCGGCTCGACCGAGCTTGTGTGGATCGACCTGCGCGATGTGCCCCAAGACGCGCGGCGTGGTGCGATCATGCGCTTGCATGGTGGCTTTCATGTGGATGCGGATGATGTGCCGCGCGCCAAGGTGGTGGATTGGATCTCGGTGCCTTTGGGCGTGGCCACCCTGCGCGATCAGTTTCAGGACGTTGAGGATGACGGCGCGCGCTTTGCGCTGATGAGCTGGTTCTTTGAGGAAAACCTCGCGGAATTCGCGCCCTACAAGCAAGAACAAAAGCGCGCGGGGTTTCAGATCGTCGGCACCTCCGGCACGGTCACCACGGTCGCGGCCTCCCATCTTGGTCTGAAGCGATACGACCGCAACCGGGTGGACGGGCTCTGCATGACGTCTGACGAGATCGACAAGGTGATCCGGCATTACCTCGCCCTCGGGCCCACAGGGCGGCGCAATGATCCGCGCATTGGCCTTGACCGTCAGGCGCTTATCATGTCAGGCGCTGCGATCTTGCAGGCGCTCTTGCGCTGTTGGCCGACAGATCAGCTTTCGGTGGCGGATCGGGGCCTGCGCGAGGGGATGTTATATGCCCAGATGTCGGCGGACGGCGTGCTGGAGGATGAGGAAGACTGATGGCCAAGGGACCGGACGGGAAAAACACATCGGGGCGCGGGCAACGTGACCTCACGATCCGCGTGAAATCGGCGCGCGGGCGGCGGGCTTCGTCCACACGCTGGCTGCAACGCCAGCTCAACGATCCTTACGTCACCCGCGCCCGCAACGAGGGCTACCGGGGCCGCGCTGCTTTCAAGATCATGGAGCTTGACGACAAGTTCCGCTTTCTCGTGCCGGGCGCACGGATCGTCGACCTGGGGGCGGCCCCCGGTGGGTGGTGTCAGGTGGCGGTGCCGCGTGTCAATGCGCTGGGTGATAAGAAGGGCAAGGCGGTGGGGCGCATTCTCGGTGTGGATTTGCAGGAGATGGAGCCGATTGCGGGCGTGGAGCTTCATGTGCTCGATTTCATGGATGAAGGGGCCGATGATCAGGTGAAACTCTGGCTGAACGGCAAGGCGGATGTGGTGCTCTCTGACATGGCCGCGTCCTCCTCGGGGCACAAGCAGACGGACCATCTGCGCATCATATCGCTTTGCGAGGCGGCCGCATATTTCGCGTTTGACGTGCTTGAAGAGGGGGGCACCTTCGTGTCCAAGGTACTTGCGGGCGGGGCGGAGGGTGATCTTCAGAAGCTTCTGAAAAAGCGCTTTACCAAAGTGGCGAACGTCAAGCCGCCCAGCAGCCGGGCCGACAGCTCGGAAAAATTCGTGGTGGCAACCGGGTTCCGTGGCGCTCTAGACGACGAAACGCCTTAACAGAGTTTTGTCCACGATTCCGCCGCGCGCTGGGCAATCTTTGTCAGCGTAGTATCATCAAGCGGTGCGCCCCCGAGGCGTGCGGCCACGTCTGTGGCGCGGTTTTGCTGGCGGATCAATTCAAACAGGCGGGCATGGCGCGGCATAGGGGCCTCATTACGGTGCGGTAGCGGCCCGGATACCCTGCCATTGGCCCAATTTTATGCCCGGATCGTGGCGCGTTTGCGGCGCGGGCCTGTCAGCCGTCCATCTCCATGAAGCTTCGAATGAGGCGCACATCGCGGCGTTGGCGCAGGCAAATCAGCGTTTCGGTCATGGTGAGGTCGCTATCGGTGATCTCGATCTGCGCGAGACGGTCGTCATGGCCGAACTCCGCACGCGACACGAACCCGATACCTGCGCCTTCCGCCACCACCTCGCGCACCGCCTCGCGCCCCGTGGCCTCAATTGCGGGGGTGAGGGGAAGGCCCGCGTCGGCGGCCGCGCGCTCGACCTCCTGCCGTGTTTTGGAGCCTTCCTCGCGGAACACGAGGGGGTAGGCCGCGATCTCGGCGAAGGTCATGGCGGCAGGCAAGGCGAGGCTGTGGGCGGCAAAGGCCACGATGGGTGAGGTGCCCAGATCGCGGGTCAGCATATCGGCGCCGGGACCTTTCGCGCCGACCACGCCGATCTCCGCGTCATAGCTGCGCAAGGCGCGGGTGATCTGGGCCGTATTGCCGGTGCGCAGGGAGATAAAGACGCCTGGATGCCGCTGCCGAAAGGCGCGCAAGCGGGTGGTGAGGTGAAACGCGCTATCGGCGATGATCCTGAGCCGCCCCTCAAGGGCCGTGCGCCCCTCGCTGAGGACTTCTGTAATCTCATCCTCCACCTCGAAAAGCTTCTTGGTGCAGATCAAAAGCTGCGCGCCTGCTTGCGTCAGGGTGACTTGCCGCTGGCCGCGATCAAAGAGCAACACATCGTGATCCACCTCCAGCTTGCGCACCTGTTCGGAGACCGCAGGCTGCGTGAGCGACAGCGCCTCTGCGGCGCGTGAAAAGCCGCCATGGATGGCGACATGGTGAAAGGCGCGGATCTGGCTATAACGCATGTTGGGCTCCTTTTGGCCAAGTATAAGCGCAGCCTCTAGACCTATTGCAAATAGTAATTTTTCATATGGGTGCGTACGGCATAGAAAGGCGTCATACACGCCATCTGAGGAGCGCGCGCCATGTCGTCCACCCCCGCCCCCCTTCCTGCCCCAGAGATGGGCGAGCCCTATCTGCTCACGCCGGGACCATTGACCACATCCTATGCGGTCAAGCAGGCCATGCTACGTGATTGGGGCAGCTGGGACGAAGATTTCCGCGCCATGACGCGGGAGATGCGCAGCGGCCTTCTTGATCTGATCGGGCCAGGGTCGGACGCCTATGATTGCGTGCCGATCCAAGGCTCGGGCAGCTACCTCGTGGAGGCGATGCTGGGCACGTTTGTGCCCAAGGACGGCAAGGTGCTGGTGCTGTCGAACGGCGCTTATGGCCAGCGCGCAGCACAGACGATGGAGGTGTTGGGACGCGCCTATCGCCTTTTGGACAAGGGCGATTATATGCCACCGCGTGGTGACGAAGTGGCCGCGATCCTTGCCGAGGATCCTGCGATCACCCATGTGCTGATCATCCATTGCGAGACAAGCTCCGGCATCCTCAACCCCGTGGAAGAGATCGCCGCCGCCGCCCATGCCGCCGGGCGCGCTGTGCTGATCGACAGCATGTCGGCCTTTGGCGCAATCCCGCTGGAGGCCGAGACAATCGGTTATACTGCCATGGTCTCGTCGGCCAACAAATGTATCGAGGGCGTGCCGGGCTTCGGCTTCGTCATCGCACGCAAGACGGCGCTTGAGAGCGCTAAGGGCAATTGTCATTCGCTCAGCCTTGATATCCATGCGCAATGGGCCGCGATGGAGAAAACCGGGCAATGGCGCTTTACGCCACCCACCCATGTGGTCGCGGCCTTCCTTGAGGCGCTGCGCGCGCACAAGGCCGAGGGCGGCGTGGCCGCACGCGGCGCGCGGTACGCGAAAAACCGTGATACCATGGTGGACGGGATGCGCGCCCTTGGGTTCGAAACACTTCTGGCCGACCGCTGGCTCAGCCCCATTATCGTGACGTTTTTCTGCCCCGCCGATCCGGCGTTCGACTTTGCCACCTTCTATGACGCGATGAAGGCGCGCGGGTTCATCATCTACCCCGGCAAGCTGACCGTGGTGGACAGTTTCCGCATTGGCTGTATCGGCCAGATGGACGAATATGTGATGCGCGCCGTGACGGATGCGGCACGCGACACTCTTACAGAGATGGGCGTGGTCTCTGCCGCGCCGCCCGCCAAAGCGCTGGAAGAGCGCAAGAAACTCGCCGCTTGACGCGGTAGCCGAACAGCCTGAGACAGACGTTTATTCCAAAAGGACACCCCTATGCCCATCACATCCCCGGTCACCGCAAATGACCGCACATACCCGGCCCCCAAAACCTGCGCCATCGCGATCTGCCTTGACGGGTGTGAGCCGGAATACCTTGAGGTGGCCATTGCCGAGGGCCTGATGCCCACGTTAAAACGGATGCGGGCGGAGGGTACTGACAGGCTGGCCCATTCGGTGATCCCAAGCTTTACCAACCCCAACAACATGTCGATCGCCACCGGGCGGCCGCCGTCTGTGCATGGCATCTGTGGCAACTTTCTCTACGATCCCGAGACCCAGACCGAGGTGATGATGAACGATGTGCGCTTCCTGCGCGCGCCGACGATCTTCTCCAAATTCTATGAGGCGGGTGCGCGGGTCGCTGTGGTCACCGCAAAGGACAAGCTGCGCGCGCTTCTGGGGGCGGGGCTGCACTTCGACGAGGACCGCGCGATTGCGTTCTCAAGCGAGCGGTCCGCCAACACCACCGTGGCCGAGCACGGCATTGACCGGGCCAGCGAGTGGTTGGGTATGGACGTGCCGGAGGTCTACTCCGCCGAGCTGTCGGAGTTCGTGTTCGCCGCCGGTGTGAAAATCCTCAAGGAGTGGGCACCGGATGTGATGTATCTCTCGACCACCGACTATGTGCAGCACAAATTCGCGCCGCATCAGCAGGGCGCGAAGGATTTCTACGCCATGTTCGACAAATACCTGGCCGAGCTGGACGCGCTGGGTGCGGCCATCGTGGTCACGGCGGATCACGGGATGAAGCCCAAGCATGACGAAGCGGGCGAGCCCAAAGTGATCTACGTGCAAGACCTGATGGATGAATGGCTGGGCAAGGACGCCGCCCGCGTGATCCTGCCCATCACCGATCCTTATGTTGTGCACCACGGCGCGCTGGGCAGCTTTGCCACGGCCTATCTGCCCGAGGGCGCGGATGCGGCAGACATCATCAAGCGGCTGGCTGCGCGCGATGAAATCCTAGACGTTATGAACAAGGCTGACGCGGTGGCGCGGTTTGAGCTTCCGGGCGACCGGATCGGTGATATCGTGATGATCTCGACAGAGAACATGACCCTTGGCACATCCGAGCATCGCCATGACCTTGCAGCCCTCAACGAGCCTCTGCGCAGTCACGGGGGCCTGACCGAGCAGGAAGTGCCCTTCATCGTGAACCGGGTGATCGACCTGCCAAACCAGCCCGAGCTGCGCAACTTTGATGCGTTCTTCTATGCCGCAACGGCGGCGGCGCTATGAGCGGGCAGGAGATCCGCCATGAGGGCATGCGCATTGGAGGCGAGGTTGTCTTTACCGACAAGGTCGTCGAGGTGCGCTATCCCTACACCGATGAGGTGATCGGCACCGTGCCTGCGGGCACAGCGGAGCATGCGGCAAAAGCGTTTGGGATTGCAGCGGCTTATCAAGCAAAGCTCACGCGGTATGAGCGCAGCCAGATCCTGACCCGCGCGGGCGAATTGATTGGCGAGAAGCGGGAGTATCTCGCGAAATGGCTGACGCTGGAGCTCGGGATTTGTCACCAGCACGCGATCTACGAGACCAAGCGCGCGCAGGACGTCTACCAGTTTGCCGCGATGCAATCCATGAACGACGACGGCGAGATTTTCTCCTGTGATCTCACGCATAATGGCAAGGCGCGCAAGATCTACACCAAGCGCGAGCCAGTGCGCGCGATCTCGGCGATCACGCCGTTCAACCACCCGCTCAACATGGTCAGCCACAAGATCGCGCCGTCGATTGCCACCAACAATTGCATGGTGTGCAAGCCCACGGAGCTGACGCCGCTGACTTGTATCGCGCTGGCCGATATCCTCTATGAGGCGGGACTTCCGCCCGAGATGTTTCAGGTCGTGACAGGCCTGCCCGCGGACATTGGTGACGAGATGATCACCAATGACAATATCGACATCATCACCTTCACCGGCGGGGTTCCCGTGGGCAAGATGATCGCGAGCAAGGCCGGCTACAAGCGGCAGGCGCTGGAGCTGGGTGGGAACGATCCGCTGATCATCTGCAATGATTTGTCGGAGACCGATCTGGACCGCGCGGCGACGATTGCGGTGGCGGGGGCTACGGGGAACTCGGGCCAGCGCTGCACCGCGATCAAGCGAATTTTGGTGCAGGAAAGCGTGGCGGATATCTTCGTGTCGCTGGTGCTGGAAAAGGCGCAGCGGATCAAATTCGGCGATCCGCAAGATCCCGAGACCGAGCTTGGCTGCGTGATCCACGCCCAGGCGGCGGAGCTTTTTGAGCGTCGCGTGTTCATGGCCGAGGCGGCGGGGGCACAGATACTTTATCATCCGGGCCGTGAGGGGGCTTTGCTGCCGCCCATCGTGGTGGATCATGTGCCGCACGAGTCGGAGCTGGTGATGGAAGAAACTTTTGGCCCGATCATTCCCATCGTGCGCGTGCCCGATGATGACGCCGAAGTGATGCGGATCTCCAACGGGACGGAATTTGGCTTGAGCTCAGGTGTCTGCACCAACGATCTCAACCGCGCGATTGCCTATATCAATGGGCTGAACGTGGGCACCTGCAACATCTGGGAGCAACCCGGCTACCGCATCGAGATGTCGCCTTTTGGCGGTATCAAGGACAGCGGCAACGGTGTCAAAGAGGGCGTGATCGAGGCGATGAAATTCTTCACCAATGTGAAGACATACTCCCTGCCATGGCCGGAGTGATGTTTGTCGGTCCGGGGCAAGGTGAGTATTTAGGCTAAGAAGAAAGCAGGAGCGCAATGCAGCATACCGAGGGCGAGGCCAATACCAGTGCTGCGCGCGCCGCATGGTCTGCGCGCGAGGGGGACGAGGCTGCGCGCGATTTGTTGGCGCGCGATGCTGGGGCGTTTTTGCACCAATCGCTGTCCTCGCCTTGTGTGGCGACAATTGCGAAGGCCGAAGGCATCTGGATCGAGGATGTGGCCGGGCGGCGCTACATGGATTTCCATGGCAACTCGGTGCATCATATCGGATACGGGCATCCGCGCCTTGTGGCGGCGGTGAAGGATCAGCTGGATCGGCTGCCATTTTCACCGCGCCGGTTTACCAATGATGTGTCTGTGGCGTTGGCTGAGAAGCTGGCAACGATTGCGCCGGGGGAGTTGAGCAAGGTTCTGTTCACGACCGGAGGATCGGATGCGGTTGAGGTGGCGATGCGGCTGGCGCGCGCGGCCACGGGGCGGTTCAAGACGCTGAGCTTTTGGGACGCGTTTCATGGTGCGGGCTTTGGGGCCGCCTCGGTGGGTGGAGAGGCAACGTTTCGTAGCCACATTGCCGGGCCTTTGCTTCCGGGGTCCGAGCATGTCGCGCCGTTTCATTGCTATCATTGTGCGTACGGGCATCCGGGGCCGGAGGCTTGCGGCTTGGCCTGTGCCTCCATGGTTGAGTATGTTCTGGCCCGCGAGGGCGATGTGGCCGCTGTGGTGGCCGAGCCGATGCGGGCGGTGCCTGTGGTGCCTCCGCCGGGATATTGGCAGGCGGTGCGGGAGGCGTGTCATAAGCATGGTGCGCTTTTGATTATGGATGAGATACCTACCGGGCTGGGCAAGACGGGGCGCATGTTTGGGTTTGAGCATGACGGCGTGGTGCCGGATATCGCGGTGTTGGGCAAAGCGCTGGGCGGGGGCATCCTGCCGATTGCGGCGGTTCTGGCGCGGGCTGATCTGGATGTCGCGGGGGATTTTGCGATTGGGCATTACACCCATGAAAAGAACCCGGTGACGGCGCGTGCGGCTCTGACCACGATTGAGATTATCGAAGACGAGGGGCTGGTGGAGCGCGCCGCACGGTTGGGCGAGGTGGCGATGGTGCGGCTGCAACAGAGCCTTGGTGCGCATCCCAATGTGGGCGATATCCGCGGGCGCGGCCTGATGATGGGGGTTGAGATTGTCAGCGACCGGGATGCACGCACGCCAGCCCCTGCATTGGCCGAGGCGATTTATTACACGTGTCTTGCGGAAGGTTTGAGCTTCAAGATATCTGCCGGGAATGTCCTGACGCTGTCACCCCCGTTGGTGATTGCCGAGAGGGATCTGGACGCGGCGCTTGGCATTGTGGAGCGGTCCGTGCGGGCCTGCGCGCCTTGAGTCTTTGGGTCTTTTGCCTGGTTTTGTTCGCCGCGTTCCTGCATGCGCTGTGGAATGCCATCGTCAAAGGGGCGGGCGACAAGGCGGTGATGTTGGGCCTCATTGCGTTTGGCCATGTTATCTTCGGGGTGGTCGTGCTGATTTTCGCAGGTGCGCCGGGGGCGGGGGCGGTGCCTTATCTCATCGCCTCGACGGTGATCCATTGGGCCTATTACGCGCTCTTGAATACGGCCTACAGGGTGGGCGATTTGAGCGTGGTCTATCCGATCGCGCGGGGGCTTTCGCCCATTTTGATCGCAGTCGGTGCGCAGGTCTGGGCGGGCGAAGTGCTGCCACTGGCGGCTTGGATCGGCATCCTGGCCGTCTCGGGCGGAATCATGGCGCTGGCCATGCAGGGGCGGGCTGGGGCCATGCCGCTGGTGGGGTTTGCTGCCGCCGGGGGCGTGGCGCTGTCGATCGCGAGCTATTCGCTGGTTGACGGGATTGGCGTGCGGGGCGCACAGAGCGTTTGGGGCTATATCGGCTGGCTCTTTGTGCTGGAGGGGTTTGTCGTGGCCTATGTGATGGGCACGAAGTGGGCGCGGATGCGGGCGCTGCCGATGCGCAGCGTGGCGCTCGGGATCTTTGGCGGTGTCGTATCCTCGGCGGCCTATGCGCTGGTGCTGGTGGCCAAGACGATGGCCCCGTTGGGGGTCGTGTCGGCGCTGCGCGAGACATCGGTGATCTTTGCGGCCCTGATCGGGGTGTGGTGGTTCACCGAGGGGCCGAAACGGGGGCGCATCGCGGCGTCGGTTTTTGTGGGGGTTGGCATCGCGCTGATCGCCGGATTTGAAGGAAGTTGAGATGATAGCGCGGGCCCGAAATATCATATGCTGATCGTTTCATTTCTGATTCAGCTTGCCGGGGCAACGATGCTCTTACTCTTTGCCGTGCGCATGGTGCGCACGGGGATCGAGCGTGCGTTTGGCGCCTCTTTTCAACGGGTTCTGACGCAGAGCCGCAACCCGGTGCGTGGCGCGAGCGCGGGGCTGGCGATGGCAATTGTCTTGCAAAGTTCCGCGGCTGTGGCGCTTTTGGTGGCGGGGTTCTCGGCAGCGGGTGCGCTCAGCTTTGGGGCGGGGCTGGCGGTGGTGCTGGGGGCAGATCTGGGCTCGGCGCTGCTCATTCAGGTGTTCTCGTTCAAGCTGGACTGGCTCGTGCCGGTGCTTCTGGCTGTGGGGGGTGGGCTGTTTGTTAAGGCCTCCCAACGCCGCCCACGCCAGTTTGGCCGGATCATCCTCGGCATCGCGTTTATCCTTATCTCGCTGCGCTTCCTGCGCGAGACGATGGAGCCTATTCAAGACAGCAGCTTCCTGCCAGCTGTGGCCGGATACCTTGCCGCTGATCCGATCACGGCGTTCATCGTGGGGGCCGCTCTGGCCTTCGTGATGCATTCCAGCGTGGCGGCAATCTTGATGTGTGTGACGCTGGTGCAGGTGGGTGCGATCCCGGTTGGTGCGGGCGTGTCTCTGGTGCTGGGTGCGAACCTCGGGAGCGCGATGATCCCCGTGTGGCTCACCCGCGCGATGGTGCCTGCCGCGCGGCGGGTGCCGTTGGCCAATCTGATGTTGCGCGGGGCAGGGGCGATGCTTGCACTCTACGCGGTGCTGCGTCTTGATCTGGTGCCGATGCTGGGCGCGCCCGGATCGGCGCAAGGGTTGATCAATGCGCATATTCTCTTCAATGCCACGCTCCTAATCCTGCTCGTTGTGGTGCACTGGCTGGAACGGCCCTTCCTGCGGATATTGCCCGATGCGCCCGAGTCTGCCGAGGCGCAATCGCCGCTGCATCGTTCGGTGCTGGATCAGGCGGCGCTGGAGCATCCGCATCTGGCGCTGGCCACGCTGCGCCGCGAGGTCTTGCGCATGGTGCAGATGACCCAAGGGATGATGCAGCCCGTGCTGACGCTTTTTGACACCTATGATCCCGTCCGCGCGCGCGCCGCCATCGCCGAGGATCGCTTCGTCAACATGGCGCTCGATGATATCCGCCGCTATGCCGCCGCGATCCGCACCGAAGACCTGCCGAAGGGCGAGGCCAAACGCCTGCGCGAGCTGACGGAATATGCCATCGCCATTGAGGCGGCGGGCGATATCGTGGCCAAGCGGCTCATCCCGCTGGCGCGCGAAAAGTACGAGAAGGGCATTAAGTTTTCCGCTGGAGGGCAGGCCGAGATTTCGCATATGCACGAGCAGACCGAGGCAAACATGACGCTTGCGTGCAATCTGTTGGTCTCGGACGATCTGGAATCGGCGCGGCTCTTGCTGGAGGAAAAGCAGGAGATGGCGCGGCTTGAACGCAAAAGCCGCAAGCGGCATCTTAAACGGCTGAGCGAAGGCGTCCAGATCAGCTTCGATTCAAGCGATATCCATCTGGAGACCGCGAGCAGCCTGCGTGATTTCAACAGCTACCTCGCCTCTGCGGCCTATCCGATCCTGCACCGCGGCGGGCAGCTTCTGGAGACGCGTCTCATCGATCAGGATATCGACGATATCGAGATCCGGCAGCGCTGATTGCTACCGTTGCCGCCAGGCCTGCGTGCGCCCGAGGATGCCGCGTGAGGCGATGAGGTGAATGATCCGTGCCACTGCGTTTGTGTAGAAGATCATCATGCCCATTGCCGCCGCCGGGGCGATATCGCCCGCATCATCCATGTTCAGCACCGCGATAGAGGCCAGCGCGGTGGCGGGTGCATAGAGAAACACCACCGCCGAAACGGTCGTCATAGCGTTCACGAACATATAGATTGAGATGTCCAGAATGGCGGGCATACAGACCGGCACCGTCACCCGGCCAAAGAGCTTCAGCGTGGGCTGTTTGAGCGAGGAGGAGACAGATTCGAACTCACGGTCCATCTGTTGCAGGGCGGTGGAGGCGGTGAGGTGCGAGACCGTGTAGAAGTGGGTGATCGTGCAGACGACAAGGATGGTCATCGTGCCGTAGATCGCATTGAGCGGGTTCTCGGGGTTGTTGAAGAAGAAGATGTAAGCAAGGCCCAGCACCATGCCCGGAATGGCCATGGGGAGCATCGCGAACATCTGAAAAATCGAACGGCCAGTTTTGAACCCGTTGGATTTTTCCACCAGATAGGCCCCGAAGAAAATCACCGCAGTGCCGATCACGGCGGTCAAAAGCGCCATCTTGATCGAGTTGAAATAAGCCGCCCAACCGCCGCCATCCATGCGGTTGAAGTCATAATTGTTGAGGCTGAAGCTGAGGTCATAGGGCCAGAATTTCACCAGTGCCGCGAATTGGCACACGGCCAGCATGCCGATGATGAAAATACCGATCAGGCAGGAATACCCAAAGAGGACCCAATCGGCCTTTCTGTTAGGTTTGGCCTCGTAAGGCACTGAGCGGGCCGAGAGGAGCGCCACTTGCTTGCTCTGCACGAAACGGTCGATGGCGAAGGCCACGATCGCGGGCAGCACCAGCACGACCGACACAACCGCACCCATCTGGAAGTTTTGCTGTCCGATGACCTGTTTATAGATATCGACGGCCAGCACGTTGTATTGCCCGCCGATCACCTTGGGCAGGCCAAAATCGGTGATCACGAGGTTGAAGACCACGAACGCCGCCGACACAAGACCATAGCGCGCGCCGGGGATGGTCACCGTCCAGAAGGTGCGCCAGGGCGAGGCGCGCAGGGAGGTTGCGGCCTCATAGAGCCGCGCGTCCGAGATCGACAGGGCGGTGGAGATAATCAGGAAGGCATGCGGGAAGGTGAAAAACACCGAGCCGATGATGATCCCGATAGGGCCGTAAATGCTGGCCCCGAAAAGAAGCTCCTTCAGCATCCCCTGATTGCCGAAAAGATAGACCAGCGCGATACCCGGCAAGAGCGACGGCACAAGGATCGGGGCCATCGCAATCAGGCGAAACACCCCCTTGAAGCGCATGCAGGAGCGGTTGAGCGCGAAGGCGAACCAGAAGGCGAGCGTGACGGTGATGATCGTGCTGACCGTGGCGATGAAGACCGAATTCTTGATCGAATTCGATAGCGCCGGCGTGCTGAAATAGGTCTGGAAATTACCAAACCCGAAGGATTGTTCGGGCCGTAACTGCACCCGGCGGAACGTGTTGCTATCCAGCTCAACCCAGTCGAGGGAGCTTTCCAGATCGGAGCCGATGAGGTAGCGCCCCTCGGGCGAGAGGTTGCGGATGCGGTAATTGACGGGGCTTCGGAAGCTGAAATCCGGAAAGAACTGTGCCGCACCAAGGCGCCCGTCTGAGCCTGCGATCAGATCGCCTTCGTCCAGTACGCCGTACAGCGCGTCAAGCTCGGCAAATGTCACCGGATCGGAGAAGTTCACGCCCGCCTCATCGCTCACCTGCACCTCGTAAGCCGAGAGGTTGTAGGTGAAGGTCGAGAAGGATTTCGACAGCATCGCATAGAGTGGAAAGACCAGCGTGGCCACGAGGTAGAGCCCGATAATGATCATCGAGCCGCGCATGATGATATCGTCGCGCGAGAGCTTTGGACGCAGCTTGGGGCCGGGCGGCAGGGTGCTGAGATCGGGCGTGTCGGGAGCGGCGGTCATTCCGGGGCCTCTGCCGTCTCGGGACGCGCAAAGGCCATCAGACGGTTGCGGGGCAACTCAACCGTCAGCTTGCTGCCGGTTTCAAGGCTGAAACGGCGCACGGCGTTGATCGACAAATCCGCGATCAGATCCCCATCGCCGAAGCGGGCATGCCTCAAGCGGCTGCGCCAGAAAGATCCGAGGAACTCCATCTCTGCAATCACCACCTCAAGGCAATTCTCAGGCGTCTCCACCACATCGTCAGAGCCGAGCATATTTGTCTCATCGCCATGCGGAATCACATCCTCCGGACGGATCGCGGCAAGGATTTCCTCGCCTTCGGCAAACTCATGGGGCAGGGATTGCATCGCGCCGCCGCCGATGACGATAGTGTCGCCCGACCCGGCGGTGGCGGGGAACTGGTTCATCTCACCAATGAAATCCGCCACGAAAAGTGTCTGCGGCGCGCGGTAGACTTCCGTGGGCGTGCCGACCTGCTCAATCACGCCGTCCTTCATCACGACGATGCGGTCGGCCATGGCCAGCGCCTCTTCCTGATCATGTGTCACCATCACGGTGGTCACGCCCAACTGGCGCTGAAGCTCTTTGATCTCGTGGCGCAGATGCACGCGCACTTTGGCGTCAAGCGCCGACAAGGGCTCGTCCAGAAGCAAGAGGCCCGGATTGGTCGCAATGGCGCGCGCAAGGGCGATACGCTGCTGTTGGCCGCCCGAAAGCTGTGCGGGGTATTTGCGGCGCTGATCCTCCAGCCCGACAAGGCTCAAAAGCTCGGTCACGCGGGCGATGATCTCGGACCGGGAACGGCCGGTATTCTCCAGGCCGAAGGCCACGTTTTTCTCAATGGTGAGGTTCGGGAACAGCGCGTAGGATTGAAAGACGATGCCGAAATCGCGCTCGGACGGGGGCAGGTTGGACACGTCCTTCCCGCCTTGGCTCACGCCGCCTTTGGTTTGCAGGTCCAGCCCGGCAATGGCGCGCAGCAGCGTGGTCTTGCCACAGCCCGAGGGGCCGAGAAAACAGACCAGCTCGCCCTCAAAAATATCGAGAGATACATCCTTCAGTGCCAGGAATTTGCCAAAGGCTTTCCACAGGTTGGTTACTTTGAGATAGGGCTCGGGTCCTGTGGGCGTCACGGGGGCAATATCCTTTTGAAGCGCGGGTGCCGCGCGGCTGTGAGGGAAGGCAGGGAGAGGGAAAGAGCGCCCCGCTGAGGCGCTCTTTCATAGAGATCAGACGCTTATTGCGCGTCAGATTTCCCGTCATAGCGGCTCTGCCACTCTTTGAGGATATCGGCGCGGTTGTTGGCCGCGAACTCGAAATCATTGTCGATCATCGCATCAAGCAGGCCTTCGGGGAAGAATTCCACAGGCTTTGCCACGCCGGGATAGGCGACGACCGCATAGCCCACGTTATACATCTCGTTGGCTTCCTTGGTGACGGTGAAATCGACCAGCTTTTGTGCCGCTTCCAGATCATCGGTGCCTGCGATGATGGCCGTGGCCTCCATGTCCCAGCCGACGCCCTCAGAGGGCACGATGATGTCGATCGGCGCGCCTGCGGCCTTGGACTTGGCACCGCGGAAGGCGAATGACACGCCCACGACGGTCTCACCTGAGGCGGCAAGTTTGCACGGTGCGGAGCCTGAATGGGTGTAGCGCGCGATATTTTCATGCAGCGCGTCCATATAGGCCCAGCCCTCGTCCTCGCCAAAGATCTGAAGCCAGCTTGAGACGTCCAGGAAGCCCGTGCCAGACGAGGCCGGATTGGGCATGATCACATGGCCTTTGTATTGCGGGTCCGTCAGGTCCTGCCACGATGTCGGTGCGGTGATGCCCAGCTTTTCGGCCTCAACCGTGTTGAAGCAGATCGAGGCGACCCACGCATCCATGCCGACCCATGCGGGCGGGTCGCTTTTGTCGACGAATTTCGGGTCGAGGTTTTCCACACCAACCGGCGCATAGGCCTCAAGCATCCCTTCGGATTTCAGCAGGAGAAGCGATGTGGCGGCAAGGCCCCAGACCACATCGGCCTGCGGATTGTCACGCTCGGCCAGCAGCTTGGCTGTGATGACGCCGGTAGAATCGCGAACCCAGTTCACTTTGATGTCGGGATGGGTGGCGTTGAACGTTTCGGCGTAGCGCGCCAGATCTTCGGCCTCAATCGCGGTGTAGACGGTCAGTTCAGTCTCGGCCAGAGCAGCGGCCGTGCTCAGCGCCAAGGCGGCAACGCTGGTCAGGGCCTTTTTCAGTGTGGTCATGTTAAATCCTCTCCTGGGGAATGTGTAACGGGCTTTTGTTAGCCTCTTTACGTGATAGATTTTTGTATTTTGTCAGATAATGAGCGCAAGCCCAATTGATATTTCTGCTAACCCCATAGGCTATACTTATAGGGGGGGGGTGAGAGAAAAGCACATGGTTTGCGCAGGCGGGGCTGCATGCATTAGGTAGGAGAGCAACAGGAGTGTGTGATGTTGCTTGAGCTTGAATCTGTCGAAAAGTCCTACACTGACAGCGATGGGTGCGTGCCCGTTTTGCAGGGAGTGAGTTTCAGCCTCAAGGCGGGGCAAACCCTTGCATTGACCGGGGAATCGGGCAGTGGCAAGAGCACGGTCCTGCACATCGCGGCGGGGCTTGAGTTTCCGGATGCGGGGGCGGTGCGCGTTCTGGGCCAAGACCTTGCGCAGATGGATGAGGGCGCACGCGCAATGGTGCGCCGGAACGATATTGCGCTGGTGTTTCAGCAGTTCAACCTTATCCCCTCGCTGAGTGTGGCGGGCAATATTTCGTTTCAGGCCGCGCTCTCGGGATCTGCGGACCAATCCTATATAGATGGCCTGACGGACGCGCTTGGCCTGGGCGATCAGATGCATAAATATCCCGAAGCCCTCAGCGGTGGACAGCAGCAGCGCGTGGCCATCGCCCGCGCCCTTGCCGCCAAGCCCAAGCTGATGCTGGCCGATGAGCCGACGGGCAATCTCGATGAAGGCACCGCCGCCCGTGTGCTGGACGAGATGCTCAGGCTTGTTGCGCAAACCGATGCGGCGCTGATGCTGGTCACCCACTCGCCCAGCGTGGCGGCGCGGATGGACCGCGAGTTGCATCTCATTGGCGGGCAATTGACGTGATCCGCGTCTGCCTGCGCGCACTTCTGTCCCATTGGGTGCGCAATCCGGTTCAGCTCTTCGCCTACCTTGCAGGGCTCGCGCTCGCCACGGCGCTTTGGTCGGGGGTGGAGGCGATCAACTCGGAGGCGCGCGCGAGCTATGATGCCGCCGCCACGACCCTTGGGGAGGGGCAGTATGATCAGATCATTCCCCGGCAGGGCGGCAGCATCGGACAGGAGACTTATCTGGCGCTGCGCGGCGCGGGCTGGATTGTCTCGCCCGTCATAGATGTGGAGCGCGGCGATGTGCGGCTGGTGGGGATTGATCCGCTGACCTCGCCCACGGGGCTTGGGGCGGTGGCGGCGCTCGATGAGGCGGTGAGTTTTGGCCAGTCGGGGCGGCTCTTTGCGAATGCCGAGACGGCAGCGCGACTTCGGCAGATGGACGGGATTGGTAATGAGATCACCGTCGATGCAGGTATCGCGCCGGGGGTGGCCATCGGGGATGTCGGTGCGGTGCAGGCGCTTTTGGGGCGCACGGATTTGACCCGGCTCATTGTGTTGCCCGAACAGCCGCTCTTGCAGGTGCCCCTCGCAGAGGTCGCACCAGACCTCATCGTGCAGCCCTCACAACAAGTGGCCGATGTCGCGCAGCTGACCGACAGTTTCCACCTTAACCTGCGCGCCTTTGGCCTGCTGAGCTTTGCCGTGGGCCTTTTCATCGTGCACAGCACCATTGGGCTGGCCTTTGAGCAGCGGCGCGGCATGATCCGCACGCTGCGCTCGCTTGGCGTGCCTTTGCGGACACTCATTGTGCTCATTACCGCCGAGATGCTGGTGCTTGCGGCCTTTGGGGCCGCCCTTGGCATCGTGCTGGGCTATCTGATTGCGGCGCTCTTGATCCCGGATGTGGCCGCCACGCTTGAGGGGCTTTACGGCGCACAGATCTCCGGCACGCTGCAATTGCGGTCCGAATGGTGGCTGTCGGGGTTCTTGCTGGCGATGCTCGGGGCGGCGGTGGCGCTTGCCGGGCGCATCTGGCAGATCGCGCGCATGCCGCTTCTGGCCTCGGTGCGCCCGCGCGCCTGGGTCATGGCCGGGGCCGGGCGGTTTCGCGCGCAAACATGGGTGGCCATCGCGCTCTTGTCAGCGGCGGGAATTTTAGCGCTTCTGGGCGATGGGCTGATCGCGGGGTTTGCCCTTTTGGGGTGTCTGCTCATCGGGGCGGCACTGGTCCTGCCCGCGCTGGCGGCGTGGGCGCTGTCTTGGATGGAGCGGCGCGCGCACGCCCCGGTCGCGGCATGGTTCTGGGCTGATACGCGCCAGCAATTGCCGGGGCTGAGCCTTGCGCTCATGGCACTTCTTCTGGCGGTCTCGGCCAATATCGGCGTCTCCACGATGGTGTCGAGCTTCCGGCTTACCTTTACCGGATTTCTGGATCAACGTCTCGCGCCCGAGCTTTTCATACGGGTCGAGAGCGCAGCGCAAAGCGCGGCGCTCGACAGCTATTTCGCGGCGCAGCGGATCGAGGCCCTGCCGCTTATGTCGCGGCCCGCGCAGATCGAGGGGCAGCCCACGCGCCTTTACGGTGTCCGCGTCGGGCCCACCTATCGCGAGAACTGGGCCTTTCTGGACGAAAGCCCCGACGTGTGGGACCGCGTGGCGGCGGGCGAGGCGGTGGTGGTGAACGAACAGCTTGCCCGGCGCGGCGATCTTTGGGTGGGCGACACGGTGCAGGTCACGCCAGATCTGCGCCTGCCCATCGGCGCTGTGGTGGGTGATTATGGCAACCCGCAAGGGCAGGTGATCGTGTCTGACGCCGTGTTTTCCATGCTCCACCCCAAGGTTTATGCGGCCCAGTTCGGCATCCGCACGCAAGACGCAGACGCACTCCGTCGCGAGATCGAGGAAGAGCTTGGAATCCCCCAAAGTGCGTTCATCAATCAGGCCGCGATCAAAGCGATGTCGCTTGAGGTATTCGAGCGTACATTCACCGTCACAGCCGCGCTCAATGTGCTGACCTTGGGTGTGGCCGGGTTTGCCATCCTCATGAGCCTTCTCACGCTGGCCGATCTGCGCGTGCCACAGCTTGCCCCGGTCTGGGCGATGGGCCTCACGCGGCGAAAGCTGGGGCAGTTGGAACTCGTGCGCGCAATGGCGCTTACCGTGGTGGTTTTTGTTTGCGCGATCCCCGTGGGTCTGGCGCTGGCTTGGGTGCTTCTGAGCATCGTGAATGTGGAGGCGTTTGGCTGGCAATTGCCGATGTTCCTCTTCCCGTTCGATTATCTCTGGCTGGGTCTTTACGCGCTGATCGCTGCCGGGTTGGCCGCCGCGTGGCCCGCCTTGCGGCTCATGTGCACGCCGCCCTCCATGTTGCTGAAGGTGTTTGCAAATGAACGTTAGACTGGCCGCTATCCTTTTGCTTTTGCCCTTTTCGGCGCAGTCCCAAGGATTCTCTGGCCTCGGCACCGAGGCTGGCGCGGATTTTGCCGTGCCCGCGCCGAACCCGTCCTTCAGCTTTCCTGCGGATCACGGACCCCATCCCGATTACCGCATCGAATGGTGGTATCTCACCGCCAATCTCAGCGGCCCGGATGGCACGCCTTACGGGTTGCAATGGACGCTTTTTCGCACCGCGCTCGCACCGGGGGAGGCCGAGGGCTGGGCCTCGCCGCAGATCTGGTTCGCCCATGCCGCCGTCACCACGCCCGAGGCGCATTTTGCGACCGAACGTTTCGCGCGCGGCGGGATTGGGCAGGCGGGGGCCGAGGCCGCGCCGTTTCGCGCATGGATCGACGAGTGGTCGCTGGAGGGCCCGGATTTCGACACGCTCTCGCTGCGTGCGGGCGGTGCGGAGTTTGCCTATGACATGGACTTAACCGCCCAAGGCCCTCTTGTTTTCCATGGCGACAAGGGCTTTTCGGTCAAATCCAGCGAAGGGCAGGCGAGTTATTACTACTCGCAGCCCTTTTATGACATTTCAGGCACGTTGACTTTGCCCTCAGGCGATATTGACGTCACGGGGGCTGGGTGGCTCGACCGTGAATGGTCGTCGCAGCCTTTGTCGGAGCGGCAATCAGGCTGGGACTGGTTCTCGCTGTCTTTTGAGGATGGGGCGAAGATGATGGGCTTTCAACTCAGACAAACAGATGACGCCGATTTCAGCGCCGCCACATGGATCGCACCAGATGGTACGACAACGGCTTTTCCGGACGGGGCC
Source organism: Roseovarius carneus (assembly GCF_020141465.1). Classification (NCBI taxonomy): domain Bacteria; kingdom Pseudomonadati; phylum Pseudomonadota; class Alphaproteobacteria; order Rhodobacterales; family Roseobacteraceae; genus Roseovarius; species Roseovarius carneus. The sequence continues at coordinate 2,617,530 of NZ_JAHSPD010000001.1, read as the reverse complement.
TTCGCTGCGACACCGCTTGAGACAACCCAAGTCGCGGGGCGCGAGGTGCCCACCACATGGCAGGTCCGCCTGCCCGAGCGTGGCGTGGATGTGAGGGTAGAGGCGCTCAACCCCAGCGCCTGGATGGACCTCGCGATCCCCTATTGGGAGGGGCCTGTGGCCATCACGGGCAGCCATACGGGGCGCGGATACCTTGAGATGACCGGGTATGACTAAGCGGGGCGCGGGTCAGGCAAATCAATTCTGCGCGCAGGCGGAATAAACCCGAACCCCCAAACGTCTCTTCCCTAATGAAGGTTTGCGTCAAGCAAGCCGCATTTGCAGCCTAGGGAGGAAACAATGGCGAAAGACGACTTTACAAAGATCGAGGCCGTTTCGGGAGAAAACGGTCAAATCGAGGCTGGCGACAAGGGTGGAGTGTCCCGCCCGGACCGACGCAAATTCCTGCAAAACACTTCTCTGGCGTCTATCGCCGCAATCGTTGGCACGTCCATTCCGTTTGGGGCCAACTTGCCCCACGGCTTTGTGCCCGCAGCCACCGCACAGGACAATCCGCTTGCGGGCAAGGACGGGCTTACGCTGCTCAATGACCGTCCGGTCAATGCCGAAACACCGCCCGAAAATCTGGACGATGCGATTACGCCCACGGAGCGGCACTTCATCCGCAACAACGGCCTTCTGCCCGATGATATGGACGCCTCCACATGGACGCTGACCATCGACGGGTTCACCGACACTCCGATGGAGCTGACCATCGCCGATTTGCGCGAGCAATTCGAAGTGGTCACCCGTGCGCTGGCGCTGGAATGTGGTGGCAACGGGCGTGCGTTCTTCGATCCGCCCGCCAAGGGCAATCAATGGACCTATGGCGCGATTGCCTGCTCGGAATGGACGGGTGTGCGCCTCAAGGACGTGCTGGAGAAGGCGGGCGTGCAATCGAACGTGGTCTACACGGCGCATTATGGCGCGGATATCCACCTGTCTGGCGATCCGGAGAAAAGCCCGCTGTCGCGCGGCCTGCCCATCGACAAGGCGCTGACCGATAACATCCTCATCGCATTCGAGATGAACGGCGAGGCGCTTCACCCGATGAACGGCGCCCCCTTGCGTTTGGTGGTGCCGGGATGGCCGGGCTCATGCTCGCAAAAATGGCTGACCCGGATCGAGCTGCGCGATGTGGTGCATGATGGGGCCAAGATGACCGGCACATCCTACAAGGTGCCTGCCTATCCGGTGGAGCCGGGGCAGGATATCCCGGAAGAGGATTGGGTGATCATGGAGCGGATGCCCGTGAAATCGCTTGTGACCTTCCCGGCCAATGGCACCGACCTTGCGGAAATGGGCACGGAAGTGCGCGGCCATGCGTGGGCCGGGGACCGCTCTATTACCAAGGTCGAGCTGTCGAAGGATTTCGGCAAGACATGGATGGATGCGGAGCTTGATGCGCCCGTCAATGACGGTGCCTGGCAGAATTGGCGTGCGAACGTGACCTTCCCGCAAGCGGGGTATTACGAGGTCTGGGCGCGCGCAATCGACAGCGAGGGCGAGATGCAGCCCTTCGCGATTGATTGGAACGCCAAGGGTTATCTCAACAATACCATGCACCGGGTTGGTCTGCGCGTCGGGTAAGCCCTGCGCAAAAGCCAATGAAAGGGCGGTCTATGCGGGACCGCCCTGACCATCCAATCTCAAGGAACACACTATGACATTTGCACCATTGCGAGCGCTTTGCCTCGTGACCACAGGCGCGCTTTTCGCCCTTGGCGCTGTCCCCGCCACCGCGCAATCCAGCACTGAAGAAGAGGCCGAGTTCGGCCTGCTTTTGGACGCGCCGGGGGTGGAGTCCACCTACTATAACTGCATCGCCTGCCATTCGGAAATGATCATCGCGCAGCAGGGCCTGTCGCGCGATCATTGGGACGAGCTTCTGGTCTGGATGGTTGACGAGCAGGGGATGATGGAGATCGACGAGCCCGAGCGCACGGAGATCCTCGATTATCTCGCGGCGCATTATAACGAGGATCGCCCGAATTTCCCGACGCCCGTGAGCAACTAAGCCGGCCTCAAACCACGCTCCCGACCTGTAGCCACGCGAGTGTCAGCCCACACAAGGGCTGGCATTTCGCGTGGCGTCTGTCATGGCGGCATAGAGGTGATCAATTGCCCTTTGTCGTGTGACCTGATGTAGATAGCTGGCAATTGCGTCAAACTTGGGCACATCCATGCCTGACGCCACCAGCGCATGTTGCACCCCGTCGCGTGTGGTCCAAACCGATGCCTGAACCGCCGCCTGCGCGGGCAGGCCGAGCGTGCCCTTACCCCGAAAATACGACAGCCGACAACCGTTGCGCCCGGCATAGTGGGCCACTGTCCCGTCCGGTATGGTGCGCAGCGCCACAGGGGTGAGGTTACCGCCCGTAAGGTCCGGCTGCACTGCGCTGGGCGTGGTGCCCACATAGAACGCCGCGCTGCGGGTCACGTCAAACTCCTGCGCGAGATAGGCGTGGTGGATATCCAGAAGGCTCGCAGGGCCACGCTGGGGCAGCGCCAGACCCACGGCAAGCGCAAGACACGCCGCCAGCGCCCCACCAATCCACCAGCGGCGGGTGGGCAGGGCCGTGGGGGGCGGCGGGCTGACAGGCTCGGCCACAATCGCGGGGCGCAAGACGGCGAGGCTCCGCGACAGCCCGGCCACCTCGGCAAGTGCTGCGGCCAATGCAGGCTCCGCCGCAAGGCGCTGATCAAAGGCCTGCGCCTCGGGCGGCGTAAGCGCGCCATCGTGGAACGCGTTGACGCGCTCCCAATCCTCATCGCTCAGAGTGGTCATGGCTTGCGCGCACCCGTCGCCGCAGGGTTGAGCGGAACCTCTGGCCGGTTCACCAAATCGAGAAGCGCGGCTCGCGCGCGGCTGACCCGGCTCATCACCGTGCCGACAGGAACATCCATAACCATTGCCGCTTCCACGTATTTCAAACCCATTATATCGACGAGGCACAAAACCTCGCGCTTGTCCTCGGGCAACCGCTCAAAGAGCAGGCGCACCATTACGTCACGCGCGGTATCCGCGCCAGTGTCCAATTCATCCAAAAGACGTTTCTGGGAGGTGAAATATTCCCGCCGCACCCGCCTTTTTCGCAACTCGTCATAATGCAGGTTGCGAATGACGCGAAACATCCACGGGCGCAGCTCATCCACAAGCGTAGGGCGGTTTGCAGCCCGGAGCGCGCGTTCTACCGCATCCTGCACAAGGTCCTCGGCGTTGCTCTGCTGCGTGCAGATGGCGCGCGCATACGCGCGCAGCTCGGGCAGGAGATGTTCGAGGTGTGACAAACTGTCCATAGCTCTGCTTAACGCAAACATCTCGCACCGCAAAGGTTTCCTGCACCCAAGCGCTCGCGCGGCCTTTTCGATTTCCGGCTGGCTCTTCGGGCCGGATCATTGCAGTGTCAAACCCTTACAGGCGCAAGCGGGGGATGGGATATGCAATCAGGTGTGGTGAAAGCAGAGGCAGGTCTGAACGGCCAAAGCTGGAGCGTGGTGGGGCAGACCTATGTGCCCAAGCTGCTCAGCGAGGAGGCGTTCGTCTGGCACGCGACCTTGCCCGCAGAGAGCTTCGTGCCGCCGCATATCCATCCGCATCAGGATGAGTGGATCTATGTCCTGCACGGCACGCTTGAGGTGGAGTTTGGCCCCGTGCTTTGTGTCGCCGCAGCAGGGGACACGGTGCAGATGCCGCGCGGCAAGGCGCATGGGATTTTCAACCGCTCCGGCGCGGAGGCGCGGTGCATTTTTGGCGTGGCGCCCGCGCGCAAGCTCTATGATCTCTTTGTGCAGCTTGATGGCGTGACGGACCCCGCCGAGCTTGTGCGTATTTCGGCGCTTCATGAGGTGGATTTCCTGCCACCGCCCGAGGCCTCAAGGTGACCGGGGCGTGAGCGAAGATATGGCGGCCAAAATAGATTGGGACGATGCCTTCGCCAATATGGCGCATGTGGAAAATTCCCACGCGTTGCCTGCCTTCTGGGCTGGGCGCGCTGCCACATATCGCGCGGGCTTGCCGCCTGAGCGTTTGGAGGAAGGTGTGCCTTACGGGCAAGCACCCCGGCACGTCCTCGATATTTTGCGCCCTGAGGGCACGCCCAAGGGCCTCGCCGTGTTCGTGCATGGCGGCTATTGGATGCGGCTCGACAAATCTTATTGGAGCGATCTGGCGGAAGGAGCGCTCGCCAATGGCTGGGCCGTCTGCATCCCGAGCTATACGCTCACGCCCGATGCGCGGGTGCGCGAGATCACCGCCGAGATCGGGCAGGCGATCAGCCACGCGGCAGCCCATGTGCCCGGTCCGATCTGTTTGGCGGGCCATTCCGCGGGGGGGCATCTGGTGACGCGGATGCTGTGCGAGGATACGCCGCTCGGAGCGGACGTGCAGGCCCGTATCCAGAGTACCTTGTCGATCAGCGGGCTGCATGATCTGCGGCCCTTGCTGCACACCACGATGAATGAGACCCTACGGATGGACGTGGAGGAGGCGCGGTTGGAAAGCGCGGTGCTGCATATGCCTGGCCAGACCAGCCCCCTGACCGTGTGGGTCGGCGGCGGTGAGCGGCCTGAGTTTATCCGCCAAGCACGGCTTATGGCGATGATGTGGTCGGGGCTGGACGTGCCTGTGCACCTCCATATCGACCGCACGCATAACCACTTTACCGTGCTGGAGGGGTTGAAAGATGCCCACGCGCCGATCACCAAGGCATGGCTGGGCGATGCGCCAGAAGGAGAGGATAGGACATGACCAAAATGCAGCCGGGGATCGTGAAATCTCAAGACAGCCTTGAGGGCATCCGATGGAACATCCTCGGGCAGACCTATGTGCCCAAGCAGCTGACCGACGATTGCTTCACATGGCACGCGACCCTGCCGCCCGGCACCTTCGTGCCGCCCCATATCCACCCCGAGCAGGACGAGTTTCTCTATATCCTCGAAGGGCGGTTTGATTTCCTGCTGGACGGGCAGGAAATGATTGGCGAGCCGGGCGATCTGGTGAAGCTGCCGCGCGGCATCCCGCACGGGATTTTCAACCACTCCGACCGGACGATCAAGACGCTTTTCTGGGTGACGCCCGCCCTCAGGCTTTACGACTTGTTCTGGGAGATCAATAATATGGGGCCTGAACCGAATGTGGCCGAGGTGGTGGCGGTCTCTGCGGCCCATGCGATTGATTTCCTGCCGCCGCCCGATGCGGATGGGGCGGCGGATGGACCTGCGGACGCACCACAGGATACAGCCGAGGGCGCCACATGACCATCCTGATCGCGGGCGCAGGGATTGGCGGGCTGACCACCGCGCTGATGCTGCACCAGCGCGGGATCAAGGCGCAGGTGATCGAGCAGGCCGCGACCGTGCGCGAGGTGGGTGTGGGCATCAACACATTGCCCCATTCCATTGCCGAGCTGGAGGCGCTGGGCCTTTTGCCTGAGCTCGACAGGATCGGGCTCAGGACGCGCGAGCTGCGCTACCTCAATCGCTTGGGCCAAGAGGTCTGGCGCGAGCTGCGCGGAACCCATGCAGGCCACGCGCATCCGCAATTCTCAATCCACCGGGGGCGGCTGCAAAAGATGCTCTACGAGGCCGTGATCGACCGGATGGGCGCGGACGCCGTGCTGACGGGACTGCGCCTGTCGGGGTTTGTGCAGGATGAGGGTGGTGTGACGGCCTATTTCAAGGACACGCGCGATGGCCTTGCCTCGCGCACGATCCGGGGTGAGGTTCTGATCTGCGCCGACGGGATTCATAGCGCCGGGCGGAGGCAGTTCTATCCGCGTGAGGGGCGGCCCAGCTGGGAAGGCGTGGTGATGTGGCGCGGGGCCGTGGACTGGCCCGTCTGGGAGGATGGCGAGACAATGGCCATCGCCGGGGGCTTGGGCGGCAAGCTTGTGCTCTATCCGATTACGCGGGCTGAGAATGGCAAGCAGCTTATGAACTGGGTCGTGAATATCCGCATGGCCGACGCCAGCGTCTCGCCCCCGCCGCCCGAAAGCTGGTCAAAGACTGCGCCCTTGTCCAAGGTGTTGCCCTTTGCCAAGCGGTTTCACGTGCCGGGCATGGATATCGAGGCGCTGGTCCGCGCGAGTGATGCGATTTTCGAGTATCCCATGGCGGACCGCGATGCGCTGCCGCGCTGGACCCATGGGCGCGTCACGCTTTTGGGCGATGCGGCGCATCCGATGTATCCCGTGGGCTCCAACGGCTCGGCGCAGGCCATTCTTGACGCGCGCTGCCTTGCCGATCTTCTGGCGCGGTCCGAGCATCCGCGCGAGGCCCTTTACCGATACGAGCTTGAGCGGCTGCCCAAAACCGCCGAGGTCGTCCGCATGAACCGCGCAGGCGGGCCGGAGCGTGTGATCGACGAGGTGGAAAAGCGCAGCCCCGCCGGGTTTGACGATGTGGAGGACGTGCTCAGCCATGCCGAGCGCGAGGCGATCGTGAAGGGCTATGCGAAAACCGCAGGGTTTGCGGCGAAGACACCGCAAAAGCCACGTTAACGGTTGAACCCGCGCGCCAATTCACCAAAGAATGGACCGGACGCGGCCAAAGTGCTGCTCGCAACATCACCCCCGGCCAAAACGGGGGGAGACAATAGGGAGAGACGGAAATGAAAAAGACCCTGACACGCACCACGGCGGGGCTGATGCTCAGCGCGGCGATGGGCGCAGGTATGAGCACGGCGGCTTTGGCCGAAGACCTGAAAATCGGCATGATCGTGACACTCTCCGGCCCGCCCGCCGCATTGGGTCAGCAGATCGTGGATGGCTTCCAACTGGCGCTGGATCAAAAAGACGGGATGCTGGGCGGGCAATCGGTCGAGCTGATCGTCGAGGATGATGAGCTGAAACCTGATGTGGCACTCCTGAAGGCCACCTCATTGGTGGAGCGCGACGAGGTTGATTTCGTTGTTGGCACTGTTTTCTCCAATATGCTCGCGGCGGTGTTCAAACCGATCGTGCAGTCCGAGACATTCCTGATCAGCCCCAATGCTGGCCCCTCAACCTTCGCGGGGCAAAATTGCAGCCCATATTTCTTCGTCACATCTTATCAGAACAACCAAAACGCCGAAGTCAGCGGCATGATCGCCAATGCCGAAGGGTTCGAGAACGTCTTTACCATGGTGCCCAACTACCAAGCGGGGCGCGACAACATGGAAGGCTTCAAGCAAACCTTTGAAGGCAGCGTGACCGATGAGGTCTTCACCCCTCTGGGCCATCAGGATTTCTCGGCTGAGCTTGCGCGCATCTCCACCTCGGGTGCAGATGCGATCTTCACCTTCATGCCCGGTGGCATGGGTGTGCGGTTGGTCAATCAGTTCTCCAATGCGGGCCTGTCGGATAGCATGAAGTTCATGTCCGTCTTCACCACGGATGAGACAACGCTGCCGGGCCAAAAAGACGCCGCAGTCGGCTTTCTCGCCGCAGGCACATGGGCGCCTGATGTGGCCAATGATGCCAACACAGCGTTTGTGACGGCGTTTGAGGCGAAATACGGCTACGTCCCCGGCTCCTACGCGATGCAGGCCTATGACACGGCCAACCTGATCGACAGCGCGGTTGCGGCCAATGGCGGCGATCTGAGCGATAAGGACGCAGTGCGCGCGGCGATCAAGGCGGCGGATTTTACGTCCGTGCGTGGTGATTTTGCGTTCAACAACAACCACTACCCGGTGCAGGATTTCCATATGCTCCAAGTGGTCAAGCGCGATGACGGGCAGTTCCACACCTCCTTCGTGCGCACCATTGCCGAGGATTACGCGGACAGCTTCCACCAAGATTGCGAGATGTAAGCACAGACCCTTTTGAAAGGCCCGCGCCCAAGTTGGTGCGGGCCTTTTTGTTGCCAAACGTGCTGCCAGAAAGTATGCGCCCCCCATGTCGATGACGCTTTTCCTGATCCTGTGCCTGAACGGGCTTCAATACGGGATGCTGCTCTTTTTGATTGCGGCGGGGCTGACGCTTGTGTTTGGCGTTATGGGCTTCATCAATCTTGCACATGGCGTGCAATATATGGTCGGGGCTTATCTGGTCTTCGCTTTCGCGGACCTCACCGGCAGTTTCGGTCTGGCGGTGATCTTGTCGCTGGTCACGGCGCTGATCATCGGGCTTTTGCTGGAATATCTGGTGTTCCGGCATCTCTACGCGCGCAGCCATCTGGATCAGGTTCTGGCCACGTTCGGCATCATCATCTTCCTCAACGAGCTGGCCAAGGTCCTTTTCGGCCCCGCCACGCTCTCCATCGCGCCGCCTGAGTTTCTGTCCGGCTCTATTCAATTGACCGAGACACTGCGCTACCCGGTCTACCGGCTTGTCACCATCGTGGCTGGGCTCGCCGTGGCGCTGGGGCTTTTCGTTATCGTGAGCTACACCCGCATCGGCATGTTGATCCGGGCGGGCGCCACCACGCCCGATATGGTCTCGGCGCTGGGCGTGGATATCAAGCGGCTCTTCATGATCGTCTTTGGCGTGGGCGCGATGCTGGCGGGGTTTGCGGGCGTGATCGCCGCGCCGATCTTTGCGATTGAGCCGGGGATGGGCGACAATATCCTCATCGTGGCCTTTGTGGTGATCATCATTGGCGGCATCGGCTCCATCGGCGGCGCGTTCGTCGCGGCGCTTCTTGTGGGCCTCATTGACACGCTGGGGCGCAGCCTTGCCACGATGGTCTTGTCGTTCGTGTTCGATCCGTCCTTTGCCAATCAGGTCGGCCCGGCGCTGGCCTCCATGCTGATCTACATCCTCATGGCGGCGATCCTCGTGGTGCGGCCCAAAGGGTTGTTGCCCGCCAAAGGTGTGGCGTGATGGAGCGCGCGAGCCTTGTCGCGGGCGTGATCTTTGGCCTTTTGCTGGCGGCACCTTTTGTGCTGCCGCTTATTGGCGAGGGCTATCTTCTGGGCCTGATCATCAAGGCGATGCTCTTGGCGATTGCCGCGATTTCGTTGGATCTTTTGATTGGGCATGGCGGGATGGTCAGCCTTGGCCATGCGGCGTTTGTTGGGGTAGGGGCCTATTCCGCCGCAATCGGGCTGGAAAACGGGATCGAGAATATCCTTGTCTTGCTGGCAATCACCTTGGGCATCACCGGGCTGGTGGCGCTGGTGACGGGTGTGCTCGCGCTGCGCACGAGCGGGGTCTATTTCCTGATGATCACGTTGGCGTTTGGGCAGATGATCTATTTCACCCTCACCTCTCTTGCGTCCTATGGCGGGGATGACGGGCTGACGCTCTGGTCGCTCGCCACGCTGTTCGGCAGCGATGTGGTGCAGAATGGCGGCGGGCTTTACTTCGTGGTGCTGGGCGTGATGTTTGCGACGTGGTGGGGTGTCTGGGCGATGAGCCGCGCGCGCTTTGGCCGTGTGTTGCGTGCGGCCCGCGACAACCCCGAGCGGGCCGAGGTGATGGGCTTCCCGGTCGCGCGCTACCGCCTCATTGCCTATGTGATCGCGGCGATGATCGCGGGGGTATCAGGGCTTCTCCTGGTGCAACATGCCGAGTTCGTCAGCCCCTCGCTCGCCGCGTGGCAACGCTCGGGTGATCTCATCGTGGTGGTGGTTCTCGGCGGGCTTGCCTCGCGCAACGGGGCCATATTAGGCGCGTTCTTCATCGTGGTGGTGGAGGAGGTTCTGGGCTCCTTCCTCCATGAATGGCGGCTCATCTACGGCCCGCTTCTGGTGCTCATGGTGCTCTATGCCCGCGGCGGGCTGAGCGACCTTCTGGAACCGCGCCGGGGCCGCGCCACATGAACACGCTTGAGATCCGCAACCTGAGCAAGAGCTTCGGCGCGCTGGCCGTGAGCCGCGATATATCGCTGAGCGTGGGGGCGCAGGAATGTCATGCGCTGATCGGGCCAAATGGCGCAGGCAAGACAACGCTGATCCACCAGATTTCGGGCGTGTTGCGCGCCGATGCGGGCGAGATACTGCTGGAGGGGCGCGATATCTCCGCGCTCAGCGTGTCTGAGCGCGTGCAGGCGGGTCTTGGCCGCACGTTTCAGATCACCTCCGTCCTGCCCAGCTTTACGGTGCTCGAAAACGCCGCCATCGCGGCACAGGCCAAATCCGGCTCCAGCCTGCGGTTTTTCCGTGACGCCGCGCGCGAGACGGCGCTCAACGACACCGCGCTGGCCGCGCTGACGCAGGTGGGCCTCGCGGATCGCGCCCATATTCCCGCCGCTGACCTCTCGCATGGGGAGTTGCGGCTGTTGGAGCTTGCCATAGCGCTGGCCGCACGCCCCAAATTTTTGCTGCTGGATGAGCCGATGGCGGGGCTTGGCCGCACCGAAGGCGCCGCTCTCGTGACGCTCCTGAGGGGCTTGCGTGGCAGTCTTCCCATGCTGCTGGTCGAGCATGACATGGATGTGATCTTTCAGTTGGCTGATACCGTCTCTGTGCTGGTCGATGGCGCTATTATTGCGCGCGGCACGCCCGACGCCGTGCGCGCGGACAGCAATGCGCGCGCGGCCTATCTGGGCGAGGGGGCCGCATGAGCGCGCTTGTCACCATCAAGGATTTGCGCGCAGGCTATGGCAACACAACCGTGCTTTTCGGGGTCGGGATGGATGTGACCAAGGGGCAGGTCACCACCCTCATGGGCCGCAACGGGATGGGCAAGACGACGACCATCCGCTGCCTCATGGGCTTGCTTGCGCCCTCCGCCGGACGCATTGAGATCGACGGCACCGACATAACAGCCGCCCCGCCCTATAAAGTGGCCCAAGCGGGCGTCGGCCTTGTCCCCGAAGGCCGGCGCATTTTTCCGTCCCTCACGGTCAGCGAGAACTTGCGCGCCACTGCACGTCCGGAGGCGGATGGCTGGACCGAGGCGCGCATCTATGATGCCTTCCCGCGCTTGGCCGAGCGCAAGGGCACCTACGGCTTTCAGCTTTCGGGCGGGGAGCAGCAGATGCTGGCCATTGGCCGTGCGCTGATGACAAACCCACGCCTTTTGATCCTTGATGAGGCGACCGAAGGCCTTGCCCCGCTGATCCGCGAAGAGATTTGGGGCATGCTTGCGCGTCTCAAGGAGGATGGCCTGTCGATCCTCTTGATCGACAAGAACCTAGACGAGCTTGCGCGCATTTCGGATCGGTATTTCGTGATCGAAAAGGGTGAGATCGTCTGGAAGGGCTGTGCTGCGGAGTTCAGCGCCCAGCAGGCCCATGTTGAGCAGTTTTTGCACCTCTGAGAGGCCAACTGCGCATGATCCAACACGCCATAGCATCGCGTGAAGCGCTCGATCTGGCGTAGCCCTTCGGATTTTCTCAGGCTTTAAAGCTTTTTCACGCCCGTTCCCGTGTAGGTGCGCGCGGCCAAAAGCGCCCGCAACTGGCTCGACAGGGATGTACAGACATGCGCTGATCAGACCGGCAGCCGTGCAGTTCCACCGCCGAGGCTAAAAATCGCGCCCTCCTCGTGGGCCAGATGCGCAGACATTGGCACGGCGCGCCCAAGAGCGCTTGATTATTGCACAACTGGGCGGCAACCTGTCAAAATCGCGGTTCAGGTATGGGATATCGGATCAGGGTCCCTGATGCGACCCAACCGGACAGAGGCCCGCGAGGAGGCATGTCGACATGGATACTCATGAGAGTGGGCGGCAGGCGATCCTGTCTTGGCTGGACAATGAGCGCGAGGAGATCATCGCGCTGTTACAGGCGCTCTTGTGCGCACCGTCGCCCAATCCGCCGGGCAACACGCTCGACGTCGCAGAGGTGGTCAAAAACTATCTGAATGCGGCGGAGATAGAGCACCGGGTGATCAATCCCCATCCTGAAATGCCCAATATTGTCGCGGCTTTCGATGGTGGATCGCCCGGCCGGCATCTGGTGCTGAATGGCCATATGGACGTCTTTCCGGTGGCCGAAGGCCACGCTGGATGGACGCATGATCCATGGGCGGGCGATATCAATGAGGGGCGCATCTTTGGTCGTGGGGCCTGCGACATGAAGCCGGGCACGACGGCCTCCATTGTCACCTATTGTCTACTCTATCGGCTGCGTGAGCAGATCAAAGGGCGGCTGACGCTGACATGCGTGTCGGATGAGGAAACCTTCGGCCCTTGGGGCGCGCGATACCTGATGGAGCACCACCCCGAACTGCATGGTGATTGCCTTTTGAACGGGGAGCCGGGAGGCCCCGAATCCATCCGCTTTGGTGAGCGTGGCCCGCTATGGGTGGAATTTACCGTCAAGGCCAAGGGCGCACATGGGGCCTATGTGCATATCACCGAAAGTGCGACCAAGATCGCCATGGCCGTCGCGCGCGACCTCGAAGAGCTGACGGAATTGGAAGGCACGGTATCAGACAACGTTGCCAGCGCCATTGAGGCCGGGCGGGGCATGATGGACCGTATGATGGGCAAGGGTGCGGGCGATCTGGTGTCGCGCGTGACGCTGAACATTGGGCTGATGAATGGCGGCGCGAAGGCAAACATGATCCCCTCGGACTGCCGCTTTACCGCTGATCTGCGGCTGCCTCTGGGGATGGACAAGACGGACCTGCTGCCGCTGATCGAAGAAATTGCGCAGCGCCATCCGGGTGTCGAGTGGGAGGTGATTGGTGGGGACGCGCCCTCGTGGTGCGATCCGCACCATGAGATGGTCGGGATATTGCAAGACAATGTGGAGGCGTTTGGCCGCCCCCGTCCGTCGCCGATTGTCAGCCTTGGTGGCACCGACGCGCGCCTGTGGCGGCATGCTGGGGTTCCCGCCTATGTCTATGGCCCGTATCCGCACGGCATGGGGTCGCATGACGAACATGTCGAGATCGAGGAGTTCCTGCATGTTGTGCGCACCCATGCCCTGTCGGCTTGGGACTATCTCTCACGGCCCGGCGCATAAGCAGCACGTCTTCAAGATAACGTCAGCTTGGACGGGACGGACCTGCACCGACCTCTGCGCGTGTCAGCGCAGGCCCGTGCGGGCGATTTCGATCGTCAGATCGACAATGATCCGCCCTCGGGGTCAAATGCGACTGCCAACTCAAACAAGCCTGATCTTTCCCGGCGTCCATCGCCCACGCCTACGAAATATTGCCCTGTGGCGCGGAGCTGACCGTCTGACTTGGCGATAAAGTCATTGTCGCCGACACCCACGCCGAGATTGCGGGGGGCTGCACCTCCGCAATCCAGCGTTCTTGCAGCAGATATCCGTGACTTACGTAGCAGCCTTCCATTTCACCGGGGTCACGTAAACGATGCTGTCGCCGACGCTGACCATGACCTCGCCGTCCTGAATGTTGATCTGAAGCTTCATGGTGCGGCTTGCCAGTTTTTCCAGTTTAGCGGTGTCGGTTTCGGAAAAGTTTATCACCTGAAGATTATCAAAACGGGTGGTGCTGTTTTTAATCTTGTCCCACCACATATAGGCCGTCCTGCCGCCGTAAGGGTAGACAATCACCCTGTCGGCTTTGCCGCAGGATTGGCGGATTACCTTCTCGCTGGGAAGGCCGAGGGCCACCCACACATCAAGCTCGCCGCTCAGGCTTTTTTGCCAGATATCCGGTTCGTCATCTGTCGAAATCCCCTTGGTCATTTCCAGATGCTCATGGGCGTTAAGCGCAAAAGCCACAATGCGCACCATCAGCCGCTCATCCGTCTCTGAGGGATGCTTGGCAACCGTCAGTTTATGGGTTTCGTAATAGTGACGATCCATGTCGGAGACTGAAAGTTCAACTTTATATATGGTAGCTTTTTGCGCCATGATTTGCCCCAACACCTCAAAGATTGAACACCTACTGCGTCGGATGACCGTGTGAAAGTAGATAAAGAGGGCGCGAATAACTGGGGCAAGCAGGTTTGGTCAACTTGTCTGACTTTAATGGTGTGGGATGGCGGGTCTGGATCAAGCCAACACACGCATGCGCGCTGGTGAGCCGGCGTCGTAAAAGCCGGGCATCGTGCCGCTTGCACTGCGCGCATGACAATCGCGTTATGTCGGTGATACGCCCATTTGTTTCGGGCGGGCAAATGCTATTTTAGATAGGATAATTCACAGGAGCCACCAATGCGCATTGCCCTTTTATCTTCGGTGTTCGTCGCCGCAACAACCGCTGCTTGGGCGGGGCCAATTAGTTTTTCTGAGGGCTGGCGCGAACAGCGTTTGTCTCTGTTTAGCTCAAATGATTACGTGTTCGGCTCCAATCTCAGCATGGTGTCCGAAGGGTCGGTCTCAATCGCGTGGACCCGCGTGGGAGAGGAAGATTGGACCCGCACCGGCGCCTCATGGAGTTGGACAGTTGAGCAATCGGTCCCGATGACCAGCCTTGCGCAAAAGGGCGGAGATGACCGGAATGTTTCGCTTTATTTCGTGTTCGTGCCAGAACGCATTGCGCCGGATCTTAAAGGGGCCAATATCCGCAGCCTTTTGGGAAATGAGGACGTGCGGGTGATCCAATACGCTTGGGGCGGAAACCATAGCAAGGGGCAGATCATACAATCCCCCTACGGTCCGCCCGGCCAGGGTGTGACCATTGCCTTGCGGCAAGCCGGGACCGGGTCCCACAATGAACGCGTTGATCTTGCAGCGGATTACGCACGCGCTTTCGGGGGCGAGAAGGGTGCGCTTGTTGGCTTGGCCGTATCAGGCGATAGCGACGACACAGACAGCGTTATTCGGGCGGCGATTGGGAATCTACGGCTGCAATAACCCGGCGCTTTGTCATTCTCGTGTCCTTCCAAAAGGGCTGGATACACCTTAACGCACGGTCCAGTTTTCTGGGGTCACTTTACGTCTCAAGCATTGGGCTGGCACTACGGCCCTTTGTCCAATGTGATTGCATCACAAGGCTGTGTCGGTATGGTTGTTGTACTGCTTAGCTTTGGGTAGTGTCTCAGTCTGAAATTTGAATCTTGTCCGGCCTGATCCTATGTTATGCTTAGCTCAAAGCGTGAGGGCCAAGTTATGACCGAAAAAGAGAAATTAGCTATTGAGATTGAATGTCACCTCGATGGCATCAAAGTCCAGTGGCAGGACATAGAGCGGCAAACTGATCCTGCACTAGTAGCCTCTAAGCGCGATGGAGTCTTCGCTACGATTGATTTTTTAAAAGAATTGATCCGCCAATATGATGAGATGCAAGACGATGCATAAAGGACCAAAGGGCGAGAAGCGGCCCGCCGACGCCATCGGCCTTGCCGTAATGATCGGCAGGATTGCAACTGGCGAAGAAACTGACCCACTACCTAGCTTTGAGCCAACCCTTTAGACCTCCACACAAAGACAACACGCCTAAGCTTGCAGCCCAGACAAGATTCCGTATCTCTTAACTGTGTCTTGAAAAATGGCTGGGATGGTAGGATTCGAACCTACGGTACTCTGTACCAAAAACAGATGCCTTACCACTTGGCTACATCCCAACTGTGGGCCGTTAAATAGTCCGCAAGCGGCAGGGGCGCAAGCCCGGTTTTCAAAAAACTGCCCTGGGTTAAATGGCCTCACATTTGCGGCGCATGCTCACGCAATCAGTCCACGATCTCACCTGGTGCGACGCCCCATAGGTGCTGCTTTTCAACCCACCCACGGTGCGTGGCGGCGCGCAGGCGGCACCATGTCTCGTCGCATTCCTCGATGCGGGCGATCACGCCCAGTTCAAGCTGCGCCACGGGCTGGGCATCGGGCTGTGGCTGAGCGCGCATCTCAAGCATGTCGGTCTCGACGATCACGGTGCGCACACCGGACAGCAGCGTATAGTGCATCCATCCGCCCGCGCCGTCACGGTCCTGAATGCGGCGCCAATGGCCATGTTCTGCGGTGATGAGAAGGGGCGTGTCGCGCCGTTTGAATATCCAGTCGATCCGGTGGGTACGCGAGGGCCCGCGCCGCACATTGGCCTCAGAGGCCTTCATGGAGACATATCGCGGGATCGGCAAATTGGTGACCGAGCCGCGCTCTTCTGCGGCGAGGCTTGCAGGGAGCACCAGCATAAGGGCCAGCGCCAAGAGCGATGTGGCGAGAGGTTTCATCGTTGAAAGTGCCCGTAACTTGCGCGGGGTTCTTGTGCCCCGTCCATTCCTGCGCCACTCTGCCAGCAAGAGAGGCCGTTGGAAAGCAGGAGGAGAGCCGAAGTGGCAAAGCAACGCTTGAGTGTTGTCGTAACGCGACGCTTGCCCGCGCCGGTTGAGGCGCGTTTGTCGGAGCTGTTTGATGTGCGCCTGTCGGAAGATGATGCGCAAATGGACCGCGCGGAGCTTGGCGCGGCGTTGCAAGAGGCGGATGTCGTGGTCTCCAGTCTTGGCGACAGGATTGATGCGGGGCTGATCGGGCAGGCGGGGGAGCGGCTGAAGCTGATTGCGAATTACGGCGCAGGCGTGGATCACATCGATGTCGCCACGGCGCGTCAGCGGGGGATTTTGGTCTCCAACACGCCCGGCGTCTCGGCCGAGGATACGGCGGATATGACGATGGCGCTGATCCTGTCTGTGCTGCGGCGTATCCCCGAGGGGCTGAGCCTGATGCAGGAGGGCAAATGGGATGGCTGGTCGCCCACGGCGCTTCTGGGCGGGCGGGTTTCCGGGCGGCGGCTTGGTATCCTCGGGCTTGGCCGGGTGGGGCAGGCGGTGGCGCTGCGCGCGCGCGCGTTTGGCATGGACATTCACTATCATAACCGCAAACGCCTGCGCCCCGAGACGGAAGAGGCGCTCGGCGCGCGCTATTGGGAGAGCCTTGATCAGATGGTCGCGCGGATGGATGTGATCAGCGTGAATTGCCCGCATACGCCCTCGACGTTCCATTTGATGAACGCCCGGCGGCTACGTCTTATGAAACCGGACGCGGTGATCGTGAACACCTCGCGCGGAGAAGTGATCGACCAGAACGCGCTCACACGGATGCTGCGCGCGGGCGAGATCGCGGGCGCGGGACTGGACGTTTATGAGCATGGCGCTGAGGCCAATCCGCGCCTGCGTGAGTTGCGCAATGTCGTGCTCTTGCCGCATATGGCCTCGGCCACTCAGGAGGGGCGTCTTGAGATGGGCGAGAAAGTTCTGCTCAACATCAAGACATTTGACGACGGTCACCGCCCACCGGATCTGGTGGTGCCTGCAATGCTCTAAAGCGTGTCGCGTCAATTGAATTCACCGGACCGAGCGAACGCGTTATGCTTCGCAAGCGCTGCCTCGCCCGGCCCGATGAATACTTGAATCCAGTTAGACGCGATACGCTCTAGGGGAACGGGTTCGGGGGACAGAGACGTAGATAAGGAGATGTTCATGACGCGGAGTTTTGCGGCGTGGTTGGTGTGTATCTCTCTTGGGTTTGGGGCCGCGCCGGGGCTGGCGCAAGAGGTGGCTGATGATGTCGCGCCGGAGGCGCGCACGGAAAGCGCGCCGGAAGGGCGCACGGAACCAGCGCCAGAGATCGTCACCAGTCCCTTGCCTTCAGCCGATGTCCCGCCCGGTGCCGAGCCGCCTGTGCGTGCGCGGGACTGGATGGTTGTCGCCGCCAACCCGCTCGCCTCGGAGGCGGGCGCGCGGGTTCTTGCCTCGGGTGGGACGGCCGCCGATGCGATGGTCGCGGTGCAGCTTGTCCTTGGACTGGTAGAGCCGCAAAGCTCTGGCCTTGGTGGCGGGGCCTTTTTGGTCTGGTGGGATGCGGAGACGCGCGCGCTCACCACGTTGGACGGGCGCGAAACCGCGCCGCTGGCCGCCACACCGCGCCTCTTTCTGGATGCCGAAGGCGAGCCTTTGGGGTTTTTCGATGCGGTGATCGGTGGGCGTTCGGTGGGTGTGCCGGGCACGCCTAAATTGCTGGAGGAGGCGCATCGGCGCTGGGGCCGTGCGGAGTGGAGAAGTCTGTTTACTGAGGCGCTTTGGCATGCTGAGAAGGGCTTTGTGGTCTCCCCACGCATGGCATCGTCGATCCGGCAAAACGCCGAAAGCCTCAGCCGTTATGCCGCGACAAGGGACTATTTCCTGCCCGGCGGGGCGCCGCTTGAGGCGGGACAAATTTTGGTCAACCCGGCCTATGCCGCGTCACTTGAGGCATTTGCCAAGGACGGGGCCGAGCCATTTTACACAGGCGAAATCGCCCGTCAGATCGTGCAAGCCGTGCAAACCGCCGAGGGCAATCCGGGCCTTCTGAGTGCTGCGGATATGGCGCTCTATGCGGTCAAGGCACGCCCGGCTGTCTGCGCGCCTTACCGCGATCATGAGGTCTGCGGGATGGGCCCGCCATCGTCGGGCGCGATCAGCGTGGGACAGACCTTGGGCCTTCTGGAGGGCTTTGATCTGGCCGCGATGGGGCCTGAGAGCGCCGAGGCGTGGCGGTTGATCGGGGATGCCTCACGCCTCGCCTTCGCCGATAGGGGCCGCTACATCGCCGATAGCGATTTTGTGCCTGTCCCTGTTCAGGGTCTTTTGGCGCAGGGCTATCTGGGCCAGCGCGCGCAGCTTCTGGACCGCGACACGGCGCTGCCGGAGGTGGAGCCCGGAAGCCCTGAGTTCGATCACGCGCTCAAACTTGCCGATGATGATGGGCGCGAGCTGCCGTCGACCTCGCATATCTCCATCGTCGACAGCTATGGCAACGCCCTGTCGATGACCACCACGATCGAGAACGCGTTTGGTGCGCGGCTGATGGCGGGTGGCTTCTTGCTCAATAACGAGCTTACGGATTTCTCCTTTCGCAGCCATCGTGGCGGTGTGCCGATCGCCAACCGGGTGGAGCCGGGCAAGCGGCCACGCTCGTCGATGGCCCCCACGATTGTCCTCAAGGATGGCGCGCCGCGTCTGATCATCGGCAGCCCGGGCGGCAGCCGGATCATCCCTTACGTGGCCAAGACGATCATCGCTCATCTCGACTGGGGACTTGATGTGCAGGCGGCGGTGTCCATGCCGCATCTCGTCAATCGTTTCGGCACCTATGATCTGGAGGCGGGCACGGCTGCGGAGCTTCTAGCTAGCCCGCTCAGGGAGATGGGCTTTGCCGTCGATATGCGCGATCTCAACTCGGGCCTGCACGCAATCGCGGTGCGGGATGGGCTGACGGGGGGCGCTGATCCGCGCCGTGAGGGGCTGGCGCTGGGGCAATAGTGGCCGCAAACCTGCGGTACTAGGTAGCAAACGCTCAAAAATATGAAGTTATTTCCCTGCTATATATCATGCATGGACCACAAGATTTCTGGATTACTCAAAGGCAAAGAGAAGCCGCTCCCCAAGCGGCACGTTTTGGTGCGTCACTGAATAGGCGCAGCCCTTTCCCTTTGCCACGATCCGCGCAATGCTGCGCTATGAGAAAGCGAAGGGGGCTTTGCATGTGCGGCTGATCACTTTGGCCTTGTTGTGCCTTGTCGGGCTTCTTGCGGCCTGCGCACGGCCGCTGACCGACGGTGAGACGCGGATGGCGCAGGATATTTTCGGCTCCACGCTCGACACCGATGCGGTGCGGGTCACCCAAGGGCTGGGCCTCTCCCCACCGCCGGAGATGACCACCGGCGCCGCGCCTATCTCGCTCAGCGACGGCCTGCGTCCGGGCCTTTGCGCGCGCACCGCGCCGCAGGCCTCCACGGGCCCGCCGCCGGCTTGGGCCATTTATAACCGCATGCATTTTATCGAGGGGCTCTACCGCACCGATATGTCCGAGGGCTGGCCTGAGGGTGCGCTTTTCCCGCAAGCGCTTATCTTTGCGCATGAGCTTGTCCATGTCTGGCAATGGCAAAACCGCAAGCTGACCGGATACCGCCCGGCGCGCGCGGCCTTCGAGAGCATTGTGATGATGGATCCTTACTTTTACGTGCCGGGTGAGGAGGGAACTTTTCTCGATTTTGGCTACGAGCAGCAGGCGGCCCTTTTGGAGGATTACCTGTGCCATGCGCTCTATGATCCGCAAAACCCCCGCCGGGCCGAGTTGCGCGGCATCCTTGCGCCTTATTTCCCTTTGGCGGGTCTCGATGCCGCGCTGAGGGGGGAATAAACGCAGCAGGTCGGTTTTGTGCGGCCTTTGGTCGGCTGGGCTGCACCGCGATTTGTGGCCGTGATAGAACGGGCCAAGAGTTATGCCCAGCCGGAGCGCGCATCCCATGAAAACCCAAGTCAAAGCCCTTGTCGTCGGCGGTGGTGCCGTCGGCACGTCGATTGCCTATCATCTCGCGAAGGCGGGCTGGGACGATGTGATGCTTTTGGAACGTGATGAGCTGACTTCGGGCTCCACATGGCATGCGGCGGGGCTTTTGCCTTTGTTCAACATGTCCTACGCCACCACCCATATCCACAAATACTCGGTCGATTTTTATAAGGCGCTTGAGGCGGAGACCGGGCTCAACGCGGGGTTTTCCGTGGTGGGCAACCTACGCATGGCGCAGAGCCAGGCGCGGATGGATGAGTATATGCTCTACGCCTCCACCGCCGAGACCTGCGATGTGCCTTACGCGTGGATGAGCCCTGCGCAGATCAAGGAGCGTTGGCCGCTGGTGCGCACCGAGGATCTGGTCGGCGCGATCTATCACCCCACCGATGGCTACATTAACCCCGCCGATGTGACCATGGCGATGGCCAAGGGCGCACGTCAGCATGGGGCTATTATCGAGCGCAAATGGCAGGCGGACGGGTTTGCGTGGAAGGGCGATCACTGGGATGTCACCTGCACCAAGATGGTGGAGAAGGGCGGCAACCTGATCCCTTCGGACGAGCAGATCGTGATCTCCGCCGAGCATGTCGTCACGGCGTCGGGCAACCACGCGCAGCGCACGGCCAAGATGCTCGGGATCAAGGTGCCCGCCATCCCCGTGGAGCATCAGTTTATCGTGACTGAGCCTGACCCCGCGCTTGTGGCCTACCGCCAGCAGGGCGGCGCGGAGCATCCCGTTTTGCGCGATGCGGACGCCAAATGGTATGTGCGCGAAGAGCGCGGTGGCTGGATCCTCGGCCCTTATGAGCAGGGCGCGCCCGCGCGGTTTGAATTCGGCGTACCGGACAGCTTCCGCGCCGACCTCTTCCCCCTCGATCTGGAGCGGATCGAGGAAGAATATATGTCGATGATCCACCGACTGCCGTCGTCGGAGGAGGTGGGTCTCAAGGATGATTTCAACGGGCCGATTTGTTATACGCCCGATGGCAATCCGCTGGTCGGTCCGGCCCCTGGCCTGCGCAATATGTGGGTGGCCGAGGGCTTTAGCTTCGGCATCACGGCGGCAGGCGGCACGGGGTATTACCTCGCGCAGCTGATGGTGGAGGGAGAGGCTGAGATCGACATGGCTTCGCTTGATCCCAAACGCTACAGCCAGTCGTGGATGACCACCGAGTTTGCCGCGCGCAAGAACGAGGAATGCTACGACCACGTCTATGTCTTGCATCACCCCGATGAGGAGCGGCCCGCCTGCCGTCCCCTGCGCACCGCGCCCGCTTATGACCGCCAAAAGGCGCGTGGCGCGCAATTCGGCTGGGTGAATGGCTGGGAGCGGCCCAATTATTTCGGGCCTCTGGATGCGCCGGAAAGTTTCGACCATGACGCGCGCAGCTTTCGCCGGGGCGGCTGGTGGGAGCACGCGAAGGCGGAGGCCGAGGCGGTTCGGCACGGCGTTGGCTTGATCGACGCCACGACCTTCACCAAACATGTGGTCAAGGGACCGGGCGCGACTGCGTTTCTCGATTGGTTCACCTGTAACAAGCTGCCCCGCGTGGGCCGGATCAATCTGACCTACGCGCTGACCGCGCATGGCACCACGCGCACGGAATACACCATCGTGCGGCTGGGCGAGGATCACTATTACCTCGTCTCTGCCGGTGCGTGGACTGAGTATGACGCCGATTTCCTGCGCAAGGCGGTTGAGGATAAAGCGGCTGAGTTTGGCTATATCGAAATTCAGGACGTGACCACGCAATGGGGCGTTTTCGCCATCGCAGGGCCGAAATCACGCGATGTGCTGAATGCTGTGATCAAGGATGCGGACCCCGCCACGGCGCTCAGCAACAAACGCTTCCCGTGGCTCAGCGCAAAGCCCATCGAGCTGGGCATGTGCCCTGTGAACGCGATCCGCGTGGCCTATACCGGCGAGCTTGGGTGGGAGCTGCATCACCCGATGGAGATGCAGAACTATCTCTTTGACCTACTGGAGGAGGCGGGCAAGCCGCATGGGCTAAAGCTGGTGGGGGCGCGGGCGCAAAACTGGCTCCGGCAGGAGAAATCCTACCGCGCATTCGGCAATGAGCTTGGCCGGGACGCCACGCCTCTGGAGGCCGATCTGCCGCGTTTTGTCGATCTGGGCAAGGACTTCCACGGCAAGGCGGCGCTTGAGGAAACAGGCATGCGGGTGAAATGCTGCACTTTCTTGATCGACGGGCCTGAGGGTGCCGATCCATGGGGCCGTGAAGTGCTTTATACGGCGGGCGGCGAGCGTGTTGGGCGGCTGACATCTGGCGGTTATTCGGTGGTGTTCGGCAAGAGCATCGGCATGGGCTATATCCGGCCCGAACTGGTGGTGCCGGGCAATGTGCTGAAGGTCAAGATCATGGACCAGCTTTGGGACGCGACCGTGACCGAAGACAGCCCCTATGATCCGAAAAACGAGGTGATCCGCAAGGATGGGTGAGGGTGTAGCCCGTCTTCGGGGAGTGGGCGTTTTTGTTTCTAAAACTCACAAAGCGTAGCAGCTGACTTGGACACCGAATGATCACCGCCCAACAAGGGCTTTCTTACGATTCATCCTCGCATCGCGATCGCCTGAATTTTCACCTTGGCTCCAAATGGCAGTTTGGCGGCTTGGTATATGGTGCGGGCTGGCCGAGGATCGAAAAGTTCGCCGTAAAGCTCATTGACCTCTGGAAGCTCGTTCAGGTCTGAAAAGGCCAAATCAACATAAACTATGTCGGTCCGCTCAAAGCCCGCTTCCTTTGCAATAGCAAAGACTAGATCAAAGGCGCGCTCTGCCTCTTGCCGCGCCGTCCCGGCACGATACCCATCGTCATATACCGCCAATTGCCCGGAGATATGGCATGTATCGCCGACCACAACGGCATTGGAAATAGGCGAAGGTGATCTTGGAACGCCGGGAACGTCGATGATAAAGCGTTTGGCCATTCTTGAATGTCCTTTAAGTTAAATGCGTTTGTATTCAATGTGAAACGCCGCGTGCAGTGCGCTCAATCTACTCAGTAACACACTGTTTGTGTAAAAGCTGAACCTTGGCTGCACGTTAAAGAACGTCGGTTACATGCCCCGCTTTAGAAGATCGAAGTGTGGGTGCAAAAGCGCATATCTCAGGCACATAGGGACATAGCTGCATCACCCACCCTTCATATAGGGCATCACGACAACCTCGCTGTCGGGCTTCACTGGCGTGAACCAAGAGTTGCGATAGACAAGCCCGTCCACTGCAAGAGACACGCCCCGGTCGATCACCGGGGCGAGGGCAGGGTGGGCGGCGCGCAGGCCGTCAAGCACCTCCTTGAAGGTGCTCGCCTCGATTTCGACGGTCTCAACCCCGCCGGCAAGCGCGCGCATGGCGCCGGTCAATACGACCTGCACCATGCCCGCGCCCTCTCAGCCCTTGGCCATTATCGCGGCGAGCAGCTTGGGCGGCGACATGGGCAGCTCGGTCATCCGCGCCCCAATGGCGCGGCTGGCCGCATTGGCCAGTGCCGCGAGCGGCGGCACGATTGGCGTCTCGCCAACACCGCGCACGCCGTAGGGGTGGCCGGGATTGGGGATCTCCAAAATCACTGTGTCAATGCTTGGCAGGTCCGATGCCACGGGGACCCGGTAATCAAGGAAACCCGCATTCTCCAGACGGCCATCCTCGCCATAGATATACTCTTCGTTGAGCGCCCAGCCGATGCCCTGCACCGCGCCGCCCTGCATCTGTCCTTCGACATAATCGGGGTGCACGGCCTTACCCGCATCCTGGAACACGGTGTAGCGCAGCACTTGGGTGTGGCCCGTCTCCGGGTCCACCTCCAGATCGGCGATATGCACGCCAAAGCTGACACCCGCGCCCTCGGCGTTGACCTCATAGTGACCCGCAATTGGCCCGCCCGTATCCGAAGCACTTGCGGCAATTTCTTCAATGCTCATCGGATCAAACGCGCCCGCGTTGGGGCCGGAGGGTTTGGCACAGCCATCCTCCCAGACCACGGCATCGGGGTCGATCCCCCAGACTTTCGCCGCGCGTTCGCACATCACGCGGATCGCGGCCCGCGCGGCTTCAATGGTGGCCAGACCCACGGCAAAAGTAACGCGCGAGCCATCGGTCACGTCATTATGGCCGAGGCTGTTGGTATCGGCCACGATGGTGCGGACCTTCTCGTAAGGGATGCCAAGCTCTTCGGCGGCCATCATGGAGATCGCCGCGCGCGAACCGCCGATATCGGGATTGCCCTCGGTGATGCCCACAGTGCCGTCGAAGTTGAGGTTCAGCGACACGCATGTGTTGCCGCCAAAGTTGAACCAGAAGCCGCAGCTGATGCCGCGCCCTTGGTTCTCGCCCAGAGGCGCGCGGTAATGGTCATGCTCCAGCGCGGCCTGAAGCGTTGCCTTGAGGCCGATCTGGTCAAACGTGGGGCCATAAGAACTCTTGGTGCCCGCATCGGCGGCATTCAGCAGCCGGGTTTTCAGCGGATCAAGACCCAGCTCTTGGCAAAGCTCATCGACCACGCTCTCGACGGCGAAAATCGCCATTGGCGCTCCGGGCGCGCGGTAGGCGGCCTCCTTGGGGCGGTTGGTCAGTACGTTCCAGCCTTGGGTGCGCACCGCGTCCAGATCATAGGCGGCAAAGGCCGATTGTGCGCCCATGCTGACCGTCTCGCATGGAAACGCGCCGCCCTGATAGCGCAATTGCGCATCGGCGGCGGTGATCCGGCCCTCATTTGTCATGCCGATTTTCACGTCGATGGAGGACGAACAGGTCGGCCCCGTGGCGCGGAATACATCCTCGCGGGTCATCACGATCTTCACCGGGCGGCCTGTCTTGCGGCTCAGCGCCAGCGCAACAGGCTCGATGAATACGGTGGTTTTACCGCCAAACCCACCGCCGATTTCCGAGGCCGTGACGCGCAGCTGGCTTGTGGCCATGCCCATTATCCCGGCACAGAGTTCGCGCACAAAATACTGACCTTGGGTGCAGCACCACAGGTCCGCCTTACCATCCGTGCCGACCGAGGCAAGGCAGGCATGCGGCTCGATATAGCCCTGATGGGTGGCGGCGGTCTTGAAACTACGGCTGATGATTTTGTCGGCCTTGGCAAAGCCTGCGTCGAGATCGCCATGGCCAAATTCCTGCATCGTGGTGACGTTGGGATGGCTGCCTGCGGGCACGCTTTCATCCGCGCGGCCCTCCTGCACCACCGGCGCGCCGTCGGCCATCGCCGCATCCACATCCGTGACGTGGGGCAGGGGCGTGTAGCTCACCTCGATCAGCTTGAGCGCCTTTTTGGCCGTCGCCATGTCGATGGCGGCAATGCCCGCGACCGCGTGGCCGTGATAGAGCACCTTGCCGCGCGCAAGGCAGTTATCCTGCACATCGCGCAGAGATGCATCCTCGGGCACACCCAGATCATCGCAGGTCACGACCGCTTTCACACCCGGAAGGGCAAGCGCTTTGGATGCGTCGATCTTGTCGATGGTCGCGTGGGCATGCGGGCTGCGCAGGACAAGCCCGGTCAACATGCCGGGCACGGTGATATCGGCGCCATACATCGCGCGGCCCGTAACCTTGTCCACGCCGTCAGGGCGGGGGACACGTGTGCCGACAACTTTGAAATCGGCCTTTGTCTTGGAGATGAAGTTCATGTCATGCCCCTCTCATTTCTGCGGCTGCGATCTGCACAGCCTTGATGATTTTGTCATAGCCCGTGCAGCGGCACAGATTACCCGCGAGCCAATAGCGGATCTCGGTCTCGCTCGGGTCGGGGTTGCGCTCCAGAAGGTTCTGCGCCGCCACGAGGATACCGGGGGTGCAAATGCCGCATTGCAGGGCGGCATTGTCGATGAAGCTTTGTTGCAGCGGATGCAGCGTGTCGCCGGTGCTCATGCCCTCGACTGTGGTGATCTCGGCCCCGTCAGCCTCGGCCCCCAGCACGAGGCAGGAGGCGACGACGCGCCCGTCCATCACAACGGTGCACGCCCCGCAATCGCCGGTGCCGCAGCCTTCCTTGGCGCCGCTCAGGCCCATCCGGCCGCGCAGCGCGTCCAGCAGCGTCTCGTCGGGCGGGCAGATGAATTCCATCTCATCGCCATTCA
Organism: Roseovarius carneus; assembly: GCF_020141465.1. Classification (NCBI taxonomy): domain Bacteria; kingdom Pseudomonadati; phylum Pseudomonadota; class Alphaproteobacteria; order Rhodobacterales; family Roseobacteraceae; genus Roseovarius; species Roseovarius carneus. Next base: position 2,591,325 of record NZ_JAHSPD010000001.1, on the reverse strand, counting down.
CTTTGGTCGATACATGTATGTTTTTCATGTGTTTTCTCCGGCTTTTTTGGCACGTGCCATGGCGATATGCGCCGCGCGTCTGACGAGAACCCCAACCACCTGAATGCGGAACTCGACCGTGCCGCGTTTGTCGCTGATCGGGCTTGCCGCCGCGCGGGCGGCGGCGACCATGGCGGCCTCTGCCTCCGGCTCAAGCTTGGTGCCGATGATGGCCGCTGCGGCCTCTTCCACCAGCCGCACCTTGGGGCCAACCGCGCCGATGGCTATGCGCGCGGCCTTGATGGTGCCATCTGCGGCCAACGCGATATTCACCCCGGCATTGGCCACGGCGATGTCCATTTCGGTGCGCGGAATGAAACGCAGATACGCGTCCGACGCGCCTTTGGGACGCGCAGGCAGGAACACGGAGGTGACAAACTCACCCACCTCCAGTGCGATCTTGCCGGGGCCAAGGGGAAACTCTTCCACGGCCAAGTCGCGTACGCCATTTGGCCCCGCGATCCGGGCCACAGCACCCGCGGCCATCATCGCGGGCACGCTATCAGCGGCGGGGGAGCCGTTGCACATATTGCCGACCATGGTGCAGCGTCCCTGCACTTGGGTGGAGCCGATAAGCTCAACGGCCTCCACAACGCCGGGCCACATGGCAACAGCGCCTGCGTGTTCGCCCAGTTGCTGACCAGAGACGCCCGCGCCGATGCGCAGCCCGCCATCTTCCTCGGCGATCTCGCGCACCTCGGCCATATGCTTGATATCGACGATCATCTGCGGCTCGATCATGCCCGATTTCATTTGTACCAGCAGGTCTGTCCCCCCGGCCAAAACGCGGGCCGCTCCAGCATTTTGGGCCAGAAGCGTCGCCGCCTCGGCGGCGGTTTGCGGTTTCATATATTGCATCGCTGGTTCTCCCTTGCAGGTTTCCCTGGCTCGAATTGTCTTTTTTATATAGCGTAACCTACCGGGTTTTTCGCCACTGTAAACGGGCATAGGTCATAATTTGATCATGTTTCCGGCTGCGGCGGTGCCATGCGCCGCATTTGGGCGCAAAAGCTACGGTTTCGCCGCGCGCAAGTCCCTCAAAGCGCCCTGCATCGCCGCGATCATCGCATCGCGCCGGGCGCATAAAGCGGCATGATCCTCGCCCTCTGCGGCCTCGGCAGCCCCCTCCACGATCATCTTGATCGTGGCGTCATCGAGATAGGGCTGGCCCAGATCGTCCCACCATCCGTTGAACGTGTCCCGGAAATGATCGCAAAATGCCTGCATCCCGCCGGGCCCTGCGCCCAAGGAAAACAAGGTTGTCGGCCCCATCGCCGCCCACCTCAGGCCGGGCCCCGCGCTCATCGCGCGGTCCACATCCGCGACCGTGGCCACACCCGTTTGCACCAGATGGATCGCCTCGCGCCACACGGCGGCCTGAAGGCGGTTGGCCACATGACCCGGAACCTCGCGCTGCACGCGGATCGTGGTCTTGCCAATATCTGTGTAGAAGGCTTCGGCGGTCTCGATCACGCCCGGCGCGGTGCGGTCGTTGCCCATCACCTCAACCAGCGGGATGAGATGCGGCGGGTTGAATGGATGGCCAAGGATAAGGCGCGCGGGATCAGGGCAGCCCGCCTGCATCTGGCTCAGCGTGAGGCCGGAGGCGGAGCTTGCGACAATCGCATGCGGGCTGAGCGCGGGAGAAATCTCGGCAAAGAGTGCATGTTTTACAGGTAGCCACTCAGGCACGTTTTCTTGTACAAAATCAGCGCTTTCCATAGCAATCTTCGCGTTGTCGTGGAATGTGATCCGCCCCGGATCACCGCGCGTGGTCAGGCCAAGCTGCGTGAGCGTGGGCCATGCGAGCTCGATATAGGCCCGTGCCGCCGCCTCGGCCCCCGGTGATGGGTCGTAGACGGACACGCTGCGCCCCGAGGCGAGAAAGAGCGCAGCCCAGCTTGCGCCGATCACGCCCGCGCCAAGGATCGCTGTATGGGTGACCTCCATCAGAACAGCCCCGGATTGATCGGTGAGGCGGCCGTCATGCCGCCATCGACGGTGAACATCTGCCCCGTGGCAAATCCGGCGGCATCGGAGGCCAGCCAGACCGCCATTGCGGCCACGTCCCGAGGGTCGCCGAACCGGCGCGCGGGGTGGCGGGCGAGCGCATCGGCGCGGGCGGCCCCCGGATTGCGCGCCAGATCAAACCCCGCCTCCAACATCCCCGTATTGATCCAGCCGGGGCAGATCGCGTTGCACCGTAGGCCCGGTCCGTGATCAACGGCGATGGAGCGCGTCAGCCCATGCACAAAGGCCTTGGACGCATTGTAAAGCGCCATGGCCGGGTCGGCATGCTGTGCGGAAATGGACCCGATGTTGAGTATGACGCCTGAAGGCATGAAAGGAATAAACGCCCGGCAACAGTTGAACACGCCCCGCGCATTGACACCCATCACAAGGTCCCAATCGGCATCGGTGCTGTCCATCACCGTCTTTTCCACCTGCACGCCCGCATTGTTCACGAGGATGTCGAGCCAGCCCACCGCGTCGGCCAATTCCGCCACATCGCCGGGATCGGCCACATCGACGCTGTGCCATGTCACCGCCTCCGGCAGCCCCTCGGGCCGTGCGCCGCGCCCACATGTCGTGACGTCTGCGCCTTCGGCCAGAAATGCCTCGACGATGCCGCGCCCGATGCCTTGGCGGCCCCCTGTAATCAACGCAGTTTTTCCCTGCAATATCATTTCTATACCCTCACAACTTCATCTGCTGCACTTGCGCGCTGAGGCCCCCGTCGAGCACCCAAAGCTGGCCTGCGGCATAGCGTGCCTCATCCGAGGCCAGCCACGTGACGAGGTTGGCGATATCGTCGGGCGTGCCGTAATTGCGCATGGGGTGCACGTCGCGCACGGCCTGTTGCAACTGGTCAATCGTTTGCCCCGCGCCGCCCGAACCATCGCCCTCAAAGAAGCTTTGCAGCATCGGCGTGTCGATATAGCCGGGGCAGATCGCGTTCACGCGGATGCCTTCGGGCCCATGATCGCAGGCCATGGCGCGGGTGAGCGCGTGGACCGCACCCTTGGTCGCGCAATAGGCCGCAAGGCCGGGATCGGCTATGAACCCGTCATAGGAGCCGAAATTGATCACGCTGGAGGTGGTCCCCTCTTTGGCGGCGGCCCGCAGCAAGGGCAGGGCGTATTTGCTGGTCAGGAACGTGCCGGTGACGTTGACCGCAAAGCTGCGGTTCCATTCCTCAAGGGTGGTGTGCTCGATGGTCTTCTCGATCTCGATCCCGGCGGCGTTGACGAGGATATCAAGCTTGCCTGCCTCGCGGCCCACACGCTCCATCGCGGCGATCGCATCGGTCTCGCAGCTCACATCAAGGCGCACGAAATGCCCTTCGGCCTCGTGGCTGGGTAGCGAGCCGCCCTCGCTCAGATCGGCGGCATAAACATCGGCACCTTCGCGCAAAAACCGCGCAACGATGGCGCGGCCAATCCCGCCGCGCGCCCCGGTGATCAGGGCGGTCTTGCCTGCTAATCTCATGCGGTCTGCTCCGCAATTGCGGCATAGGCATCCAGAACCAGACCATGAAAATGATGCACCGCGTGCTCGGATTTGCCCGACCCGCCCGGATCGCTGACGATGCGGCCTTGGGTGAAGGCGGGCGTGCTCATCCCGCGCTGCACCGATTCCACAAGGCCGATATCTTCGACCTGAAGCACCTCATCGAGATATCGCATCGCGTCTATTTCCATCGCATCGGGTTCGGGCGTTTCAAGGAAGAAATCATAGGTCTCCAACGTCCGGTCCGGCCCCATTGGGATCACGTTGAGGATGATGATGGACGACCGGCCCGGATAGCGCATGATGCAGGTCGTGGGCCAAAGCCACCAAACCGCATGGGTGCGCACCGTGGCGTTCGACACATCATAGGCGCTGTTGGTGCCGTTGCCCGCCTCGGCCATATGCGATGAATAAATGCCATGCGTGGTCACCTTGTAGGTGTCCATATCCACCAGATCGCAGAAATCCTTATGTGCAGTGGGGCAGTGGTAGCATTCCAGAAAGTTATCGATGACGTTTTTCCAGTTGGACTTGATATCATAGCTCAGCCGACGCCCGAAAGTCAGGCTGTCAATATCGGGCGCCCAGTGGCGGATCTCGGTTTCCAGATCGCCGGATTGTGCAGCAAGGCCAGAGGCTTCTGGATCGAGATTCACGTAGATAAAGCCGCAGAACTCTTCGACCTGCACGGCGTCGAGGCAGATATCAGAGGGGGTGAAATCCTCCAGATGGTCCGTCTCGGGCGCGCGGACAAGCTGCCCGTCGAGTTTGTAGACCCATGCGTGATAGGGGCACATAATCCGGCTCGTCACACCCTCGCCGCTCAGAAGCTCATGGGCGCGGTGCTTGCACACGTTATAGAAGGCGCGCAGCACACCCTCGCGGTCGCGCACCACGGCGATGGGCTGCCCCGCCACTTGGAGCGCCACATAACTGCCCGGCGCGCGCAGTTTTTCCACATGGCACACCCATTGCCACGTGCGCGCCAAAACCGCGCGCAGATCGGCGTCCCACCATTTGTCTTGGGTATAGGCATCGGCCCGCAGCGAGAGGCTCCGCGAGGCGTTTTCATCATATCCGGTGCGGATCGTATCAAAGTCATTTGGGAGGGCTGGCTGGGTCATGGCGTCTCTCGCGTGAAGGGGTCTGCTTGGATTTTGCCGCAGGGTGTGCGCCCCAATTATGCGCAGATCGCCGTCAATTATACATTACCCGCCATCTCGCGCGAGGGCTGCGCGGTGCATGGGCCATGCGCGAAACTCAAACGGGACGCGCCCCTCAACCCGGTCGCGCCGGGGCGGCATCCCAAACCGCGCGCGATAGGCGCGGCTGAAATGCACCTGACTGGCAAAGCCGGAGGCCAGCGCGATCTGGCTCATCGGCATCTGGGTCTGGGTGACCAGCCCGCGCGCCCGGTCCAGCCGGATGTCTCGGTAATAAAGCGCGGGTGTCTTTTTCACATGCGTGGCGAAAAGGCGGTTCATCTGCCGGTGCGATACGCCACTACGCGCGCAAATGTCGGCAATGCTCAGTGGCTCTTCCAGATGTTGCTCCATAAGAGCTATTGCCCGGCGGACGGGCGAGGGGGCAGCGCTGCCGATAGGCTCCAATGGTGCAGGGTTCTGGGCGGTGCCGGGGGGGCGCACGGATTGGTGGAAAAGATAGCGCGCCGCCGCATTGGCCAGCGCATTACCTTTCAGCCCTGCAATGATATGCAGCGCGAAATCCATCGATGCCGCCCCGCCCGAACAGGTGATGCGCGGCCCGTCAAAGACGCAGATATCCTCACTCAACTCGATGCGGGGAAACATCTCACCAAACGCGTCCATATGCTCGTAATGCACGGTCGCACGACGTCCCTCCAGAAGCCCCGCCTGCGCCAGCAGGAACGCCCCCGTATCAAGCGCACCAAGCGTTGTGCCGCCCCGTGCCCACCGCCAGAGCGCACTGCGCAAGCCCGCGCTGCCATGGCGCTCGGGTGTCCAGCTTGTCGAGACTATGACAAGATCACGCCGTTGCGCGGATACCTCCGACAGGGCCTTGGTCCGCACCTCCATTCCGTTGGAGGCAAGCACTGGCCCGCCGCGCTCGGAAATATAGTCCCACGCAAAATAGCTGGCCCCGTCCAGATAGTTGGCTGCGCGGAACGGATCAATGAAGCCCGCCGTGGCCGCAAGATTGAAGTGCGGGGTGACGAAGATAGTTACCTTGCATATTCCGGCGGATGTGTGTTCCATACGGCCATTGACGCATAAACGGCGTCTGAAACAATAAAATTCTGCCTCTGAGCGGTCGCCATACTAGGCGCGTAAAAACAAAAACAATTGGGAGACTAACATGAAAAATTTGAGCTTTGGCCTTGCCTTTGCCCTCACCGCCAGCACGGCGCTTGCGTCGGATATGGGCGCTGTGGACGAGCCGATCCGCCTCGCAATGAACGAATGGACCGGCCAGAACGTGACCACACATGTTGCAGGCGCAATGCTGGAGGAGGCGGGCTACACGGTCGAATACGTGACGGCAGGCTACATGAACATGTATCAGGCCATGGCCGATGGTGAGCTGCACGCGGCGCTTGAGATATGGTCGTCCAACGTGTCGGATGATTACGCCAAGAAGATCGAGGAAGGCACCGTGACCGAAATCGGTGATCTGGGCCTCGCCGCGACCGAAGGGCTGGCCTATCCCGCCCATGTCGAGGAGCTTTGCCCCGGCCTGCCCGCGTGGGAAGCGCTGAAGGAGTGCGCCGTGCAATTCGCCACAGCCGAGACCATCCCAGCGGGCCGTCTTGTGGATTACCCCGCTGACTGGGGCACACCCGGTGCGGACCGTCTCACGGGTTTTGATCTGCCGTTCAAGGCTGTGCCTGCGGGCTCCGAGGGCGCTCTGATTGCCGAGCTGCGCGCATCGGCGGAGAAGAAATCCCCACTGCTGATCACCTTCTGGCAGCCCCATTGGGCCATGTCCGCCTATGATGTGCGCTTTGTCGATGTGCCGGTGGGCGAGGCTGCGTGCTTTGAGGATGCAAGCTGGGGTCCGAACCCAGATGCGATCAATGATTGTGGCTTTGCACCCACGCGCGTGTTTAAGGCGACATGGTCCGGCTTTGCGGATAAATGGCCAGCCGCGGCCGAGATCCTGACCGGGTTCCAGATGGACGTGGCAGATCAGCAGCCCTTGATGGGCCAGATCGACGTCGATGGCGCCTCGGTTGAAGAGGCTGTGGGCGCGTGGATGGAGGCCAATGAGGGCAAGTGGAAGCCCGTGGTCGACGCGGCGGTGAACTGAGCCACGCGCATGACGCAACCAACTGACGAGAATGCCCCGGCCATTTCGTGCCGGGGCGTTTGGCAAGTCTTCGGCTCAAACGCCAAGCCTGCGCTGAACAAGGCGCTGGCCGAGGGCGGCGGCGTGGCCGAAACTCTGCGCGCGCAGGGCCTTGTGCCTGCGGTGCAGGACGCGAGCTTTGACGTGGCGCGGGGCGAATTGTTTGTGATCATGGGCCTCTCGGGCTCGGGCAAATCGACCATCGTGCGCTGTATCTCGCGCCTCATCGAGGCAACGGGTGGGCAGATCGACATTGATGGTGAGGATATCCTCAACGCGCCCAAATCCCGCATGACCGAGCTGCGCCGCCGCAAGCTGGGCATGGTATTTCAGCATTTTGGCCTTTTCCCGCATATGAGCGTGGCCGAGAACGTGGCCTTTCCGTTGAAGATGCAGGGGCAGGGCAAGCGCGAACGGGTGGAGCGCGCGCATGAGGTGATCGAGCTTGTGGGCCTTGGTGGGCGCGAGGCGTCCTACCCCCGCGAGCTGTCGGGCGGGCAGCGGCAGCGCGTAGGGATCGCCCGCAGCCTCGCTGTGAACCCCGATATCTGGTTTCTGGACGAGCCGTTCTCGGCGCTTGACCCGCTCATCCGGCGCCAGCTTCAGGATGAGTTCATCAATATTCAGGCCACATTGCGCAAATCCATCGTGTTCATCACCCACGACATTGCCGAGGCGCTCAAGATCGCGGACCGGATTGCCATCATGCGCGATGGCAAGATCGTCCAGATCGGCACGCCAACCGAGATCGTGCTGCGCCCGGTCGATGATTATGTGCGCGAATTTTCCAAGGATGTGGTCAAGGGCCGTCATGCGCGGATCAAATCCGTCCTGCGCCCCGCCGAAGGCGCCATACGCGCCGCCGATGATCCGGGCCTGCGCGAGGATATGACCCTTGAGGATGCGCTTGCCGCGTGTATTTCGCGCTATGAGCCTGTGCCAGTCTGGGGCAAAGATGGCACCCAAGTGGGGGTCATCCACCCCTCTGATCTCGCCGCCGCCCTTCAGGTGGACGAGACGTGAGCGCCCCCGAGATCAGCCTGACGGATTCGGCGGCCCCGCGCAGCCTCACCCCCGGCACATGGGCCGCGATTGTGGTGCTGGCCACGGGCGCTTTGTGCATGCTGCTGGGTCCATCCATGCCATGGCTGGTGCAATATCCCGGTGCGTGGACCATCCCCGCGACCGAATGGATCGGCACGGGTCTTGGCGGGTTTCTGGAGCTGATCAAGCCCGTGATGCGGGTCTTCTCGGCGACCCTTGGCTATCCGATGGATTGGGCCAATGTGTTTTTCTCCTGGCTGCCATGGCCGGTGTTCATCGCCGCTGTGACGGCGCTTGGCTGGTTCGTCGGGGGCTGGTCTTTGGCGATTCTGAGCCTCTCAGGCCTCGGGTTCGTTCTGATCTCCGGCTATTGGGTCGAGAGCATGAATACGCTGTCTTTGGTGGCCGTGTCCGTGCCTCTGGCGCTGGCGCTTGGGGGTGCGATCGGCCTTTTGGCCAATGAGGTGCCGCGCGTCAAATCTGCCATTCAGACGGTGATGGACGTGATGCAGACCGTGCCGACCTTCGCCTATCTCACGCCGCTTCTCTTGCTCTTTGGCTTTGGCCCCGTGGTGGGCCTTATCGCCAGCGCGATTTACGCAGCACCGCCAATGGCGCGCAATGTCATGCTGGGCCTTGAGCGGGTCGAGAGCGATATCAAGGAAGCCGCCATCATGTCCGGCGGCACCCGCGCGCAGCAGCTTTTTCTGATCGAGATCCCTTCGGCCAAGACCCAGATCATGGTCGGTGTGAACCAATGTATCATGGCGGCCCTCAGCATGGTCATCATCGCCGCCGTGATCGGCGGGTTCAACGATATCGGCTGGGAAGTCCTTTTGACCATGCGCAAGGCGCAGTTTGGGCCGGCGCTTCTGGCGGGGCTCGTGATAGTGGCATTTGCCATCGTGATTGACCGGATCAGCGGCCAGATGGCGCAGGAGCGGCAACGCTATGACCTGCGCGTGGCGGTTGCGATCTTCGGGATCGGCATCCTTGTGGCCTTGGTTCTTTACTCAAGCCTGCCATCCCCGTCGGAATTCGCCCTGCTGACCCCCACGGCCCAATGGCTGGACGAAGGCCTCAGCACGTTCACCCGTGAAAACGGCTTGGCGCTGGACGGGTTCAAGAACACGGTGATGTTCTATGGCCTCTTGCCCATCAAGATTGGGCTGGATGGGGCCGTGCTGCCCTTCACGTGGGGTTTTCAGTGGACCGGGGCAATGTCGCTGTGGTTTCTCGGGGCGGCAGCCGCCCTCGGCGCTTTGGTCGCACTCAGCGGGCGGGTGACGCTCGGCCTGATGCTGTTGATCTTTGCGGGCATGCTGGAGACGGGCATTGCGCAATTGCCGTGGCCTTTCGTGCTGATCGGCGCAGGCGCAATTGGTTGGGTCGCGGGCGGTGTGCGCTTGGCGCGGTTTGCAGTTTTGATGCTGGCGGCTGTGCTGATCTCGGGGCTGTGGGACAGGGCGCTTTTATCGCTCTACCTGTCTGGTGCCGCGGTGCTGACATGCACGGTCGTGGGCGGCGGTATTGGCCTTGCCTGCGCGCTCAGCCCAATGCTCTGGCGCGTCATGCGCCCGGTCTGTGACATGCTCCAGACAATCCCGCTCTTCGTCTTTCTCATCCCTGTTATGATGGTCTTCCAAATCGGTGAGTTCTCGGCCTTTCTGGCCATCTGCATGTACGCAATCGTCCCGATGATCCGCTACACGCGCCAAGGCCTCATCGACACACCGGAGGAGCTGATTGAGGCCGCAATCTCGTCAGGGGCCACCACATGGCAAACCCTCGTGCAGGTCCGCGCGCCTTATGCCGCGCCCACGATCCTTTTGGGTCTGAACCAAACGATCCTTTACGCGTTTGCGATGCTGGTCATTGCGGCCCTCATCGGCACCACCGGGCTGGGGCAATCTATTTTCCTGGCGCTGGGGCAGGCGGATGTGGGGCTTGGGATCGCGGCGGGGGCGGCGATGGCCATTCTCGCGCTGGTGGCGGACCGTCTGGTGCAGGGCTTCGCGGCAGAGCGGCGCAAGGCCCTCGGTCTCTAGGCCCTTCAGATCAGGCTGCTGACCGGCGCATCGGGGGCGATCCCCATATCCCCGCGCAACGCGGCGCGCGCACGCGCCAGCCGCGACATGACCGTGCCTTTGGGCACACCCGTAAGCGCCGAGAGCACGGCAGGGCTTGTCTCGCCCGACGCCACCAGACGGATAAGCCGGGCCTGATCTGCGGGCAGGCGTTCAATTGCCCCGGCCACATCACGCAGGGCCAGCGCGCCAAAAACGGCGGGGTCCACGGCGGGGCTGGCGCAGTCCTCCAAGGCCTCCATCGGCAACCGGCGCAGCCCTTGGCGATAGAGGTTGCGCAGGCTGGTGCGGGCATAGGCGCGCAGATCGTCCACCTCCGCCACCTCCGCGCGCCGCCGCCAGAGGCGCAAGAGGACCTCCTGCACGAGGTCCTGCGCCTCAGCCTCGCTGCGCGCAAGCCGCCGGGCCAGCCGCATCAGATCACCGCTCAGATCGCAAAACGCCTCGGTGAGAGGGGCGTGGGTCGGGAGGCTGGGGCAGGGCATCGGCTCGGGCTCCTTATTGGGTGTCGGTATGGGATGTCTGTGCGCGCGACCCTGCGCCCGTGCAAAACTCCCGACAATCCCGGGGCTTTCCGCCTATCCCTCCGCAAAGGGCGCAAACCCCTCTTTTTGGGCGGCAGAGCGCCGAAGCCTGCGGCCTTTATGAGCGGCGCGCTGCCGCACATCCCACCCGGCACAGGTGTGAGGGATGCACACCCGCCCCCATGCGTCCTGTGATGTGAGGGCCGCATAACGGGGCCTTCCATACAGCAACGATAAAAATCGGAGATCTGACATGACAAAATTCATCGCACTGACCCTCGCCCTCGGCGCACTCGCCAATTCGGCAATCGCCATGAGCGATGGAGCGGTTGAGATCGATGCCAATGGCGACGGGCTGATGACAATGGACGAGGTGCAGGCCGTCTACCCCGAAGTCACCGCCGACACCTTCAGCCTGATTGACACCAATGGCGATGGTGCCCTCGACGATGCCGAAATGGTCTCAGGTCAGGAACAAGGCCTGATCCCGACCGCGACAGACGGCTAAGCCGCCGGAGTGACCGACCCCTCAGGGCCTGTGCTGGTCTCTTCCTGAGCAGATTACGGACCTGAGGGAAAATGAGGCGCGCCTGTGTGGCACAGGCGCGCCTCAGCTATTTCTAGGGGTGTTTGCCTCAGGGGGCTGCGCGGCGGAGCATCCCGAAGAGGTCGCGGGGATCATCCGGATCGGCCAGAAGGTCCAGATCGTGGTAGAACGCGGTGTCCTTGATCACGGCCCGCACATAGCGCAGGGCGCTGAAATCCTCGATAGCAAAGCCCACGGAATCAAAGAGCGTTATCTGACGCTCAGAGGTGCGGCCCTTGGCGGTGCCGGTGATCACCTGCCAAAGCTCGGTTACGGGATGATCCGCCGCAAGCTGCTGAATTTCGCCCTCGATGCGGGTCTGCTCGGGGAATTCCACGAAGATGTCAGAGCGGTGCAGGATCTCGGCGGCAAGCTCGGTCTTGCCGGGGCAATCGCCGCCGATGGCGTTGATATGCACGCCCGCGCCGATCATGTTATCGGTGAGGATCGTCGCACATTGCTTGTCGGCGGTGCAGGTGGTGATGATCTGCGCGCCCTCCATGCTTTGCTCGGCGCTGGTGCATTCCACAACTGTGAGGCCCGTGCCGCGCAGGTTCGTAGCGGCTTTTTTCGTGGCCGCAGGATCAATATCCCAGAGGCGTACCGTATCAATCCCGCAGATCGCCTTCATCGCGAGGCTTTGAAACTCGGACTGCGCGCCATTGCCGATCATCGCCATGGTGCGTGCGCCTTTGGGGGCCAGATGCCTGGCCACCATCGCCGACGTGGCGGCAGTGCGCAGCGCCGTCAGAAGAGTCATTTCGCTGAGCAGCACCGGATATCCGTTGCTCACATCCGCCAAAAGACCAAAGGCTGTAACGGTTTGCAGGCCTTCCTTCATGTTTTTGGGGTGGCCGTTCACGTATTTGAAGCCATAAACTTCGCCGTCCGACGTGGGCATAAGCTCAATCACGCCCTCGGCAGAGTGGCTGGCCACACGCGGGGTCTTGTCGAAAAGCTCCCAGCGGTGGAAATCCTGCTCGATTGCATCGGCGAGACCGATCAGCATTGGCTCAATCCCGATATGGTGGACGAGCTGCATCATGTGATCGACGCTGACAAAGGGCACGAGGGCCTTGTCAGAAGGAAAGAGATTGGTCATGGGAGGCTCCTCAGACAGGCGTTATGAAAAGGCGCGGGTGGTGCGGTCGAACACGCGGCGGCCAAGGGCGGAAGCGGCCAGATCGACCATGACTTGCGCGGTGCGGCCACGCTCATCCAGGAACGGGTTCAGCTCAACCAGATCGAGCGAGGTCATGAGGCCACTGTCGCAGATCATTTCCATCACCAGATGCGCCTCGCGTATGGTGGCCCCGCCCGGCACGGTGGTGCCTACTGCGGGGGCAAAGCTCGGGTCGAGGAAGTCGACATCGAGCGAGACATGCAGCATGCCATTTGCGGCTTTCACATCCGCGAGAAACGCGGCGAGGGGGCTGGCGATCCCGGTCTCGTCGATCCGGCGCATGTCGTGATAGCGGATCGCAGTCTTCTGTAACATATCACGCTCGGGCGCATCGACGGATCGCAGGCCCAGCAGACAGATGTTTTCATGCGGCACAGGGTGCGTCACCTCGGGAAAGCCGTGGAACCCCTCGCGCCCGGTGACATAGCCCAGAGGCGTGCCATGCAGGTTGCCAGATGCGGTGGAGGCGGGCGTGTGGTAGTCGCTATGTGCATCCAGCCAAAGCACAAAGAGCGGGCGATCTTGCGCGGCCGCATATCGCGCCGCCCCAAGGACAGAGCCAAGCGCCAACGCGTGATCACCCCCAAGGAATACGGGCAGGCCGCGCGGCAGGGTCTCTTCGGCGCTGCGGGCGAGGGCGGCAGTCCAGCCAATCACCTCGGCAGGTGCGTGCAGATGATCGGGGAGCGTGGCGGGGGCCTCGGCGTCATCCGGCACGATATTGCCAAGATCAACAGCGTTGTGGCCGAGATCGGCAATCGCCGCCTCAATCCCCGCCACGCGGTAGGCATCCGGCCCCATGAGACAGCCCTGCCTGGTCTTGCCCGCATCCATGGGCGCGCCAATCAGAAAACAGGTTTTGGGGGTCATGGCGTGCTCCTCGCTTGTGTTTGAGGTACTGTGCTGCGCATTTAGGGTGTATGGAACTGCGCAAAATGCACGATCCGCACAAGTGCTGATCAAATCGGAGGCAAATATGACCGAATTGGACGATACGGACCGAAGGCTGATCTCTGCCCTGCGCCATAATGCCCGCGCGGCCCTGTCTGATCTGGCGCTGGAGCTGGGTATTTCGCGCACCACGGTGCGCGCGCGGATTGAGCGGCTGGAGCGGCGGGGCGAGATTGTGGGATACTCGGTCGTGCTGCGCGGGGACGTGGCGCGTGATCCGGTGCGCGGTTTGATGATGCTGGGGATTGAGGGGCGCGGGACCGAGCGGGTGCTGCGCCAGCTTGGGGGCTTGAGCGCGGTGCGCGCGGTGCATTCCACCAACGGGCGTTGGGACGTGATCGTGGACATCGGGACAGCCTCGCTTGAGGCGTTTGATGCGGTGCTGAGCCAGATCCGGCGGCTGGAGGGGGTGGCGACGAGCGAGACAAGCTTGCTCCTCAGCACGCGCAAATCGAGCGGTTAGGGGGCGCGCTCGGTCCTTACAGCCCGCCCTCGGGGGCAAGAGTTGCGCGTAGGCGGTCCTGAAAATAGGCGACGCCCTGTTCATGGTGCGGCGACAGGGGCCCGGCGCGGTATCCGCCACTTTTGTAGTTCTTTTGGGTCTCAAGACAGACCTCGAAATCCTCGCGGATCACTTGCAGATTGTCCTCGATCGTCTTGGTGCGCGCGGCCTCTGTCGCGTCTGAGGTATCGGTGAAGTAGAAATTATAGATCAGCTCTGTGCGCTGGTGATCAATCGGATTGATCCGCGACGTGTTCATACCCCCTTCAAAAAGCGAGAGGGTCCAGTTGGGCCACATCCACATCCATTTGCCACGGTAAAACAGCCCCTCACGCGGCGGCGCGCTCATCCGCACCAGACCATCCAGCGCGACCGTCTCAAACGCCTCAAACTCAATCGCGCGGTGAAAGGCGGGGTGGATGCCGGGGATGTGGTAGCCCTCGACAAAATTGTCGGTGTAAACCTTCCAGTTGGCGTCAAAGATCAGACGCTCTTCATGCACCCATTGATAGGTCTCCATCGGTTCGGGCGCGAGCTCAGCCTCGGTTGCGCCAAGTTGCTTCTCAAACGGCATTTCGGGGTCAATCGCCACGAAGAGAAGCCCGCGCCAGATATGCCACGCAACCTTGTCGAGCGCCCAGTCCTCCATCTTGAAATCCGCGTCATCGCCCCACCACGGCACGTTCAGGAGCGCGCCATCATCGCCCCAGACCCATTGGTGATAGGGGCAGCGGATCGTGTTGCAGCGCCCTGTGCCCTCGGGCAGAAGGCGCGCGCCCCGGTGGCGGCAGACGTTGCGATAGGCGCGCAACCCGTCCTTGGCGCGCACGACAAAGACCTTTTGGCCCGCGATCTCTACCGCGATGTAATCGCCGCGCTGTGACAGACGCGAAGCGGCGCCCAGAAGCTGCCAGCTGCGCGTGAAAATATTGGTGACATCGCAGGCGTGGATATCGGGGCTTGTATAGTGGTGCGGATCGAGATTGAGCATGGGCCAACGCTAGGACCGCGCTGGGGTTTGCGTCAAGCGCTCTTACACAGGGCGAGCGCCCAAATGGCTGCCAGCACCAGCGCGGCCAGCATATTCCAACTGGCCATCGACAGACCCACGAGGGACCAGACGACCTCATCGCATTGCACGACAAGGGCGGGTACATCGAGGCTGAGCATATCGGCCCCCGATCCACCCAAGCCCCCCGCGCCGCCAGCGCAGGAGGCGGGGCCGTCCCACCATCCGCGCTCAACGCCCGTATGATAGCCACCGATCCCGGCGGTGGTGAGCGCCGACAGAAGGCCAAGCCAAAGCCAGATCGCGCCGCCCAGAGCCAATGCGAAAACGCCAAAGGCCACTGCCGCCGCATGGGGCCAGCGCTGCCACAGGCACATCTGGCAAGGGGCCAGCCCGCCCAGATGCTGAAACCCGAACGCGGCCAGCAGCAGCACGAGCGAGCCACCAGCGGCCAGCAGGATAAGGCCGCGCCGCCCGAGCATCACAGGAACTTCAGCAGGTAAACCCCGCCCGCCAGAAGCACGACAAAAAGCGTGAACATAAGGCCCAGCCGGCGCTCAATAAACTCTTTGATGGGCGCGCCGAACTTCCACAGAAGGGCGGCCACGAGGAAGAACCGCAGGCCGCGCGCAAGGATCGAGGTGAAGATGAACATGCCGAGCGACATGCCCGTCCAACCCGACATGATCGTGATGACCTTGTAGGGGAAGGGGGTGACACCGGCGACCAGAACGGCCCAGAACCCCAGATCATTGAAGCGTGTGTTGAACTCTGCCATCGCATCGGCCTTGCCGAGCGCGGAGAGAATGGGCTGTCCGATCTGCTCATAGGCAAGCGCGCCGATGGCATAGCCCAAAAGCCCGCCCAAAACGGACGCGGCCAAAGCCACACCGGCGATCAGCCAGGCCCGGCTGGGCCGCGCGAGGATCATCGGGATCATCAGGACATCGGGTGGGATGGGAAAGATCGAGCTTTCGATGAACGCCACGAAGGCCAGCACCCAAAGGGCCTGCGGATGCTCGGCCATACGCAGCATCCACTCGTAAAGGCGTCTGATCATTCGGGCGGTCCTTTTGGGTGACTGTTCGGGTAGAGCATGGTCGCTAAGCTTGGCTGGGTCAAACCATGCAGGGGCAGGGCGGTCAAGCCCGGCGCGGCTCTGACCGGGTGTAAACGCTGCGGGGATAAAAACCGCACTGGCGGGTCTGGACGGGCCTGCACGGCTTCGCTAAGCAGGGCGCGTGCCCATGTGGCGGAATGGTAGACGCAGGGGATTCAAAATCCCCCGCCGCGAGGCGTGCCGGTTCGAGTCCGGCCATGGGTACCAGGCACATCAATTTGGCCGGTTGCGGCATTCCCCGGTTGACGGTGTTCTGGCAGCCCAAGAGGGCTCAAGACATATTCCTGAATATGGCTGTTTACTGGGCCGCAAACATGGCGTCTGTCTGGCTAAGCGGTCTCAGAGACTCTTGGCGTGCTCACTTGGAACGTGGCGTGATCAAGGCAATCGTGCCGATCCCCCAAAACCGCTACCAGCTTGAGCGCCTGTTTCACTGATTCGGCGCTGTCGAGTTTCCAGATCGTGGTCAAAGCTGACAAGTTTGAAGGATTGACTGAAATTCAGCGACGAAAGATCTGCCGTTGTTTGTTCATAGTTAACGCATTTTCTTGTGTGACCCTTTTGGCGGTGTGCAGGACAAAGTGCACAGTCATAGGTTGTTTTTACCATAAGATAATCTTCGCCAAAGTCCCTTTATAAAGCTTAAATTTGAACTTCCGACTTATCCACAGGATGAATTTCAATCTCTTTAAACGTGCATTTTCTGAAGTCACAATGTCGCAAAATAGCCCAGTTTTTGACGCGTTGACGAACTTGTCCACGCCGATTTTTCTTTCTGGCTCACGGTACCTGTCATAGAAAAGTGCAGCCCAACTGGGGGGCGATGTTTTTGGTCACGGGGGCGACCGCACGGGACACGCATTATTTGATGCGGGAGACGTGTGATCGCCATGTTGCTTAGCGATGTGATGAACGCGCGAAAAAAGCAGGGTTGAACCTGCAAGGTGGTGCTCAATTAAGCTCTCACCATTCTCCCCCATTTTAATATGCGAGGCCCCCGTGATGGTCGCTCTGTGAGTGCAGGCATTATCGGCGGCGTTTTGAATGAGACCGCGTTTATGCGGCACGCCGGAAACGGTTGTGTATTTTGGAGAGTAGCATGGCGATTGACAGAACAGATACTGGTGCGGGCGTTTATGATGGCGACCAAAACGATAATCTGATCGATGCAGCCGCGGGCCCCGATGCCGATGGTGATATGATCGATGGCGGTGATGCATCTCTTCCCGGTGAGACAGGTGATCAGGACATCGTGAATGCGGGCGACGGTGACGACACTGTCTTTGGCGGCGCAGACGATGATGAGCTTTTTGGTGGCGCGGGCGACGACGAGTTGAATGGCGGCGCGGGCGACGACTTACTGGCTGGCGACCGGGACACAACAGACAATCTCGGCGGCGGGCGCGAGGCTTTCCGCTGGAGCGAGGCACCCGATCCCGATGGCGCGGACGGCACAGCCGGTATCGACAATGGCGATGCGCTGGACGGCTTTACGCTGAACACTGGCAATGTGGATGTGACATTCTCCTCCACCACCACCGGTGCGAACAATCCGACGATTTTTGCTGATAACTTCCACCTGGTTTCAGATGTTGTTGATGATGGTTCTGGTGTGAACCCCAATTCCTCGCTCGACAACGTGCTGGGCGGCGCGGGCAACAGCTCCGAGTATACGCTGGATTTCTCCGCCCCGGTTGAGAACGTGTCCTTCCGCATCAACGATGTCGACGGTGACGGCGTTGTGACCGTCACGGCGATTGGCCCCGACGGCCCGATCACCGTGACCCTCACCGCCGGTGCGAATGTCACTTTGCTGGACACCGATAGCGTGGCTGGTGCGGATACCGCAGACAGTAATGGTGGCTACGGCCCTGATACGTCGCAAGCTTATTCGGTGCTGGTCGATATTCCCGGCCCAGTTTCGCAGATCATTGTTGAGCATGCGCAGAACGGCCCTGCTACATCGGGCATCAAGCTTACGGACGTTTTCTTTGACACGGTTCCCGTAATTGCCGAGGGCGATGACACGCTGAACGGCGAAGAGGGGGACGACATCCTGATCGGCGAGGGTGGCGATGACGTGCTGACCGGCGGCGAAGGCGCTGACGATATCCAAGGCGGCGATGATGCTGACCTGATCATGGGCGCCACTGGCGGTGACACGATTGACGGCGGTGCGGGTGGCAATGACGATGATACGCTTGATCTGCGCGATAGCGGGCCGCTGCGCATCGTTGACGTGGTGGATGACGCCGATGGCAATTCAACCAGCGGCACGATTGAGTTTCTTGACCCTGAGACCGGCGATGTGACGGGAACAAGCACGTTCACCGAGATCGAAAACATCCTACTTCCTGCTGCAAACGCGGCCCCCGTCGCAGGGGATGATACCGCATCCACCGTCGAAGATCTGGCGACGGACATCACCGTGCTGGGCAATGATAGCGATGCGGATGCAGGCGACACGCTCAGCGTCATCTCCTCAACCCCGAGCGCGAATGGCGGCACGACGTCGGTCAATGCCGACAACACCATCGCCTATACCCCGCCTGCGGGCTTTGTCGGCACCGATACATTTGAATACACGGTTTCCGATGGCAATGGCGGCACGGACACGGCCACAGTCACGGTGGTCGTTGCGGAGGACAGAGCGTTTCCCGATGGGATCGTATCCGGCACG
Source organism: Roseovarius carneus (assembly GCF_020141465.1). Lineage (NCBI taxonomy): Bacteria > Pseudomonadati > Pseudomonadota > Alphaproteobacteria > Rhodobacterales > Roseobacteraceae > Roseovarius > Roseovarius carneus. The sequence goes on along the minus strand of NZ_JAHSPD010000001.1, from coordinate 2,572,763 downwards.
CCGGGCGACGATGTGATCGACCTGCCCTATACAGGCGATCCCGATGGCGACCGTGTGGACAATGACGACAGCCTGATCGGCACGCCTACAGGCACCGATGATGATATCATCGAAGCGGGTGATGGCGACGACACTGTGCGTGGCCGTGATGGCGACGATACGATTGACGGCGGCGCGGGCGACGACAGCCTGCGCGGCGACGATGGTAATGACAGCCTTGATGGTGGCGCAGGCGACGATACGCTGCGCGGCGATGCGGGCGACAACACGCTTGTCGGCGGCGAAGGCGATGATAGCCTGATTGGTGGCCCCGGTGCGGACAGCCTGATTGGCGGCGATGGTCAGGACACTGCCCTTGGCGGTGGTGGTGATGATTTCATCGACACGAGCGCACCTTTGACAGGTGCGAACACACCTTTGACAAGTGCGAACACACCTCTGACAGGTGCGAACACACCTCTGCCCGATGATGGGTTCAATGGCACACCTTTCGTGCCCGCCGATACCGACCCCGACAATGATCGCGATCTGGTTGCTGGCGGCGCTGGCAATGACACGATCTTCACTGGCGATGATGCCGACACCATCACTGGCGGCGCGGGCGATGATGTGATCGACGGCGGTCTGGATGATGACGAGATTGAAGGCGGTACCGGTGACGACGAAATCACCGCAGGCGAGGGCAGCGATACCGTGTTCGGCGGCGATGGCGATGACACCATCTTTGGTGGGGTTAACTTGGCCGGTGCGAACATCCCTGATGCAACAGACCCTGAGCTGGACAATGGTGATGACTTCCTCGACGGCGGTGCTGGCGATGATGTGATCTTTGGCGAGGATGACAATGACACCATCCTCGGTGGCGATGGCAATGATACCATTGATGGCGGCATCGACGACGATGAAATCCGTGGCCAAGACGGCGATGACAGCATCCTTGGCGGGGACGGCAATGATGACATCCAAGGCGGCAACGGTGACGATATCATCGAAGGCGGCGATGGCGACGACACGATCGAGGGGCGCGCCGACAATGACACGATCATCGGTGGTGCCGGTGCGGATGACATGTCGGGCGATACCGGGCGTGATACGTTCATCATCGGCAGCGCGGCAGACGGCTTTGGCGACAATGCCGATGGTGGCTCGGGCGGCGATGACTTTGACACGCTGGACCTGACGGGTGCCGGAGATTTTGAGATCACAGGCCAAACGGTTGATCCCGATGGCAACTCTACCAGCGGCACGATCAACTTCCTCGATGCACCTGGTGGGGCCGTTACAGGCTCCATGACGTTCCAGGAAATCGAGCGGATCATCCCCTGCTTCACGCCGGGCACCAAGATTGCGACACCCAAGGGTGAGCGTCTGGTCGAGGACCTTGAAGTGGGTGACAAGGTCATCACCCGTGACAACGGGCTTCAGGAGATCCGCTGGGTTGGTCGCCGGGACTTGGAAGGGCGCGAGCTTCTTCAGGCCCCGCAGATGAAGCCGGTTTTGATCGGCGCAGGCGCCTTGGGCCGTAATCTGCCTGAGACAGATCTGCTGGTCAGTCCGAACCACCGGGTTCTGATCAACAACGAGAAGTCGGCGCTCTACTTCGAGGATCGTGAGGTTCTCGTGGCGGCCAAGCACCTGACTGATCTAGAAGGGGTGGATACGGTTGATACGGATGCCGTGACATATATCCACTTCATGTTTGACCAGCACGAGGTCGTGCTTTCCAACGGCAGCTGGACCGAAAGCTTCCAACCCGGTGAGCAGACTTTGGGTGATATGGACACCGAGCAGCGCGAGGAGATCTATATGCTCTTCCCCGAGCTGCGCGATGCGGACGGTATTGCAGCGTATCAGGCCGCACGCCGATCGCTGAAAAAGCACGAAGCGAAGCTTCTGACGAGGTAAGCCTTTGCAGCAGGGTCGGGCCCGGCTCCCATGTTGGGGGGCGGGCCGACCCGTGGAATCGGTCGCGGGGGCTATATCGGTTTCGAGTGGGAACAATCCCGGCATTTTGCCGGGATTGTTTCGTTTTGGCTGGCAATAAGGCGGCATACAGTGCGTTATGGTACGTCATTTACGCCAATATGCGCATAAGTATTGGGAATTCTTTTTGAGGCAATTTCCGCCCCTACATAAATAATATGTAACAGATTGTCGGCTCTGCCCCTGACGGCGCTGGGATGCGGCTTCATTATTATGGTGGAGAAGATAACCATGGCCACGATGCTCGGAAGTTCAGGGAATGATACGCTGCGCGGCACCCATAAAGACGATCTGAACATCGGGTTTGATGGTGCAGATCTGCTTTACGCGCGGCACGGCCGTGGACACGCCGCGAGGCCTGCACTCGGTGGAGGATGAGGATCTGCACCCCTGCGACACGGCCATCACCCGCGGCAAGTTTATTCGTGCGCTGAGCCATGCGGATTTGAAGCCCGCGCGCGGCTTGCGTCCAGTGCTTATCAAGGCGGGAGGGTTGGGCGAGGGTATGCCGGACCGCGATATGATGGTCAGCCCCAATCACGACATGCTTCCCACGACAAGTGAGGCCGAGATGATGTGTGATGAGCGCTGGGCTTTGGTCGCCGCTAAGGATCTGACCGGGCTGCGCGCTATGCGGCGCATGATGCCTGATGCTGGCACGACCTATGCCCATGTGATGTACAACCGCCACAAGGTGCTTCTGGCGGATAATGTCTGGAGCGAAAGCTTTCAACCCGGCGCGCAGGCGATGCAAAGCGTGAGTGCTGCGCAAAAGGCTGAAATATTGGAGCTTTTCCCTGAGCTAGCCGATGGTGACACCGCAGGATTCGGGGCGGCGCGCGTGTCGTTGAAATCACGCGAGGCGCAAGCCTTGCTTGGTGCTCCTGCGCGATGAAGTCCTGCTAGAGTCTCGCTACAGGCTAGTGCGCTTGCGCCATGCCTCCCACGCCTCTGGCGTATCAAGATCAGTGAGCGCGCGCGCACCGGGTAGGGGGTGCAGGCGGATGTCATTGCCTGTAAGCAGTGCACCTGCGCCCTGATCCCCTTTGAGCCGCCCAAGCGCGTCGAACCACGCCCGCGGGAAGATCACCGGATGCCCCGGCGCACCCACCACAGTGGCACCGCGCAAGACGGCTCCGGGATGGTCGCGGTAAGCAGCGATCACAGCCTCCAGATCAGAGTGCTCAATCTCGGGCAGGTCGGGCAGAAGAACCATCACCGCCGTTACGTCGACACCCAACGCGGCGATACCTGCACGGATGGAGGCTGCAATCCCCTCATTGGGCTTTTCCACCCACACATGGCGCGCGCGCGGCGCTTTGTTGAGCGCGTCCGCCCGTTTTGGCCTGTCCTTGCGCAGCGTCACGTAGACCTCCGCCCCGGTGGCCAGCGCCCGCCGCACTTGGCGCACCAAGAGCGCCTCGCCGCCCACCAGCTCCATCAGTTTGTCGCGCCCGCCCATCCGCTGGGACGCGCCTGCGGCGGGCATGAGAATCGCGAGGCTCATCCCGCTTCCACCGTCCGTGCCAGCGCGCAGAACTGCTCCAGCGTGACGGTTTCGGCCCGGTCGGTGGGCGCAATGCCCGCCGCAATCAGGCGGTCCTCGATATCCGGGGCAAGCCCTTTGAGGGCTGCGCGCAACATCTTGCGCCGCTGGTTGAACGCTTTTGCCACGACCCGCTCCAGCACCTTCTGGTTGGCTGGATAGCGCGGCTCGGCCAGCGCCTCGATATGCACCACTGCCGACGATACTTTGGGCGGCGGCGTGAAGGCCCCCGGTGGCAGGCTCATCGCGATGCGGGCGGTGCTGCGCCACTGTGCAAGAAGGGCGAGCCGACCGTAGGCTTTGGAGCCGGGGGTGGCCACGATCCGCTCGGCCACTTCGCGCTGAAACATCAAGGTGAGGCTCTGCCAATAAGGTGGCCAGTCGGGCGGGGTGAGCCAGCGGATCAAAAGCTCCGTGCCGACATTATAGGGCAGGTTGGCGGCCACGCGGATGGGCGGTGTGAGATGTGCCAGCGGGTCAATCGCCAGCGCGTCGCCCTCCAGCACGGTAAGCCGGTCAGGATAGGCCGCTGCGATATCGGCCAGTACGGGCAGGCAGCGTGCATCTTTCTCAATGGCCAGAACATGCCGCGCGCCGGCCTCCAGAAGCCCGCGTGTGAGACCCCCCGGACCGGGGCCGATCTCAAGAACGTCACAAGCGCTCACATCGCCTGCTTGCCGCGCGATCTTTGCCGTAAGGTTCAGATCCAGCAGGAAATTCTGCCCCATGGACTTGCGCGCCGTGAGGCCATGCGCCGCGATGACGTCGCGCAAGGGAGGAAGGGTGTCCCCGCTCATGCCCGTCGCGCTGCGCCCATGCGCGCGGCCATGCGCAGGGCCTCGATCAGGGAGGTTGGATTCGCCCGAGCCTCGCCCGCGATATCAAGAGCCGTGCCATGATCAGGCGAGGTGCGCACGAAGGGCAGGCCGAGGGTGACATTCACACCGCGATCAAAATCCAGCGTCTTGATCGGGATGAGGGCTTGATCGTGATACATACAGACCGCCGCGTCATAGCGCGCGCGCGCCGCTGAATGAAACATCGTATCGGCAGACAGTGGTCCGCGCACATCCATCCCCTCATGGCGCAGAGCCGCCACGACAGGGGCGATCATCTCGATCTCCTCCAGCCCCATCTTACCGCCTTCGCCCGCATGGGGGTTGAGCCCTGCCACCACGATCCGGGGTGCCTCGATCCCAAAATCGCGGATCAGCCCGGCATGGGTGATCTGGATCGTTTCGCGTAGCCCTGTGGCGTCAAGCGCGGCAGGCACATCCTTCAACGGGATATGGATCGTTGCTGGCACGACGCGCAGCTGATCAGAGGCCAGCATCATCACAACGCGCGGTGTACCGCAGAGAGCTGCGAGGTATTCTGTATGGCCTGGGTAGGCAAAGCCAGCCCCATCCTGAAGCGCTTTTTTGTGGATAGGGGCCGTGCAAAGCGCCGATGCCGCGCCCGATTGAACAAGCTCCACCCCGCGCGCGATGGCGCTGATCACGCCTGCTGCGTGGTCAGGGTTTGGCGTGCCGGGCGTCAGTGGCCCCGGCATTTCATGCACCAGAACCGGCAGGCCCCGCGCGCTCAGCGCCTCTTGCGGCGATGCGATCTCGGTGATTTCGGTGCCGGAGGGCAAATGGCGCGGGTCACCGATCCAGAAAAACGGCAGCGCCGAACCCAGTTCCGTGCGGGCGCGGGCGGCTATCTCGGGGCCGATCCCCGCTGGCTCGCCGCAGCTGAGCGCGACCGGCGGTAGGGGGCCGGACATCAGTACTCGATGATCCGCGCCTCGGAGCGTAACTGCTCAAGGTAGCCGTCGGAAAAGCTCTCCATCCGCTGATTGGCGATTTGCGCCGAAAGCTGAGCCGTCTCATCAGGCGCAAGCTCTACAGTTTCGCCACCCTCTTCGCCCTCAGCCGTCTCGGCAGCTTGGGGTGCGGCAGCAGGCGTGCCGGGATCTTCGGCAATCACCTCGGCGCGTCCACACATCATCAACAGGACCAGCGTTTGCCCGTTTGCGCGCGTCATGGTGTAATCCACCTCGCCGGGGTCGAGCCGCGAGAGGACAATTGCTATATCTTGTGGAATTTCCGAAGGCGCTTTGGTGCCGCGTTCCAGCACGGCTGCGGGCTGACCTTGGGCAATCCCGTAGAGGTCATCGCATGTGTCGGTGTCCGCGTCGATCTGAGCCGCGCGCGCCAATGCAGCCTCGCTGCGCCCGCCATCAATGTAATAGGCGGCGTATTCAATTGCGGAATACTCGGGCTGTACCACGTCGATCTCTTCGATATCGCGCAACTGAAAAAGGGCCACGGCCCCGTCCAGCGGCAGCGGATCGGTCACCTCGCCCGGCGCCAGGCCAAGAAGGAGCGGGCGCAGGCCCGCAGGCAAGCGTGTGATCGGCGTCCAGGGCATTTGTCCGCCTTGGTCGCGTGTCGCAGTCGCGGAGAAGCGTCGCGCCTCAGCTGCAAAGGCAGACACGCTGTCCAATTCAGAAATGCGAGTGGCGGTGGCCATCACCTCTTCCTGAGTTTCGGGTGTGACGGGTATGATGATTTCGGACAAGAGCACGCGCACACCGGTCTCCGAGCCGATTGCGTTGCGTGCACGCTCCAGATCTTCCTCGCTCACCGAGATACGCGCGCCAAACCGCACCCGCGTGACTTCGCGCCATGTCAGGCCCGCGCGCACGAATTCGCGGAAGGTTTCCTCGTCGACGCCGCCACGCTCAAGAAGCTGGATCATCTGCTCGCCGGTAAGGTTTCCGCGCGCCGCGAATTGCTCCATCCCGTCCGCGAGTTCCTCTTCGCTCAGCACGATGCCTTGAAGGTTTGCCGCTTCCAGCTTCAAGCGGTCCTCGATCAGTTGTTCACGGGCCAACCTGTTGGGCTCGGCAGGGGCGCGCAACAGGCCCAGAAGGCGGGCGCGCTGCTCCAACTCGTACCGCGTGATCGCTTGCCCGTTTACCTTGATTAAAGGCTCAAACAGACCCTGTGCGAGGGCAGGCGGGGCAATGGCTGCCACGCTCAGGCATGTGCCCGTAATGAGGGCTGCTGTCAGTTGGCGAAGGGGGCGCATCAATGTCATTTGCAATCTCGCACGTAGCTTTTATCTTCGGTCCGGGTGGAAAACCCGCGCAGCCCCACCGTGAGGCTGATATCGGTCGATGGTGTGAGGATAGTGGAAGAGGCGAACCTGCGCGAGGCCGAAAGCGCGATATCCACGCATTCGTTCGTATATGTGAGGCCGATCCCGGCTGTCACGCTTTCATCATTCACCACGTCATAGCGCCATTGCGCATTTCCGGTCCAATGGCGTGCCAGACGGTAGGAGCCGTCAAACGCCCATTCGGAGACGTTGCTGGGGCGTTCTTCCATCAGATCCTCGCGGAGCCAGATATAGCTTGCCCCCAGATTGGTCAGGTCGTTTTGCCAACTGGCCCGTGCTTCGGCTTTGGTGGTGGACAGCTCATTGTCAAAAAGGCCGCGCGCGGCAAAAGCGACCCCGTTCTGGGCGGATATTTGCCCGGCCACAAGGATATCGGAGAATTCCCCACGCAGGCCTGAGGTGCTGGAGAAGGTCATCCCGCCGGTGGCCTCGCGTTGCGTGCGGTCACGCACTATCTGCCCGAAGCTGAGAGTGCTCGACAGCCCATCTGGATCAAACCGGGACCATGTAAGCCCGTAGGCCGCACTTATTCCCCGCTCGCGGCGGTCATCAGCGGCAAAGCGCGACAGCGATAAAAGATTGCCCTCGTCGAATTCGGTGCGGGTGGCCCGTTCATTGGGGACGTTTGGTGTGTCGCCGCCAGCCCAGGCCAGTTGCAGCGCAGGCTCAATCACATGGCTCACGCCGCGCGCAGTGGTCTTGGCCAGCGGGTAGCGGAAGGTGATCGCGGCGGCCGGGGTTATGTCGGTCTTTGAGCTGAGTGAGGTGCCGCCCGCACCCTCGACCTCGAAATGATCCACGGCAAGCCCCGCCTGCACGCCAGCGCGCAGGCCGCCCATCAAGGTCCAGTTGCGCAGCCACGCCCCTTCGGTCGTGAGTCGCATGACATCGCGCCCATCGGCAAAGAGATCCACATCCGGCCCGTCCGTGGTCAAACCGGACGTGCGGTAACCGCTCGCGACCTCGGCGGAAAATCGCAGTTCGCCGCCCGTTGCTGCCGGGAAAAAACGCCGCTCATAGGTCGCATCGGCGGTGACAGTGGGCAGGGTGGAGTTGCTTTGGTTCAAGAGCAGGTTTTCATAATAGGTGAGGGCCGCGCGCATCGATTCGTCGCGGTCCACCCGCGAGACCGAAATCTCGCTGTCGAGCCTGTCCTTGGTGGAATAGTCGTAATCAACGAGATAGGCGTCATCATTCACCGCCTCGATATCAAAGCGCAGGATGAAGTCGTTGCGCAGCTCGAACAGGCCGCGCCCAAAGATATAGCCGCGCGTGTCGCTGCGCCCGCGTCCCAGATCATCATTGGAAATGGCGCCGTTGAACTCGATTCCGCCATTCGCGAAAGCCTGTCTGTAGCGCAGCTCAAGCGTGCGCGTCTCGGTGGATAGATAGGGCGTGACCGTGAGGTCCTTGTCGTCGCCGATGCGGATGAAATACGGGGCTTTGAACCCCACGCCGAGCAGGGTTGAGTTGTAGAGCGAGGGGATGAGAAACCCCGTGGCCCGTTCCAGCGTGGGGTCGGGCAGGCGCAGGCGCGGCACATAGAAGACTGGCATGTCGAGGATACGAAACTGCGCATCATCGAGATAGAGCTGGCGTGTTTCCTGATCATGCACCACGCGCCGGGCGCGGATTTGCCAAAGCGGCGGGCGACCATCTGTGCAGACCTGACACGAGGTGACGGCAGTTTTATAAAGCTGGTTATAGCGCCCCTCGACGCGGTTCATCTGCTGGGCGGCCATCTGCAATTGGTCATCCATCACGATCCGCGCGCCGCGCAGGATGCCGTTGCGCATTTCGGCGTCCAGCTGACCACTATCGGCCAGAACGACCGTGTAGGCCCCGTCATCAAGGGTTATCGGTCCATCCAGCACCAGAATATCGCGTGTTTGATCATAGGTGATAGAGCGCGCTGTGATCCGCTGCCCTTGATAAAGCGCTTCGACATTGCCTTCGGCCACCAGCGTATTATCCCCGGTGATGTAGACGTCATCGGCAATGAGGACTGCGGGGGCAGTATTGTGTTGCGTGTTTCCCGCCGTGTCCTGAGCCAAGGCCACGCCGGGCAGGACAAGCGCCATCAAGAACGTCAGAAGTGGCAGCAGGCGGGCCATCATGCGCATCATCCCTCCTCCGTATGGAGCAACAGGCCCATCGCCAGCAGGAAGGACGCAATCGGCGGCGCCCAGGCCGCAAGGATCACGGGGATCTGACCGTTTTCGCCCAGCACTTGCGCGAAGTTGCGCACGTAATGCAGCGTAAACCCCAGCATGATCGCGGTGAGCACCGAAACCCCGGTATTCGTGGTGCGCCCGTGGCGCATGGTGAAGGCCGAAGCCACTAGAACAAGGGCCATGAGAAACAGGGGGCGTGCCAGCTCCATCTGGAACCAGACCGCATAGCGGCGCGCGGAGAACCCGGCCTCTTCAAGCTGCGTTATGAACTTCGGCAGATCCCAGAGCGAGATGTATTCCGGCTTGCCGAAACTGTCGATGATCCGGTCGCGCGTCAATGGCGACGGCATGCTAAGCTGCTCCATCCGGCGCGCTTCGGCCTCGGGGTTGCGCAAGGCCCCCAGATCCCAGAGCTTGGCACTGCTCAGCACCCATTCCCCATCGCCCAGACGTGCGCTCTTTGCGGTGATGCGGCGCAATGGCTCGCCCTCGGGAGAGAAGGAGATGAACGTGGTGTCATAAAGCACGGTCACATCCGAGCTTGCCCGCGCGGCATGGATCACTGTTTGGCCAAACGCGTTGCCCTGCCGCAGCCACAGCCCCTCGGAGGCGATGGCCAGAATGCTTTGGCCCATGTTCAGATGCCCGTTGACCAGATCATTATAGCGTTTGGACGATGCGGCCACGATCGGGTTGAAGACCGTCACCCCCACCACGCCGATCATCCCGGCCATGATCACCGGTGCCATCAGCCCCACCAGCCCCGAGCGCCCGGAGGCGCGCAGCACCACAAGCTCCGAACTGCGCGCGAGGCGCACGAACAGGGCGACCGAGGCGAGGATCAGCACCAGCGGCAGGATCTCGTAATTGGCATGAGGCAAGTTCAGCAGCACGACCTCAAGCACATCGAGAAACGGCAGGTCGGGAAAGTCCTGAAGTTCGTCCACCAGATCAATGAGCGCCAAAAGCACGACGAAGATCATGGTGATCCCGAAGAAGGTCCACAGAAACTTGCGCGCGAAATAGTAATGCAGGGTCATGCGACACTCTCCCTGCGGTGCGGTAGCAGACGGCGCAACATGCCAGGATGGGCCGCGAGATAAAGAAGGGCCACACTCAGACCGATCCCACCCATAACAGGCAGGTAGAGAAGCGGCCAGAGCGCTGCGGCCCCAAGCACGGGGCCCGCAACAGCCCCCTCAACCAGCTTCAGCCCGACCAGAAGGATAAACGCTGTCAGGATTTGGCGCCAGACGCCGAAGCGGCTGTAGCTGCCCAAGAGAAGCGTGGCGAATCCCACAAGGGCCGCGATCACGCACATCAGCGCGCTGGTAAAGCGGGTGTGCAGCACACTCAGCGCTTGCGCGTGGCTCACATTGGTGCGCTCGGCCACGGCGCGCGGGTTTGTGATCAGGTCCCATGTGCTGGCAAAGGCGATCCTGTCGAGATTGGCCGCACTGTTAGAGACCAGCGCCGAGATATCGTAGGAGAAATCCTCAAACGTGGTGGTAAAGAGCCGCTGACCCTCGCGCGCAAGGCTCTGGGCCAGCCCGTTGATCATCACCAGCTTGGTCCCGCCGCCTTCCTGCACAAGATAGGCCTGAGCGGAGGTGTAGGTCACCGCCGTGTCGGGGTTGCGGCGGTCCGACAGGAACACATCGCGCAGTTCCCCCTCAGGGCTGATTTCGCGGATATAGAAGGTCACGCCATTGGCGGGGTGCAAAAACTCCCCTTCGGTCAAGAGCTTGGCCGTGACGTTGCGCGAGACCTCAATGCGCCGCTCTTCGAGCTGGGCGAGGCTTGTGGGGATAAGGTAATGGGCCAGAGCCGACATCATCACCGCAATGATCAGCCCGTAAAACACCACGGGCCGCGCCATGCGCCACGGAGAATAGCCGGTGGCCTGCATCACCGTAAGCTCGGATTCGGTGCTGAGACGGTTGGTGACATAGACCGCACCGGCAAAGGCCGCGATGGGCAGCACAACACCGATCACGCCCGGAAGCGTCAGCGCCGTGAATTCCAAGAATACCCAAGTAGACTGACCATCGCTGATCAACCGGTCGAACATGCGCACCGCTTTGTTGATCCAGAAGATGGATACCAGAACCAGTGCGAAGAATCCGAAGAGCACCATGAATTGCGACAGCATGTAGCGGTCGAATCTGGTCACACCTGTCTCCTATCCCCCATATCTAGTGGGAACTTATCGTAATCGGCGGCATTGGAAAACACCAATATCGCGCGAAGCGCTTGGGTGCGCGGGGTGCTGCGCCCGGGATTGCACATCGTCGCGAAATGATCCCTATTGGGCGCGCCCGGACCCCGCGCTATCTGGAGGGTTCGATACAGGCCTGACACAGGTCGGACATCCAGCAAGGAGACGCTTCATGAGCCCCCAAACCCCTATCGCCGCCCTCACCGTGACCGCCGCCGATCTCGACGCCATTGCCGAGGCGGAGGGCCGTGTGGCCGTGTGCGTGGGCAAGGATGGCAAGCTTGACCCTGCTGCGCGCCGGGTGAACCGGCTCACGAAGGGCGCGCTGGCGCGGATGATAGAGAGCGGGGCGCTGGAGAAGGCCAAATCAGGCGATGTAAAAACGCTGGCTTGGCCGGCGGGCATGAAGGCCGAAGCGGTGGATGTGCTCTGCGTTGAGCGCGGCGCGAAACCTGTGGAGGCGCGCAAGGCGGGCGCGGCGCTGGGCAAGGTGAAGGGCATGGGGCCGATGTTGATCCTTGCGGGTGCGGTGCGCCGGGCCGAGGATCTGGCGCTGGGTGCTGTGCTGCGCGCCTATACGTTCTCGGCGCGCAAGACCGCTGAGGTCGACGAGATGCAAGGGATCACCGTGCAGGTGGCCAAGCCCGAGGAGGTCAGCGCCGCCAGCGTGAGCGCCGTGGCCGAGGGTGTGTTTTTCACCCGCGATCTGGTGAGCGAGCCTGCCAACCACCTCACCACCACGGAATTTGCCAAGCGGATCAAGGATATGGAGGCGCTTGGCCTCAAGGTGAAGATCATGGAGGAGGCAGAGCTGGAAAAGCTCGGCATGGGATGTTTGCTGAGTGTGGGCCACGGCTCGATCAGCCCCTCCAAGGTCGCGGTGATGGAATGGATGGGGGGTGCCAAAGGCGAGGCACCGCTGGCTCTGGTCGGTAAGGGCGTGGTCTTTGATACGGGCGGGATCAGCCTCAAACCCGCAGGCGGCATGGAAGACATGACCATGGATATGGGTGGCGCGGGCGTTGTGGCGGGCGCGTTGCGCACGCTGGCGCTGCGCAAGGCCAAGGCCAATGTCGTGGGCCTTGTGGGCCTCGTTGAGAACATGCCCTCGGACCGTGCGACGCGGCCCGGCGATGTCGTGACCTCCATGAAGGGCGACACGGTTGAGGTGATCAACACCGACGCCGAAGGTCGTCTCGTTTTGGCGGATGTGATGTGGTATGCGCAAGAGACCTACAAACCGCGCGCTATGATTGATCTGGCCACCCTGACGGGCGCGATCATCGTAGGGCTTGGCCATGAAAACGCGGGTGTTTTCTCCAATGATGATGATCTGAGCCGGGCGTTCTTGAAGGCGTCTGAGGCCGAGGGCGAGGGCGCGTGGCGGATGCCGATGGGGCAGGCCTATGATGATATGATCAAGAGCAATATCGCGGACATGAAAAACGTGGGCGGGCGCGATGCAGGCTCCATCACAGCGGCGCAATTCCTGTTGCGCTTCGTGCAAGATGGTGTGCCGTGGATGCACCTGGACATCGCGGGGGTGGCCTCGGTCAAGGCCGATACGGCCTATGCGCCCAAAGGGGCGAGCGGCTGGGGTGTGATGGCGCTTAACCGGCTGGTGGCGGATATGCTGGAGGGCTGATGGGGGCTGCGTATTTCTATCACCTGACGCGGCGACCGCTGGAGGCGACCTTGCCGATGCTTCTGGATAAGGCGCGCGGCGCGGGCTGGCGTGTGGCGGTCCGGGGGTGCGATACGGCGCGGATGGAGTGGCTTGATGCGCAGCTTTGGCGCGGCCCGGAGGAGGGGTTCTTGCCGCATGGGCTGGCCACATCGCCCCATGCCGCCGATCAGCCCGTGTTGCTGACCACCGGACCCGAGGCGGCCAACGGCGCGGTCTGTCTGATGGCGGTCGATGGGGCGGATGTGACGGCGGATGAGGTGGGCCGGATGGAGCGGGTTTGCGTGCTCTTTGATGGCAATGATCCTGCGGCGCTTGATCATGCGCGCGGACAATGGAAGGCGCTGACCGATGCCGGATGCGCCGCGCAATACTGGTCCGAGGAAAGTGGGCGCTGGGAGAAAAAGGCCGAGAAAGCTGGGGCTTGAGAGTCGACCTTTACCTTGTCAGGATTAGCCGATCATTCGCGATCTGAATGTTTGAGAAACGCTCAAGATAGCTCATGCCGAGCAGCGACTCAAAGAGGTCTCCTTCATTCACCACAGCGCGCACACCGCGATCGGTCAGATCTCCGATGGTGATCGTGTCGATCTCCACAGGTGCCGTGCGCACGATCCCATTGGCGGTTTGCGCTGTGCCGAAATATGTCAGCGCGTCCGGGTCAAACCCAATGCGCGCCGCGTCCTCTTGGCTCAGCACCACATGGGTCGCACCGGTATCCACGACAAAGCGCATGGCTACGCCGTTTACCTCGGCCTCAAGGAAATAATGCCCCCCCGCGCCGCGCGGCAGGATGATCTGTCCCGCATCAGCCGAGACGGTCTGGCGCGGTTGCACCGTGGTCTGGATATCGCCCCAGAGCCCGTAGGCCGCGATCACGGCGATGAAAAGCAGCCCCCACATCACCGCACCTTGCAGCACTTTGCCCATCTGCCCGCGATTGGCCACCAAAAACCAAAAGACAATCGCCCCGCCCAAAAGCGAGAGGTAAATGAGCTGTGCCGTGTCGATACTGTCCATGGGCCTCTCCTTGCGCGTTAAGGGCCATATAGGTCCGGGCGGCCCCTGCGCCTAGCCTGCAATGCCAAATCCGCGCAACCCGTCGAGGACGAATTGCACCGCAAGTGCGGCCAAAAGCATCCCGAAAAGGCGGGTGACGATGTTGATGCCCGTCTTGCCCAAGCCACGCTCCAGCAGGCCCGCGCTGAGAAAGAAAACAAACACGATGGCCAGCACCGCAAAGAGCACGCCCAGCACCGATATCGTGCCGACATAGCCCGGCGCCTCGCCCACCAAAAGGATCACCGAGGCAATCGCGCCCGGCCCGGCCAGAAGGGGGATGGCCAGAGGAAAGATCGACGGATCAGGGAAATCATCGAGATCCGCCTGATCCTCCCGCCGCTGGGAGCGGCGCTCAAACAGCATTTCAAGCGCTGTGAGAAAGAGCAAAATCCCCCCCGCGATGCGAAAGGCGGGCATGGAAATGCCGATGAAATTCAGCACAGCTTCGCCCGCCAGCGCAAAGACCGTAAGGATCGCCGCCGCCGCGAGACAGGCGCGTAGGCCAATCGTGCGGCGCTGCGCGGGCGTCAGCCCTCGGGTCAACGCCACGAACATCGGCGTCAGCGCAATGGGATCGACGATGATGAAAAGCGTGACGAACGTGGTGATGAGAAAGGCGGTGTCCATCACCCTCCCTCGCGCCCGAAGGCTTGGAAGTCAAGCAGGCTCAGGCCTCGGCCTTCTCCAGCTTTTCGAGCGCTTTGACCCACATCGCCTCGGCGCGTTCTTGCGCATCCATCACTTCTGAATATTTGCGTTGCCACACGGCCGCCTCGTCGGATTTACCATCATCATACATGCGCGGATCAGCCAGCTTCTTGGCCAGCTTGTCACCCATTTCATTCAGCTTTTCAACGCGCTGCTCGCATTTCTTAACGTCCGCCCGCAGGGCCAGAATGGCGTCGCGCGAGGGGCGTTTGGGCTTGGCCTCTTTGGGCTTTTTCATCGGCGTGTCAGAGGCCAGAAGCATCGCGCGGTAGCTTTCCAGATCGCCCTCATATGGCGCCACGCGCCCGTCCTTAACCAGCCAGAGCCGGTCTGCCACGAGGCTGAGAAGGTGCATATCGTGGCTCACGAGGATCACCGCACCGCTATAGGCGGTTAAGGCCTCAACAAGCGCCTCACGGCTCTCGATATCGAGGTGGTTGGTCGGCTCATCCAGGATTAGCATATGCGGCGCATCAATCGTGGCCAGCATAAGCGACAGACGCGCTTTTTGCCCGCCCGAAAGCTTGCCAACAAGCGTTTCCGCCTGTTCGGCCCCGATGCCAAAGCCACCCAGCCGTGCGCGAAGCCGCGCGGGCGTTTCCGTGGGGCGCAGGCGGCGGATATGGTCGATGGGCGTCTCATCGACATGCAACTCCTCCACCTGATGCTGCGCGAAATAGCCCACGCGGAGTTTTGAGGAGGTGGTCATCGCGCCGGTCATCCGCTCCAGCTTGCCTGCGAGCATCTTCGACAAGGTCGATTTGCCCTCACCATTGGTGCCCAGCAGCGCGATCCGGTCATCCTGATCTATGCGCAGGTTGAGCCGTGACAGGATTGTGGTCTCGCCATAGCCCACGGACGCGCCCTCCATGGAGATGATGGGTGGCGAAAGCTCCTCGGGCGAGGGGAAGGTGAATTTCTTGAGGGCTGCCTCTTGCGGGGTGGTGATCGGGGTCATCTTCTCGATCATCTTGAGGCGTGATTGCGCCTGTACGGCCTTGGACGCCTTGGCGCGGAAACGGTCCACGAAGCTTTGTAGGTGGGCACGGCGGGCGTCTTGCTTGCGCGCCTCGGATTCGGCGGCGGCCAGACGCGCGGCACGGGTCCGCGCAAACGTGTCATAGCCGCCGTTATAGAGCGTAAGTTTGCGATCCTCCAGATGCAGGATCTCGCCCACGGCGCGGTTCAGAAGGCCGCGATCATGGCTGACGATCAGCACCGTATGGGGATATTTGGCGAGGTATGTCTCCAACCACAACGCTCCCTCAAGATCGAGATAGTTGGTCGGCTCATCGAGCAAGAGCAGGTCAGGCTGCGAGAACAAAACGGCGGCCAAGGCCACGCGCATCCGCCACCCGCCCGAGAAGGCGGAGCAAGGCATGCGTTGTTCTTTGTCGCCAAATCCCAGTCCCTTGAGGATTGAGGCCGCACGCGCCTCTGCGCCCCATGCGTCGATATCGGCAAGGCGGGTCTGAATCTCGGAAATCCGGGCGGCGTCCTGGGCCGTTTCGGCCTCTTCCATCAGGCTGGCGCGTTCCTTGTCGGCGGCCAGAACCGTGTCGATCAGGCTCACCTTATTGCCCGGCACCTCTTGGGCCACGCCGCCAATGCGGGCGCGGGCGGGCATGGTGATCTCGCCCGAATCCAGCACCAATTCGCCCCGGATCAGTTTGAAAAGCGTGGTTTTGCCCGTGCCGTTACGCCCGACAATGCCCACCTTGTGCCCATCGGGGATGGAGACGGTGGCATTCTCGATCAGCGGGCGGCCCGCGACGGAATAAGAGATATCTGTGATACGCAGCATAAGGCCCCAAGTGCCGCAAGGCGGGCCCGGCGTCAATCCACGCTTTTCATAGCTTGGCGCGCATGATAGCTGGGCCGCAATCCATCACGGGGCAGGGCGTAGGCTCGGCCCCCTTTTCAACAAAAGAGGCATATCATGGCGACCGAACGCACGCTCAGCATCATCAAACCCGATGCAACCAAACGCAACCTGACCGGCAAGATCAACGCCAAGTTCGAAGAGGCCGGTCTGCGCATCGTGGCCCAAAAGCGCATCCACCTGACCCCAGCGCAGGCGGGCGAGTTCTACAAGGTCCACGCCGAGCGGCCTTTCTTCGGCGAGCTGCGCGATTTCATGGCCTCTGGCCCGGTGGTTGTGCAAGTTCTGGAAGGGGACGGCGCAATCGCCAAGAACCGCGAAGTTATGGGCGCGACCAACCCTGCCGATGCGGCCCCCGGCACTGTGCGTGCGGATTTCGCCGAGAGCGTTGGCGAGAATTCGGTCCACGGCTCGGACGCGCCTGAAACGGCGGCAGAAGAGATCGCGTATTTCTTCTCCGGGCTTGAGCTGGTCGGCTAAGCCACTAGCGGGAGATTGGTCGGTAACGGCCTGTTAAGGGCAGTCCTGTGAGGGGCTGCCTTTTTGCGTTGCACAGCAAAGCATGCCGCACACACCAGTATCAGATGCTGGCGAAATCCGTGATGATCTGGCGCGGTGCGGATTGCGGCGCGCGTTTGGGCGACGACTTGGAGCCTGCGCTTTGGGTTTTGGCCGCTGGGCGGGGGGTGTTGCTCGAATTGGGCATCTTATGTGCCTCCTTATTTGCGACCTGCCGACAAGGGCGAGTGGGTCTTTCTGCCTATTTTCCCAAATTTGCCGCGTATCGGGGCAGTCGTGGGATGGAAAAAAGGCAGGAATAAGGCGGGGTTTTTGTGCCACAGTAGAGCACCACAGGGCGCGTACGAAAAAGCGCCGGTGGAGAGGGACATCTCCACCGGCGCTTCATTGGCACACAATGCGCGTTTTGAAACCTAGGCCGTCAGGGTCAAGCCATCATTTTCTGCACGGTCTCGCCAAAGGCCGACGGGGTGGGCACGATCGTGACGCCCGCCTGGCCCAGGATTTCGACCTTTTCCTGCGCGCTTTCGCCGAAGGCAGACACGATGGCCCCGGCATGGCCCATCGTGCGGCCCTTGGGCGCTGACAGACCCGCGATATAGGCGGCAACAGGTTTGGTCATGTGGTCGCGGATGTATTCCGCGGCTTCGGCCTCTTGCGGGCCGCCGATTTCGCCCACCATGACGACCGCATCAGTATCAGGATCATTCTCGAAAAGCTCAAGAATATCGCGGAAGCTGGAGCCGTTGATCGGATCGCCGCCGATACCGATGGAGGAGCTGACGCCGATGCCATAGGTCTTCATCTGGCTTGCGGCCTCATATCCCAGCGTACCCGAGCGGCCCACGATGCCGACACGGCCCGGCAGGTAGATATGGGGGGGCATGAGACCCGCGAAGGCCTGACCAGGGGTGATGATCCCGGCGCAGTTTGGCCCGATGAGGCGCATCTTGCTCTCGGCCTTGTAGCGGCGCATGTAGCGCTTCACGCGGATCATGTCCTGTGTGGGGATGCCGTCGGCGATACAGACGCAGGTTTTGATGCCGGCATCCGCGGCTTCCATGATGCTGTCGGCGGCGAAGGGCGGCGGCACGAAGGCGATCACAAGATCGGCCCCTGTTTCGGCCACAGCGCCTTTGACAGTGTTGAAGACTGGCAGGCCATTATGTGTGCTGCCGCCCTTGCCGGGGGTCACGCCGCCCACGACATTGGTGCCATATTCCGCCATCTCGGAGGCGTGAAAGCTGCCGATGCGGCCCGTCAAACCGGTGACCAGAACCTTGCTGTTTTTGTCGATCAGGATTGCCATCAGACCGCCCCTCCGTTCTTGCTGCGCGCGTCTTTCCACGCGGCGACCACTTTGTCTGCTGCCTCGGCCAATGTGTCGGCTGTGATGATGTTGAGCCCGCTTTCATTAATCAAAGCGCGGCCCTCGTCGACATTTGTGCCCGACAGGCGCACGACGAGGGGCATGGTCAGTTCCAGCTCCTGCACCGCGCGCACAACGCCCTCGGCAATCCAGTCACAGCGGTTGATCCCGGCGAAGATGTTCACAAGGATCGCCTCCACGTTTGGATCGTTGAGAACCGCTTTGAACGACATCAAAACACGCTCAGGGCTTGCGCCGCCACCCACATCGAGGAAGTTCGCAGGCTCGCCGCCGGCCATCTTGATCATATCGAGCGTGGCCATCGCGAGGCCCGCACCGTTCACGATACAACCGATTTCGCCATCAAGACCAATGTAGTTCAGCCCACGATCCTCCGCATAGGTTTCGCGCGGGTCTTCCTGGCTCTTGTCGCGCAGCTCGGAGATTTCCGGGCGGCGGAAAAGGGCGTTGTTGTCGAAGCTGAGCTTTGCGTCGAGGGCGACAATCTCGCCACCGCCGGTTACCACGAGCGGGTTGATCTCAACCATGCTCGCGTCAAGCTCATCCATGGCGCGGTAGGCGCCAACGATGGTTTTGGTGGCTTGGTTGATCAGGGAGGGATCGAGACCAAGTTGAAACGCAATCTCGCGCGCTTGGAAGTTCTGCATCCCCACGGCAGGGTCAACCACGGAGCGGATGATGCTCTCGGGCTCGTTCTCGGAAATCTCCTCGATCTCCATGCCGCCCTGAGCAGAGGCCACGACAACCACACGCTCCTCGGTGCGGTCCATCACGAAGGCGAGGTATATTTCCTGCGCAATGTCAGTGGCTTCCTCGATATAGAGGCGACCCACCATCTTGCCCTGCGGGCCGGTCTGGTGCGTGACAAGCTTGCGGCCCAACATCCAGCTTGCGGCCTCGGAAATCTCATCATCCGAGGAACAAATCCGCACGCCGCCCGCTTTGCCGCGCGCGCCGGAATGGATCTGTGCCTTGACCACGCATTTCTCACCAGAAAGCTCGCGGGCGCGGTACACGGCCTGCTCGGGGCTGTAGGCGATGCCACCACGGGGGACATTGACCCCGAAGCGCTTCAGCAGATCCTTGGCCTGATACTCGTGGATATCCATATGCTTAGCCTCCGTTCTTCGCTTCGATTGCATCCGCAACGGTCAGCACGTTGTTGGCCATCCGCTCGGAAGCGGCGTCGATCATCTTGCCATCAAGGCTGGCAGCCCCTTTGCCTTGGGCCTCGGCCTCACGCAGGGCTTTGATGATGTTGCGCGCACGGGTCACTTCAGCCTCGGGTGGCGAGAACACATCATTGGCCATGTCGATCTGGCTGGGGTGAATGGCCCATTTGCCCTCAATGCCCAAAGCGGCGGCGCGCTTGGCGGCGAGGATATAACCATCGGGATCGTTGAAATCACCGAAGGGGCCGTCAATGGCGCGCAGGCCATAAGCGCGGCAGGCGACGGTCATGCGCGACAGGGCAAAGTGCCACTGATCACCGGGGTAGTCGGGGTTCAGGCCGCCGATGACGACGGTGCGCGCGCGGTTGGAGGCGGCGTAATCAGCCACGCCAAAATGCATCGCCTCGATCCGGCCGGGGGCGGCGGCAATCGCCTCGACATTGGCCATGCCGAGGGCTGTTTCAATCAGCGCCTCAAGGCCGATCTGGTGGGTGTAGCCCATCGCCTCTTCGATCTGGCTCACCATGGTCTCGACGGTATACATGTCGCTCGGCACACCCACTTTGGGCACGAGGATCGTATCGAGGTGCTGACCCGCTTGCTCAACGATATCAACCACATCGCGGTACATGTAATGCGTATCCAGCCCGTTGATACGGATACACATCGTCTTGCCCTTGGCTTTCCAGTCGATGTCATTGAGCGCCTGAATGATGTTTTTGCGAGCCTGCACCTTCTCGGGGGGGGCCACCGCGTCTTCGAGATCAAGGAATATGACGTCCACGTTCGAATCAGCAGCTTTGTCGATCATCGATGGGTTCGAGCCCGGCACAGCCAGCTCAGAGCGTTGAAGACGTTGCTTTTTCAGTGGGTGAAGTGTGTAGCTCATGGGGGTCCCTCCCTGGAATCATCGGCGGGGAGACCCCGCCAGAGCGTTGCGTAATAAGCTTGCCCCGTAAGGTGCGGCCGAGACACTTTCCCTTGGGTAGGATCGGCGGCCCGCCACCTTGCCGGGTGGTCCGAACGGGTAGGGGCGGCCTACCCGTTTTCTGGCAGGTGGAGTGCTGGTGCACACTGAATGGCTGTTTGGTTTTACTCATAAAAACATAAGCTTAAGATACAAAACTTCATGCAGGTGCGGCCTTGGGCGGTCTTTGCGAAATACGCCGCCGTATGGCTGCAAACGCAAAAGGCCGCCGAGGAATGCGGCGGCCTTTCTAGATGTTGTTCAGCGCAGGTTAGCTGACCAGATCGCCTGGCGTGTCGCCCTTCAGGAAGGCTTCCATATTGTCGATGGCGCGGTGGCCCATCGCATCGCGCGTGCCGTCCGTGGCACTGCCAAGATGCGGCGCGAGAACGAGGTTTTCGTATTTCAAAAACCGTGGGTCCAGCGCAGGCTCGCCCATGAACACATCGAGGCCCGCCGCGGTTAGAGTGCCTGCATCGAGCGCATCGAAAAGCGCGTCCTCATCCACCACATCGCCGCGCGCGGAGTTCACGAGGATGCAGCCGGGCTTCATCGCCTTGAAGATATCGGCGTTGATCAATTTGAACGTGGCATCCCCACCGGGGCAGTGCAGAGACAGAAAATCCGAGGCTGCGGCCACCTCTTCAATGCTGCCAAGTTGCTCGGCATTGCCATTCGCGGCCTTGATATCGTCGGGCACGTTCCATGCGTCTTGAAACACGACCTTCATGCCAAAGCCAAAATGCGCGCGCCGCGCCATTGCCTGACCAATACGGCCAAAGCCCACGATGCCGATGGTGGCCCCCGTGACTTTCTTGCCAATCATATGGGTGGGCCGCCAGCCTTCCCATTTTCCCGCGCGGGTCTCACGCTCGCCCTCACCAATCCGGCGCGCGGCGGCCAGAAGCAGCCCCATCGCCAGGTCGGCGGTGCAATCGGTCAAAACATCGGGCGTGTTGGTCACCGCGATGCCATTGGCGCGCGCGGCCTCCACGTCGATATGGTTGTAGCCCACACCGTAGCTCGCGAGGATCTTTACCTTGCCTTTGGCCGCCGGGTAGAACTCTGCCGGGATCTTGTCGGACACGGTGGGCATGATCACGTCATACTCCTTGGCGGCGGCCATGAACTCGTCATGGCTCATCGTCGTGTCGGGCGCGCGGAAGGTCACATCATGGCTGGCCGCCAGCCGCTCTTGCGGGCCGGTGGGCCATTGGCGGGTGACGAGGATTTTGGTATTGCTCATATCTGCTCTCCTTACGCGCTTTTGGTGCGGTAATGCTCTTGCGCGGCGGCAACGCCGGAGCCGGGCTCGATCTTTGCTCCTGCATCCAGAAGGGCCATTTCGGCGGCGGAAATCGCACCGCAGAGCATGACGGGGTTGAGCGAGCCAAGGTGGCCGATACGGAACGCCTTGCCCATCAGCTTGTTGAGGCCCGTGCCCAGCGACGTCTGGTATTTGGTGTAGGCCCCGGAGATGACATCGCGCGCATCGACGCCCTCGGGCGTGTAGATGGCGGACACTGTGTCGGACGCCCATTCGGGGCCACGTGCGACCAATTCGCACCCGTCCCATGCGGCGACGGCTTTACGCACACCTTCGGCGTGGAATTTGTGGCGCGCCCAGATGGCTTCCATCCCATCCGCAAGGATCATGTCGAGCGCCGTGCGCAGACCGCGCAAAAGCTGTGTTGCGGGCGTGTAGGGGAAATAGCCAGTATCGTTCAGCTTGATCATGTCCTCAAAGCTGAAATAGCAGCGGGTCATTTTGGGCGCGTTCGATGCGTTGGCGGCCAGCGCCTTGTCGCTTGCCGCGAGAAAGCCGAGGCCGGCGGGCAGCATGAAACCTTTTTGGCTGCCGGACACGGCCAGGTCGACGCCCCATTTCTCCATCTCGAACGGGATCGATGCGATGGAGCTTACGCCATCCACGAAAAGCATCGCAGGGTGGCCTGCTGCATCCAACGCGCGGCGCACGCCCTCCACGTCCGAGGACACGCCTGTGGCGGTCTCATTCTGGGTGGCGAAGACGGCTTTGATCTCATGCTTGGTGTCGGCCTTCAGGATACGCTCGTAATCCTCAAGCGGCACACCCTTGCCCCATTCCACATCACACAGCTCAACAGTCAGGCCCAGACGCTCGGCCATATCGACCCAAAGCAGGCTGAACTGACCAAAGCGCGACATCAAAACCTTGTCTCCCGCCGTCAGCGTGTTCTGGATCGCCGATTCCCACGCGCCGGTCCCGGAGGAGGGGAAAATGAAGACACGGCCATTTTCCATGCGGAAGGCCTTTTTCATGTCGGTCAGCAGGTCGGTGACGAAGGGGCCAAAGTCCGGCGCGCGCATATCTTCCATCGGCACGTTCATGGCGCGACGCACCTCTTCTGGCACGTTGGTGGGGCCGGGGATGAATAGGTGCTTGTTGCCGTTCATGATATATCTCCTCCTGAGGTTTGGCTGCACTATCTTATGGGGGTCCACGTGCGGATATCCCCGAAGGAATGGCCTGAGCGAGCAGGGGGCGACAGGAGTGCGCGAACGGGTAGGGCGACGCTACCCGCTGGGGTGGCGTGGCGGTCTGCTGGGCAGGGGGGCTGTCGCGGCTCTGCGCCGCTTATACCCTCAATGCGCGAGAATCGCGTGACAATCCACGCGCGGTTGTGCAGCTATGTCGGATGGATGAAATCGCTCTCCCCATCTCTCGTGTTATTGTGGCCGATCGCCAATTGATCGTGTGTCAGGGCATCGGGTCGCTTCTGGGACAGATTCCCGGTGTGGAGCTGGGCAGCTTCGCGACCGAGCTTTCCGGTCTGCGCAAGCTGCTGGAGGCCGAGCGGGGGCAGGTGATCGTGATCCTTGGCGTGCGGCTTGCGGATGCGGATTTGTCGGATGCGCTGGACATGCTGCGGCGGGATTACCCGGCGGCGATGGTTGTCGTGGTGGCCGACGAGACGGAGTTTGCCTTTATCCGCGCGGCGATCAAGTCTGGGGCCAATTCTGTCTGCATGATGAGCCAGATATTAATCAGCCTGCCCAAGATACTGGGCAAGCTGGTGGAGGGGCACTCGATCGTGCCCACGGATATTCTGCGCCGCCTCACCAATGAGCAGGCAGATAGCCTGTCGCGGCGCGAGCATGAGATCCTTGGGCTTTTGGTCGATGGTCTGACGAATTTTCAGATATCGGCCCGGTTGGGCCTGTCGGAGAATACGGTGAAGTATTACCTCAAGGCGATCTACCAAAAGCTGGACGTGAATTCACGCGGCGGGGCCATCGCGAAATACGTGGCGGGCAATTACTGAGGTTTGATGGCGCGCGCGAGGCCCCGGATATGATCCGCAGCCTCACCCATGAACCTATCCGCGCCGCCTGCGCCGCCCGCCTGCCGCACCAGCACCAGAGCCTGCGTTGAAATTCGGAGTTGGTAGGGCGGTGATTTTCGCAAGCTCCGGGAATGTATCCGTCTTGTGCGGGATCGCGTTGGCGGCGACGAAATGCTCCTGAAACTTGGGCTCAATCGCCGTCTCGACCTTGGTGATCTGACCGACCACGCGCTCAATCTCGCGCCGCGCCTCGACCGAGCAGAGCGCGATACGCGCGCCCGTGCCGGCGGCGTTTCCGGCAGAGGTGACCTTGTCGAGATGCGCATCCGGGATCATGCCCAGCACCATTGCGTGCAGGTTGGAGATATGCGCACCGAACGCACCCGCCAGCACCACGCGGTCCACCTTGTCCACGCCACGCTCATCCATCAACAGCCGCGCGCCCGCATAAAGCGCGGATTTCGCCAGTTGAATGGCGCGGATATCGCCTTGGGTGACGGTGATGCGGGGCCCACCCTCGGCGGTTGCATCATGCACGAGGTAGCTATGGGTGCGCCCTTCAGCCACCATGCGGGATGTGTCCGTGGCCTCGGCAGAGCCCATCAAGCCGTTCTCGTCCATCAATCCGGCCATGCGCAGCTCGGCCACGGCCTCGATGATGCCAGAGCCGCAAATGCCCGTGATGCCGGATACTGCGGTCGCGGCGTCAAAGCCTTCCTCATCTGACCAAAGCTCGCAGCCGATGACGCGAAAGCGCGGCTCTTTTGTCTCGGGGTGGATGCGGATCGCCTCAATCGCGCCAGGGGCCGCGCGCTGGCCCGAGCTGATCTGCGCGCCCTCAAAGGCGGGGCCGGTGGGCGAGGAGCAGGCAAGAACGCGGGATTTGTCGCCCAGAAGGATTTCGGCGTTGGTGCCCACATCGACGATGAGCACGAGATCATCGGATTTGCCCGGCTCCTCCGAGAGGGCCACGGCGGCGGCATCCGCGCCCACATGGCCCGCGATGCAGGGCAGGATATAGGTGCGTGCGCGGGCGTTGATGGCCGTGAGGCCCAGATCACGCGCATCCATCGAGATGCTTTCGGAGGTGGTCAGCGCGAAAGGGGCCTGTCCCAACTCAACAGGGTCAATGCCCAGCAGCAGGTGGTGCATGACCGGGTTGCACACGATCACCGTCTCCACGATCAGGCTGGGGTCGATGCCGGCCTCGGCTGCGATCTCGGCAAAAAGCGTGTCCATCGCCTCGCGCACGGCGCGGGTCATTTCCTTGTCGCCGCCGGGGTTCATCATCGCATAGGAGACCCGGCTCATCAGGTCTTCGCCAAAGCGGATTTGCGGGTTCATGATGCCCGAAGACGCGGTGACCGCGCCTGTATCAAGATCGGTCAGGTGGGCCGCGATGGTGGTGGAGCCGAGATCAATGGCCAGCCCGTAAAGCCCGCCCTCATGCAGCCCCGGCCAGATCTCGATCACCCGCGCCACAGTGTCTTTGTGGGATTTGTGCAGCGCGACCGTGACCTGCCATTTGCCCTTGCGCAAAACGGGTTGCAGCTTGGACAGGAGCGTCAGATCGGCGCAGATCGCAGGGATCTTCCACTGCTCGCGCAGGGCGCGCTCCAGCCGCTCCAGATCGCCGGTGGGGG
Source organism: Roseovarius carneus (assembly GCF_020141465.1). Classification (NCBI taxonomy): domain Bacteria; kingdom Pseudomonadati; phylum Pseudomonadota; class Alphaproteobacteria; order Rhodobacterales; family Roseobacteraceae; genus Roseovarius; species Roseovarius carneus. Next base: position 2,547,321 of record NZ_JAHSPD010000001.1, on the reverse strand, counting down.
TGTGCATGTCGGGTTCGTCCACCTCGACGAAATAGAGCCGCGTGGCGGGGTCCATGACCATCGCACGGGTGGAGGCGGCCTTGCGCACGACCTGACGGTGGACCTGAGATTCGGGTGGCACGTCGATGACGATATCGCCCTTGACGGTGGCCTGACAGCCGAGCCTGCGCCCGGTTTTCAGCCCGCGTTTGTCGTCATAGCGCTGTTCGACCGCGTTCCACTCGGACAAAGCCCCCTCAAGCGCCGTGACCCCGTGCTTGGAGAACTCCCCATAGGACGGCGTGATCTGACATTTGGAGCATATGCCGCGCCCGCCGCAGACCGAATCGAGATCGACACCCAGCTGGCGCGCCGCCGTGAGAACCGGGGTGCCGACAGGGAAATGACCGCGTTTGCCCGAAGGCGTGAAGACGACGAGGGGATCGGTACTCATGGGGGCTCCTTGGCGGTGCGCACGTGCCAGCGTATCTGTTTGGGCAAACCATAGAGTTTTGCCGCGCGCAAGGCGGGTGGATTGCGTCACAATAATGCACGCGCGCGGCATGATATGACGCGCGCGGCCTGATCCCAAGGAGCGCGCTGTCGCGCGCACAGGATCAGCCCGGCCAATCCGTGCGGGACAGATCGGGCGGCGGGTCTGTGCCGCGCGGTCTGCGCCTAGGGTTTGCGGGCGTGGAAGATGAAGCCCAGAAGGTTCAGCAAGAGCTGGGCCGCAAGGATTGAGGTGCTGTCCGTGGTGTCATAGGCCGGGGCGACCTCGACCAGATCAATGCCAACAATCTCATGATCTTGGGCGACGTTCTGTAGGATTTCCAGCACCTCGTAATAGAGAAACCCGCCATGGCTCGGCGTGCCTGTGCCAGGCGCGATGGAGGGGCAGAACCCGTCGATGTCGATCGTGATGTAGAGGCGCGCGCCTTTGGGGATTCGGGCGGCGGTGGCTTCGGCCCCGAGGGCGCGGGTTTGACGGACCGACAGGATGTCAGACCCCATGGCGCGGGCGGCGTCGTAGCCTTCCTGCGCGGTGGAGGAGACATTGCGGATGCCCACTTGTGTGAGGCCAGTGACATAGGGTTTCTCGGCGGCGCGGCGCATCGGGTTGCCATGGCCGTTGCGGACGCCGTGTCGGACGTCCACGAAATCAAGATGGGCGTCGATCTGAAGGATGTGGATATCACCCCGCCCCTCAAAGGCGTCGATGCAAGGGATGTTGATCGAATGATCGCCGCCGATGGTGACGGGAAGCGCGCCTGCATCGAGGGCTGCGCGCACGGCGGACGCGATATTGGCGTGGCTCTTTTCCGTATCGGTGTGGACGATATCGGCGTCGCCCATATCGACGATGCGCACATCGCCGGGCAGGTAGGTCACGTCATCCTCGTGGTCATAGGCGCCGCCATGACCGAAGCTGAACAAGGTTGACGCCTCGCGCACCGAGCGTGGACCAAAGCGCGCGCCGGGGCGATACTGCGTGCCGCCGTCAAAAGGCGCGCCAATGATGGCGGCATCGGCGCTCAACGCGGCCCAATCGGGCTGATAGGGGCGTTTGCCAAAGGTGCAGATGCCCACGAAGGGCAGATTGAGGCGGCCAGTTTCATATCCGTGGGTGCTCATTGCGCTGTCTCCTGATGCGGCGTCTACGGGCAGACTATCGGCGGCGAAGCCCCGCTTGCAACGACAGATACGTGCTTTCCTTTCCGCTCCGCCCATGCGATAGGGACGCGCCAAACGAGCTTTGCCAAGGAGATGTGCAATGGAAATTCGTGAGGCCCTTACCTTCGATGATGTTCTGCTTGTCCCTGCGGCCTCGAACGTGCTTCCCAGCACCGCCGATACACGCACGCGGGTGACACAGTCCATCGCGCTCAACATCCCGCTTTTGAGCTCGGCCATGGACACTGTGACCGAGGGGCGCATGGCAATCTGCATGGCCCAAGCAGGCGGCATGGGCGTGATCCACCGCAACCTGACCGTTGAGGAGCAGGCGCAGGAAGTGCGCCGTGTCAAACGGTTCGAGAGCGGGATCGTCTACAACCCGATCACCCTCACTGCGGATCAGACGCTGGCCGATGCCAAGGCGCTTCAGGAACGCTACCGCGTGACGGGGTTCCCGGTGGTTGATGGCGCGGGCCGGGTCGTGGGGATCGTGACAAATCGCGACATGCGCTTTGCCGAGGATGCCGCAACACCCGTGCATGCGATGATGACCTCCGACAATCTGGCCCTTCTGCACGAGCCAGCCGAGCTAGAAGAGGCCAAGAGCCTGATGAAGGCGCGCCGGATTGAGAAGCTTCTGGTGACCGATGGGCAGGGCAAGCTGACCGGGCTTTTGACCCTGAAAGACACCGAGCAGGCCGTTTTGAATCCGACCGCGTGCAAGGATGCGCTGGGGCGCTTGCGCGTCGCTGCGGCGTCCACCGTTGGCGATGCAGGGTTTGAGCGGTCACAGGCGCTTGTTGACGCGGGCGTGGATATGATCGTGATCGACACGGCCCATGGCCATTCCGAGGGCGTGGCGATTGCCGTGGAACGGGCCAAGGCACTGAGCAATGACGTGCAGGTTGTTGCAGGCAACGTGGCCACCGGCGAGGCTGTGCGCGCCTTGATTGGCGCGGGGGCGGATGCGGTGAAAGTGGGGATCGGACCCGGCTCGATCTGCACGACGCGGATGGTGGCGGGCGTGGGCGTGCCGCAGCTGACCGCGATTATGGATTGTGCGGCGGCGGCGGGCGATGTGCCTGTGATCGCCGATGGCGGCATCAAGTTTTCTGGCGATTTTGCCAAGGCGATTGCGGCGGGTGCATCCTGCGCGATGGTCGGCTCGATGATTGCGGGCACGGATGAAAGCCCCGGTGAGGTGATCCTCTATCAGGGCCGCTCCTACAAGGCCTACCGGGGAATGGGCAGCCTTGGCGCCATGGCCCGCGGCTCGGCAGATCGGTATTTCCAGAAAGATGCGGCGAGCGACAAGCTGGTCCCCGAGGGCGTCGAGGGGCAGGTGCCTTACAAGGGCAGCGCGGGGCAGGTGATCCATCAGCTTGTGGGCGGTCTGCGCGCGGCGATGGGCTATACTGGTAACGGCACTGTTGAGGCGATGCGCTCAAACTGCACATTTGTGAAGATCACCGGTGCAGGCCTGACCGAGAGCCATGTGCATGATGTGCAGATCACCCGCGAAAGCCCGAATTATCGGGTAGGATAGTGTATAGTAACAATGAATTAGGGGTCTATCTTAACGCTTTAGGTGGGGCGTGACCCCCGGCGCGCGCGTCGCGGCCGCCGCTGAGATTCTCGATAGGATCACCGAGGGCACGCCCGCCGAGAAGGCTCTGACCGGTTGGGCGCGTGGCGCGCGTTATGCGGGGTCCAAGGACCGCGCGGCAGTGCGCGACCATGTGTTTGACGTACTGCGCTGCTGGCGCTCCTATGCGGCGCTTGGCGGCGGTGAGACGGGCCGGGCGCGCATGATTGGCGCTTTGCGGGAAGCAGGGGCCGATCTGTCGGAGATTTACACGGGGATCGGCCATGCGCCTGAGGCTTTAAGCCTGCAAGAAAGCACGACTGGCGAGCCGCCTGTAGGGTTCGCGGCGTGGGATTTGCCCGATTGGATCGGGGAGCTTGTCCAAGAGGATCTAGGGGCGGAAGCCGAGAGCTATGCCATGGCGCTTCGCGCGCGTGCTCCGGTGATGTTGCGGGTGAATACTGCGCGCTGCACCCCTGAGGAGGCTATGGCTGCACTGGCTAAAGATACCATTAGCATGGCTCCGCATCCAATTGCGAAATCATCACTAAAAGTGATCGAAGGTGCGCGGAAGGTTGCCCTGAGCGATGCCTTTGGAAACGGCCTTGTCGAGCTTCAGGACGGGTCAAGCCAAGCTGCGATGGAGACTGTGCCCCTCACACCCGGTACGCGGGTTCTGGATTATTGCGCGGGTGGTGGTGGCAAGGCGCTGGCGCTGGCAGCGCGGGGCGCGAGTGTCGTTGCGTGGGACATTGCGGCTGAGCGGATGCGCGACCTGCCTGCGCGCGCGGCCCGTGCGGGCGTGCAGATACCGGTGCTTGAAGTGCCGGAGCAGGGCGCACCCTATGATATTGTCCTGTGCGACGCGCCCTGTTCGGGCAGCGGGACATGGCGGCGCGCCCCCGAGGCGAAGTGGCGCCTGACGCCGGAGCGGCTTGAAACGCTCATGGCGCTTCAGGATGAGGTGCTGCGTAACGCAGCGCCGTTGGTCGCGCTGGGGGGGCGGCTCGTCTACGCCACCTGCTCGGTGTTCGAGTGTGAAAATATGCAGCGGATTGAGGCGTTTATCAGCGCTACGCCTGGCTGGCAGCTTGAAACGCAGGAAATCTGGCCCGTCTCTGATGGGGGGGATGGTTTCTTTGTGGCGCATCTATTGCGGGAGTGATATGGTCCCCCACAACCCTGATCGTGTAAATCTGCTGATATTAAGCAGGCCTTAAGGTATTTGAACCAATCGTTGGGGGACCGTGTCTCGACCACAGGATTGCTTCGTTTGACCTTTTTATCAACGCCCTTTAGCTCCACCCGCCGCGCGGCATCCCATATGCGGCCACATGCAGGCCTCGTGCTGTGCGCCGCGGTCATGTTCCTCGTGACGGCGCTCATCATCCCCGCTGGGACCGAGCGTATGGTGCTTTTCGCCGTCGCTGCCATACTATGCGGGAGTGCAGGCTGGATCTGGGTAATCGCCTGGTACGCGGCCAAGGTCGATGCCCGTGCGGGGGGATCTGTCGCCACGCTGATCGAACATGATGCGGCCCCTAGTATCGTGACGGGTGAGACTGGCGAGATCACCTATTGGAACCGGGCTGCGGACAAGGCGTATGACGCCTCGAAGGCGCAGACCCTCGCGCGCGCTTTGCATAAGGTGATCGCGAACCCGGGCGCATTGCTCTTTCGCTTGCAAAGTCGCGCTGGCACGTCCGGCTCCGCACATGAAGATGTGGTGACGGGCGCAGGCCATCTGCGTGTCAGCGTGCATCGCGCGGGGCAGGACCGGTTCCTCTGGCGGATCGAGAAATCCGCTGATCTTGCCGCGCGTCGTGCAGATGCTGTGCCGCTGCCGATGTTGACGGTGGGGCGTAATAATGCGGTGCTCTTTATGAATGATGCCGCGCGGGCTTTTGTTGGCGAGCGTGCGCGCACGCTGGACCGTATTTGCCCCAAACTGCCGCTGCGCTCCGGGCAGATCAACGACATCAGCACGCAAACCGGTCTGCAATCGTGCCTCGTCGTTGAGCTTGAGGGCATCGCCGGGCGGCGCGAAGTGTTTATCTTGCCCGGCGTCAAGGCAACCGAGCGTCAGCCGGATGGTTGGGCATTCTTTGATGAACTGCCAGTGCCACTCCTGAAGCTGGGGCGTGATGGAACGATTCAGCTGTCCAATCGGCCTGCGCGGGAGCTTTTAGCCTGCAAGACATGCAAAAACAGCGCGATCACAGACTTGCTCGAAGGGCTTGGGCGCTCGATCCCTGATTGGCTTGAGGATGCGGCCCTTGCGCGGGGCACTGTTCATTCCGAGTTTTTGCGTGTGAAGAGGGCAGATGAGGAGACTTTCGTTCAGGTCACTCTGAACAGGGCAATGGAAGAGGGCGAGACGGCCCTGATAGCGGTTCTTACAGATGCGACCGAGCTCAAAAGCCTTGAGGCGCAGTTTGTCCAAAGCCAGAAAATGCAGGCTATTGGGCAACTGGCGGGCGGCGTTGCGCATGATTTCAATAACCTGCTCACCGCAATCTCGGGGCACTGCGATCTGCTGCTGCTGCGCCATGATCAAGGCGATTCGGATTATAGTGACCTGCTTCAGATCAACCAGAATGCCAACCGAGCCGCGTCACTTGTTAATCAACTTCTGGCCTACTCGCGCAAACAAACCCTGCGACCCGAGGCAATGGACCTGCGTGATGCAATGTCGGATCTGACCCACCTACTCAATCGGCTCGTAGGTGAGAAGGTGTTGCTGTCGCTGTCGCATGATCCAACCCTTTGGTCCATTCGCGCAGACAAGCGTCAGTTTGAGCAGGTGATGATGAACCTCGTCGTCAACGCGCGTGATGCGATGCCGAGCGGCGGGGATATCAAGGTCAAGACCGAGAACATCACCCTCACAGAACCGATGCACAGGGACCGCGCAGTTCTGGCGCCAGGCCGCTATGTCAAGATCAGTGTGAGCGATGAAGGGGTCGGGATTGCGCCAGACAAACTGCAAAAAGTGTTCGAGCCCTTCTTCACGACCAAGCGCACGGGGGAGGGCACGGGGCTTGGCCTCTCCACGGCCTATGGCATTGTGAAGCAAACAGGGGGCTTCATCTTCGTCGATAGTGAGCAGGGGGTCGGCACGACGTTTTTCCTGCTCTTCCCGGCCCATGACACGGTGGTGAGTGCCCCTGTGCAACGCGTGCCATCTGATGTGTCTGCCGCGCAGGTTGAGGGCGTTGTGCTTTTGGTTGAGGACGAGGCACCCGTGCGCGCCTTTGCGTCCCGTGCTCTTCAAATGAGCGGCTTTACTGTTTTGGAGGCCGTATCAGCAGAAGATGCTCTGGAAGTGTTAAAGGATGAAAACCTCGTCATTGATGTGTTCGTGACGGATGTCGTCATGCCCGGTCTCGACGGGCCAAGCTGGGTGCAAGAAGCGCTCAAAACAAGGCCCAATGCGCGTGTGGTGTTCGTTTCAGGCTACGCTGAGGAGGATTTTGGAGATACCCAGGCCCGCATTCCAAACTCGGTGTTCTTGCCAAAACCCTTTTCACTCACTGAGCTGGCCGAGGTCGTGCAAAAGCAGCTTGCCTAAGGGTTAGTTAACCGGCGACGGCACCGTCACGGGGGCGTATTTGCCATTTGGCTCAATGCTCTCGTAAAGCTCAAAATCGGGAGCATATTTCCGACGCAGCACGTTGAGTGTCTGCGGCCTCAGGTCTAGTGGCTCCGGTTCTGACCTGTTCACCTTGTTTGTTGCGATGGCATGGCCGAAGCGTTCCTCCAGGAACCCATGCAGAGCTTGCGGATCCTCATAGCGAAACACGTGGGTTGCCGCTGTCCCGTTGCGCTGTGGCTCAAGAAATTTCGACTGGCTGCCAACCCTCGCAAATCCGGGTTGTTTCCCGGTGACATAGGCCTCCACAAATGCATCAAAACTAAGCTCCGCTGTGCTGTTGGGTTTGCCATCCATAAAGGGCCGCTTGCGATACCTGTACCAACTGCCAAGCCAATCAACAGGCTCGCGCATCACCGCGATGACATCCAAACCTTCGCCAATGAATTTCTCCAACGCGGGCCGAAAGAAGCGGTTGTAGCGAAACACTGGTGCGTGTTTCAGCTCGGGTGGATCGCTGATTATCATTGAGGCAAACGGGGCCAGTGCCTGCTGATAGGCTGTCGTGCCGGTTTTGGGCACGGACAGAAACACCAATTTATGCTTTGAGAACACAAGCATAGAGTTCATCCAATACCAAATTACACCCGTTCGATCCTTGTAAACTACTCCTTAACACATCTGAGGAAAAGTAAGGCTATGAACAATTTTCTTGAAATGTTCTCATTTTGTCCGCATAACGGCGTGAACAAGTCGTGAACAATCACAGTAATTGCCGCCCGGGACAGGGTGTGGAATAAGGACATGAACGCAATGGCAACGGCAGATCTTTTGACAATGGACACGAAAAAAAGCTCGGATAAGCAAAAGGCGCTCGACAGCGCTTTGGCACAGATCGAACGGCAGTTCGGTAAGGGCTCCATCATGAAACTGGGGGGCGAAAACGCCGTTCAGGACATTGAGGCGACCTCGACCGGTTCTCTGGGGCTGGATATCGCGCTGGGAATTGGCGGCCTGCCCAAAGGGCGGGTTGTGGAAATTTACGGTCCGGAAAGCTCTGGCAAAACCACGCTGACGCTGCATTGCGTGGCGGAAGAGCAAAAGAAGGGCGGAGTGTGCGCCTTTGTCGATGCCGAACATGCGCTTGATCCGCAATATGCGCGCAAATTGGGCGTTGATCTTGATGAATTGCTGATCTCGCAGCCCGATACGGGCGAACAGGCGCTTGAGATTGTTGACACTTTGGTGCGGTCCGGCGCGGTCAGCATGATCGTGGTGGATTCGGTCGCGGCGCTCACGCCGAAATCCGAGCTTGAAGGCGATATGGGCGACAGCAGCGTCGGCGTTCATGCCCGCCTGATGAGCCAAGCAATGCGCAAGCTGACCGGGTCTATCAGCCGGACGAAATGCACGGTGATTTTTATTAACCAGATCAGGATGAAAATCGGCGTGATGTTCGGCAGCCCAGAGACGACGACGGGGGGCAATGCGTTGAAATTCTACAGCTCTGTTCGGCTCGATATTCGCCGTATTGGTGCGCTGAAAGACCGCGATGAGGTGGTCGGCAACGCAACGCGCGTCAAGGTTGTGAAAAACAAGGTGGCCCCGCCCTTCAAGCAGGTTGAATTCGACATCATGTATGGCGAAGGCATCTCCAAGATGGGTGAATTGCTCGATCTTGGGGTGAAAGCCGGCGTCGTTGAGAAATCCGGTAGCTGGTTCAGCTATGGTGATGAGCGGATCGGACAGGGGCGCGAGAACGCCAAGACCTTCCTAAAGGAAAACAGCCCGATTGCGCTTGCGATTGAAGATAAGATCCGCGCCGCGCATGGGCTTGATTTTGAAATGCCAGAAGCCGAGAAATTGGCAGAAAAGAAGGCCGCGAAAGATGAAGGCGACGACCTGCTCGAAGCGTAAGGTCGCACCCTGAAACGCCCAAGGCCCGGACGCATTGCGCCCGGGCCTTTTTTGTTGCCTGTGGACTTGGCGGGCATGCAGCGATAAACCGCGTTTGCACCCCTCAAAAAGGCCCAGTTTGATGCCCACGCTGAATGAAATCCGCTCCACGTTTCTCGATTTTTTTGACCGCAATGACCACCGGATTGTCGACAGCTCACCGCTGGTGCCGCGCAATGATCCGACGCTGATGTTTACCAACTCGGGGATGGTGCAATTCAAGAACCTCTTCACCGGGGTCGAGACGCGCGATTATAGCCGGGCCACCACGAGCCAGAAATGCGTGCGCGCGGGCGGCAAGCACAATGATCTGGACAATGTAGGCTACACTGCGCGGCACCACACCTTCTTTGAAATGCTGGGGAATTTCAGCTTCGGCAATTATTTCAAAGAAGAGGCGATCCAGTTCGCATGGGATCTTTTAACGAAGGATTTCGGCCTGGATAAGTCCAAACTTCTGGTTACCGTTTACCATACGGATGAGGAAGCGGCGTCGATCTGGAAGAAATACGCAGGCCTGCCCGATGACCGCATCATCCGGATCGCGACCGATGATAATTTCTGGTCCATGGGCGCAACGGGGCCGTGCGGGCCCTGTACCGAGGTGTTCTACGATCATGGCCCGGAAATCTGGGGTGGCCCTCCGGGCAGTGTAGAGGAAGATGGGGACAGATTTATCGAAATCTGGAACCTCGTGTTCATGCAAAACGAGCGCTTTGAAGATGGCACGCAGCGCGATCTGGAGATGCAATCCATCGACACTGGCATGGGGCTGGAGCGGATTGGTGCGCTGTTGCAGGGCAAGCACGACAATTACGACACGGACCTCATGCGGTCGCTGATCGAGGCGAGCGCCCATGCCACCAGTCAGGACCCGGACGGGCCGGGCAATATTCACCACCGGGTGATTGCGGATCATTTGCGCTCGACCTCGTTTTTGATGGCCGATGGGGTCATGCCGTCGAACGAGGGGCGCGGCTATGTGCTGCGACGGATCATGCGGCGCGCCATGCGGCACGCGCATCTTTTGGGTGCAAAAGATCCGGTGATGCACCGTCTGGTCCCTGCGCTTGTGACGCAGATGGGGCAGGCATTTCCTGAGCTTGGCCGGGCACAATCCATGATTGAGGAAACGCTGCGCCAAGAGGAGACGCGGTTCAAGCAGACGCTTGACCGGGGCTTGGGCCTTTTGGACGACGCTTTGGTGGGCCTGCCCGAGGGTGCGGCGCTTCCCGGCGCTACAGCGTTCAAGCTCTATGATACGTTCGGATTTCCGCTGGACCTGACGCAAGATGCGCTCCGCGAAAAGGGGCGCGAGGTGGATGTGGCGGGCTTTGATGAAGCCATGGCCGAGCAGAAGGCAAAGGCCCGCGCGGCGTGGTCCGGCTCGGGTGAGGCGGTCGATGCGGATGTGTGGTTCGATATTGCCGAGGCTTCCGGGGTTACGGATTTTCTGGGGTATGACACGGAAACAGCCGAAGGGCAGATCGCAGCACTGGTGCAGGATGGGGCGAAGGTGAGCAGCGCGACCAAGGGGCAGGCTGTGCAAATCGTGCTGAACCAGACGCCGTTTTATGCGGAATCCGGCGGGCAGGTTGGCGATAGCGGCGTTTTGCGCAGTGAGGGCGGTGCCGCGCGCATCACGGATACGCGCAAAGTGGCCGGTGTGTTTATCCATATGGCCGAAGTGACCGAGGGCACATTGGCCACGGGGACGGCGGCTGTTCTGGAGGTCGATCCGGTGCGCCGGGGGGCCATTCGGGCCAATCACTCCGCGACGCACCTTCTGCATGAGGCGCTGCGGGCGGCCCTTGGAGACCATGTGGCGCAGCGCGGCAGTCTTAACGCGGCGGACCGTTTGCGCTTTGATTTCAGCCATACCAAGGCGCTGAGTGCGGATGAGTTGAGCCGCGTCGAGCGGGAGGTGAACGCCTATATCCGTCAAAACGCGCCCGTTGAGACGCGGATCATGACGCCTGACGACGCCCGCGCGCTTGGGGCGCAGGCGCTTTTTGGCGAGAAATATAGCGACGAAGTGCGTGTTGTGTCGATGGGCCGCGCAGCGGGATCAGGGCGCGGCACTGCTGGCGACACTTATTCGATCGAGCTTTGCGGCGGCACCCATGTGGGGCAAACCGGCGATATCGGGCTTTTCGTGACGCTTGGCGATGCGGCGTCCAGCTCGGGTGTGCGGCGGATCGAGGCGCTGACCGGGCAGGCGGCGTTTGACCATCTGGCGGCCCAATCGGCCCGTGTGGCGGATATCGCAGGCGCGCTGAAATCGCGGCCTGAGGATACGCCTGAGCGGGTACGCGCGCTCATGGATGAACGCAAAGCGCTGGCCAATGAAGTGGCGCAGCTACGCCGCGAGTTGGCCATGTCAGGCGGTGCAGGGCAGGGTGCGGCGGAGCCTGAGGATGTGGGCGGCATGGCACTTATGGCGCAGGTTCTGAGCGGTGTGTCTGGCAAGGACCTTCCGGCGCTGATTGATGAGCATAAGGGCCGCATGGGATCGGGCGCGGTCCTGCTGATCGCCGACGCGGGCGGCAAGGCGGCTGTGGCCGCTGGTGTGACCGAGGACCTCACAGGCCGTATCTCGGCGGTGGATATGGTCAAGGCCGCTGTGGCCGAGCTGGGCGGAAAAGGTGGCGGTGGCCGCGCTGATATGGCCCAAGGCGGCGGACCCAGCGCCGAGAATGCTGAAGCGGCGATTGATGCCGTCAAAACCCTTTTGAAAGGATAAGCCATGCCAGCGCTTTGGATCGCCCATGTGACTGTCACCGATGAGGAGGCCTATGCGAAGTACGCGGCCCTCGCGGGCCCTGCCGTCACCAAACATGGCGGAATGTTCATCGCGCGGGCAGGCCGCTATGTACAGCTTGAAGGCCGCGACAGGCCGCGCAATGTGGTCGCGAAATTCGCGAGCGTCGAGGCGGCCGAGGCATGCTACCACTCGCCGGAGTATCAAGAGGCGCTGAGCTACGCGCGCGGCGCGTCAGAGCGCGAATTGATGATCGTCGAGACCTCGGAATAACGCGCGCGCTGGTTTTTGTCGGCAGAAAGGTGGGCTTGGTAGAGCGCCGCCTACCCGTGGTTGCACGTCTTGCAGGCGGGGAGGCCACTCTCAGTCATGATTGCTTCCGATCATAAGTATACGAAAAAAACCGCTTACTGTGCAGACGTCGCATATATTGATGCAGATGCCACCGGATTCTCGGTTTTGAGGCGCGATACGCTCTACCCAATTGGGGTGTCATTACGGTGGCCTGCTACGAAAAGGTCAATATGTGGCCAAGTAAGGCGCGAAAAAAGCCCTCATCGTAGAGGCGGAGCACAAATATATGCACCGCAACGGCCTTGCCCTTTTATTGCAATACTCAGCATATTTCACCCAGCCCGAAAAGGGGCCGGGTTAGGTATGTCAGAGCGCCTTTATCCTGCGGATCAGTTGCCCTTGGCGTGCCGTTTGCGCTCATGCGGGTCGAGATAGCGTTTGCGCATCCGGATCGCGTTGGGCGTGACTTCGACCAGCTCATCATCGTCAATATAGGCGATGGCCTGCTCAAGCGTCATTGTGATCGGTGTGGTCAGGCGCACCGCCTCGTCCGTGCCTGAGGCGCGCACGTTGGTTAGCTTTTTGCCCTTTAGAGGGTTCACCTCAAGATCGTTTTCGCGACTATGCTCGCCGATGATCATGCCGGTATAAATCTTGGCCTGTGCGCCGATGAACATGCGCCCGCGATCCTCAAGATTCCAAAGCGCATAAGCGACGGATTCGCCGTTTTCCATCGAGATCAGCACACCGGCACGGCGTCCCGGGATGGCGCCCTTATGCTCGGCCCAGCCGTGGAACACGCGGTTCAGCACCCCGGTGCCACGCGTGTCTGTCAGAAACTCACCGTGATACCCGATGAGGCCGCGTGAGGGCACCCGCGCAATGATGCGGGTCTTGCCAGCGCCTGCCGGTTTCATCTCAGTCAGTTCGCCTTTGCGCGCGCCTGTGATTTTCTCGATCACCGCGCCGGAATACTCGTCATCCACATCAATGGTGACCTCTTCCACAGGTTCAAGCCGCTCTCCATTCTCGCCTTCACGCATCAGAACCTGAGGGCGCGAGATCGACAACTCAAAGCCTTCGCGGCGCATGTTCTCGATCAAGACGCCCATCTGCAATTCGCCCCGGCCCGCGACTTCAAAAGCCTCACCGCCAGGTGTGTCGGTCACTTTGATGGCCACGTTGGATTCGGCCTCTTTCAGAAGGCGATCGCGGATCACGCGGCTCTGCACCTTCTTGCCATCACGGCCCGCGAGCGGGCTGTCATTGATGCCAAAGGTGACCGTGATCGTGGGCGGGTCAATGGGTTGCGCCTCAATCGGCGTATCCACGGCGAGCGCGCAGATCGTGTCGGCCACTGTGGCCTTGGACATGCCCGCGAGGCTTACGATATCGCCGGCCTGCGCCTCTTCGATGTCCTGAGACGCAAGGCCGCGGAAGGCCTGAATACGCGTCACGCGGAATTGCTCAATCTTCTGGCCAATGCGGCTGAGCGCCTGAACGGTGGCACCCACTTTGATATGGCCACTTTCCACGCGGCCTGTCAGCAGACGACCCACGAACGGATCGGCACCAAGGGTCGTGGCCAGCATGCGGAAATCATCATTGGCCTGCGCGATTTGCCGGGGTGCGGGGACGTGGTTCACTACAAGATCAAAGAGCGCGCTCAGGTCTTTGCGCGGCCCGGTCAACTCATGATCAGCCCAGCCGGAACGGCCCGAGGCATACATATGGGGGAAATCGAGCTGATCGTCATCCGCATCCAGCGAGGCGAAGAGATCAAAACACTCATCCAGGGCCCGGTCAGGCTCTGCATCGGTCTTGTCGACCTTGTTGAGCACCACAATGGGGCGCAGGCCGAGGGCGAGCGCCTTGGACGTCACGAATTTCGTCTGCGGCATCGGCCCTTCGGCCGCATCGACGAGCAAAACAACCCCGTCCACCATGCTCAGGATCCGCTCCACCTCGCCACCGAAATCGGCGTGGCCGGGGGTGTCGACGATATTGATCCGCGTGCCTTTCCAGACCACCGAGGTCGGCTTGGCAAAGATGGTGATCCCGCGCTCGCGTTCCAGATCATTGCTGTCCATGGCGCGTTCGTCCACGGCTTGGTTCGAGCGGAAGGCGCCGGATTGCTTCAGAAGTTCGTCCACAAGCGTCGTCTTGCCGTGGTCAACGTGGGCGATAATCGCGATATTTCGCAGGTCCATTCAGGGTATCCTCAGGTCGTTTGCTTGCGCCCTATACGGGGCGCGCGTGAAAGGCCAGAGACAAAGCAGCATGGGGCACGGGTTTGGGCGGCTCAAACGCTGAGATGTGTGGCGGTTAGGGTGACTATATCGGCCCCTGCGCCGCGTTTGAAGCGGGCAAGGCCGGGCGGGGCGCTATCCATGCGGCCCAGATCAACGCCAGTGACGCCTGATTGGGCCAACGCCTCGCAACCGTGCCAAAGGGTGAGGTTATGCGCGCTGAGCGCGCGGCCAAGCGCGCCGGTCCAGCCAGCGTGATATGTGGCGCGATCTGCGTGGCGCAAGAAGAGCATGAAGGCCAATACCTCACCGCCTTGGCGTGCCTCTATCAATAGCGTGCCCGACGGGTCGGCGGCGATCCAGGCCGCTGTGAAATCAGGCGGCAGGCCTGCGTAGCCGCGGGCCTTGCGCTGCGCCACCTCGCGCATCAGGAGCGGGCCATCACGAGGCAGGCAACATGGGCGGGCGATGAGGGTGAGCCCGGCACCTTCGGCGTGACAGAGGCGGTTGCGCCATTTGCCGTGGAGTGCTGCGCGACGGGTGGTGGCATCCGGGCGCAGGTCGATCTCGGCCATCTGGACGGGATGGCTGATCCTCAGCCCGCGCGATTTGTTATCATCGGTGGAGGCGGCCCAGACCCTCCGCCACGGGGCAGTGCGTTTGATCTCCGTGAGGCAATTGGCGCGAATAGCGCCTGCCCAAACTGGCCCGCGCGCGAGCCATGCAAGCCGGATCGGGCCAAACTCCCGCAGGGCAATCTGTGCGCGGGCGATGCGTGTGCCGCGGTCGTAGATCTCCGCCACTACGCTCTCGCGGCCAAACGCGGCCAAGCTGCGCGCATAGGTCGGGTGTTGCTGCATCGGCGTGCCGGGCAGGGCGGGGGAGACGTCAGGCGTGGTCCAGCGGATATCCATACCCGCCAGACATGCGCCTGAGCCGCTAAAATCTGGTTAAAATCAGAACGGAATTTCGTCGTCGAAATCGCGCGAGGGACCGCCGCTGCCGCCGCCAGAAGGTGCGCCGCCGCCTTGATCCATACCGCCGCCGTAATCACCGCCGCCGCCGCCATAACCGCCGCCTTGACCGCCACCACCGCCGGAATATCCACCGCCGCCGCCTTCGCTGCGACCGTCAAGCATGGTCAGCGTACCGCCAAAACCTTGCAGCACAACCTCGGTGCTGTATCGGTCTGCGCCGCTCTGGTCCTGCCATTTGCGGGTTTGCAACTGGCCCTCGATATACACTTTGGAGCCTTTGCGCAGATATTGTTCGGCGATCCGCACCAGACCGTCGTTGAAAATGGCGACCGTGTGCCATTCGGTCCGCTCTTTGCGCTCGCCGGTGTTTTTGTCTTTCCAATTCTCCGACGTGGCGATGCGCAGATTGCACACTTTGCCGCCGTTCTGGAAGCTGCGCACCTCTGGGTCACGCCCCAGATTGCCAATCAAAATGACTTTGTTCACCGATCCGGCCATGCGCCAATCTCCCGAGTTTTATCACCCTTGCCCGTGTGCAAGTGCCACGCGTTACATCACCGTGAGCATGGGATGAAAAGACTTAAATTTGCGTAAAATGAACCAATTTCACTCGGTATATTGCCGAAAGCGCCCGCGCTGCTAGAAAAGCCACGCGGAATCAGTATATTGCCATTCCGATGGTAATGGGTATGAGATTTAAACATGAGAGTTTTTGGGTTGGCCAAGATGATCTGCGCGTCTGCGCTGTTTATAGCTGCGGGGGATGTGGCGCAGGCTGACCTTTTTTCCCAAAACGCCAAGAGCTTCAAAAGCCAGCTCAAAGTGCTCGATACGCGCGCCTCGTCGCAATACAAAGCCTCCGTTCGTCTACAGCCCCAGAAGATCAACACGCCCACCAAATGGGGCGATGAGAGCGAGGCCTATGACGGGCGCTATCGCGGTGAATATCTGACATTGGCCAAGGCGGCTGCGCGCAAGCACAACGTGCCCGAAGACCTCTTCTTGCGTCTTGTACAGCAAGAATCCAACTGGAAGCCAACCGCGCTTAGTCATAAGGGGGCGATTGGCCTGGCGCAGCTTATGCCCGGCACGGCGGCCTATCTGCGGGTCGACCCGCATGATCCCAAGCAAAACCTTGAAGGTGGTGCGCGCTATCTGGCCAAGCAATACCGCGAGTTCGGCTCGTGGCGTCTGGCGCTGGCCGCCTATAATGCGGGGCCGGGGGCGGTGAAGAAATATGGCGGCGTCCCACCTTTTAAGGAAACGCGCAATTATGTGAAAGTCATCTGGGGCAGCTGATCACTGCGCCAGTGCCGGTGCGCCCCAGTCAGTGCGTCGGTATCAGTGTGGCTGTATCACCGCGACCGTATCAGTGTGCCCGCGCGAGGCTCTGCGATTGGGCGCTGCGGCGCAGCTCCGAGGGACTTTTTTTCGTATGATGCAGTATGAAGCGTGAGAAATAAGCCGCACTGCTGAACCCCAACTGCGCCGCGACAAAGCGGATGGGGTCGCGCCCTATCTCCAACATATCGCGCGCGGCATGAAGCACCCGCCCGGTCAACATATCCGCCGCTGTCATACCGGATACCGCCTTGCAACTGCGTGTGAGATGGGTGGGCGTCACCCCTAAATCCCGGGCGTAATCAGCCATTGGCACCCCCGTTGCATGGCTTTGCTCCACCATCGCCGCATAGGCCGTGACCAGCCGTTCCGCGGCGGTGGGGGCGGCGGGGATCTCGTGGTCGATCATCGCGCGGCGCAGCCATATGGTGATTTGTTGCGCCAATGCGTTGCGCGCCTCGTCGGAGAAATCGCGCGGGTGATTGACCTCCCGGCTCAGTGCCTCCAGCAGGGAGGTCAGCTCGGATTGGCTTTTCACCTCGCGGATGCGCAAGTGCTGTGGGCGGTCGGGCATAAGGAATGCGCCGCCCGCCGGGATGAGGCAGACAAGGCCAAAACACTGTGTGCCGAGGTCCATGGAAAAGAGTGTGCCCGCAGGCACCGCCAAAGCGTTATGCACGCCCACGCCGCGCCGCACCCCATCCACCGTGGCGCGGGCCTGGCCCTTGGTAACCCAGATCAGCGCATGATGTCCGCAGCTATGAGGCAGATCCAGCCGCCACGACGCGCCGCGCGACCATTGTACGAGTGTCAGGATTTGCACGCCGTCTGTCACGTCGCATCACGCCTTTTATCGGGTTTGGTCAACTGACACCTGAACTGTCTACGCGGTACATTCACATAAGCGTATGATGTTACAAGTAAAAATCACTCGATAAGCTGAGGCACTGCCAGTTTTTCATGCGCGCGCGAAACCAGGTGCGCTGGCGTTTGGCGAATTGCCGTGTCGCGATGATAGCAGCCTCTCTCGCGGCTTCAAGGGGCATCTCCCCCCTGAGATGGGCGATGAGATCAGCGGCTCCGATGCATTTTGATGAGGGCTGCGCGGGGTCCCATATGGCGAGGTTAGCGCGCGCCTCATCAAGCGCGCCTGCCGTGATCATCGCATCAAACCGCACCTTGATCCGGGGGGTGAGCCAGTCTTTCGGCGCATCAAGCAAGAGCGCATGGGCGCCTGCCAGCGGGACCAGCGGCGCAGGGGTGGCCGCCTGCCAGTCGGCCAAAGCGCGGCCCGTGGCGGCATGGACTTCCCACGCACGTTGCACCCGCATCGGGTTTTGCAGATCGACGCGGGCCGCATCTTCAGGTGCGAGGTCAGCGATCATCGTGGGCAGACCGCCGATTCGCAACGCATCGCCTCGCGCGCGAATATCCGCCGGAATCGCCGGGATTTCGGCCAGGCCCTCGGTCAGTGCGGTGAAGTAGAGGCCCGTGCCACCCACAACAATCGGTCGCGCGCCGCCCAGTAAAGGGGCCACATCACGCAGCCAATGCCCCACGGAATATGTCCCATCTGCGGCCACGTGCCCATAGAGGTGATGCGGCGCGCGCGCCTCATCCTCAGCCGACGGTCGCGCTGATAATATCCGCCAATTGGCAAAGACCTGAATCGCGTCGGCATTGATCACGGCACCGCCAAACCGCTCGGCCACGCGTAGCGCCAGCGCCGATTTGCCCGAGGCCGTAGGCCCCGCGATCAGGACCGGGCGATCCGCACTTATGTCTATCTCATCCAACATCCGTCGCGTCATAGGCGATTTGGCCGCCCCTTGCGAGGGTTTGGGCATTGAACTTGGGCCCCGATTGGATCATTTTGCGCGGCAACCCGCCATCATATATCGGAGCGCGCCATGAGCGAGACCCCCAAGACCACCTTCAAACGCGTCATGCTGAAGATTTCGGGGGAAGCGTTGATGGGCGACAGCGCCTTTGGCCTGCACCCTCCCACGGTTGAGCGGATCGCGCGCGAAGTGAAGATCGTCCACGATCTGGGGGTGGAAATTTGCATGGTGATCGGCGGCGGTAACATTTTTCGCGGGCTTCAAGGCAGTGCACAAGGGATGGAGCGGACCACAGCGGATTACATGGGGATGCTCGCCACTGTGATGAACGCGCTGGCAATGCAGAGCGCGCTTGAAAAGCTGGGCGTCTACTGCCGGGTGATCAGCGCCATTCGCATGGACGAGGTGGCTGAGCCTTATATTCGCCGCCGCGCCGTGCGCCATCTGGAGAAAAAGCGTGTCTGCATCTTTGCTGCGGGCACCGGCAATCCCTATTTCACAACCGACACCGCGGCGACTCTGCGCGCCAATGAAATGGCCTGCGAAGCGATCTTCAAAGGCACTAAGGTGGACGGTGTTTATGATAAGGACCCCGTCAAACACGCCGATGCCGTGCGCTATGACGCCGTCACTTATGATGAGGTGCTGGCCAAGCACCTAAAGGTCATGGATGCCAGCGCCATAGCCCTTGCGCGCGACAACAACCTGCCGATTATTGTGTTTTCTCTCGACACGCCGGGGGGCTTCAAAGGCATCCTCGCGGGTGAAGGGACGTATACGCGCGTGCATGAGTAGGCGCGCGTTTTTCTATACATCCTTTCGGCCATGCTCTAAACCGTTTCAAAATCCGCATCCAAGAATATGAGGCCTGTCCCTGTGTCCGACGAATTTCTCCTTGATACCGATGATCTTGAGCGGCGCATGAATGGCGCCATGGGCAGCCTCAAGACCGAGTTCGCCTCGCTGCGCACGGGCCGCGCCTCGGCCTCCATGCTGGAGCCTGTGATGGTTGATGCTTATGGCCAGCAGACCCCGATCAACCAGGTGGGCACAGTCAATGTGCCCGAGCCTCGGATGGTCACGATCAATGTCTGGGACAAGGGCCTTGTGAACAAGGTTGAAAAGGCCCTGCGTGAAAGTGGTCTTGGTATCAATCCGCAGCTCAACGGCACCATCATCATGCTGCCCATCCCTGAGCTGAACGAAGAGCGCCGCCGCGAGCTTACCAAAGTGGCGGGGCAATATGCCGAACATGCGCGCGTGGCGATCCGCAACATCCGCCGCGATGGGATGGACCAGATCAAGAAGGCCAAGGCCGATGGCATGTCCGAGGATGATCAGAAGTTCTGGGAAGGGGCAGTTCAGGAAATGACCGACCAGTTTATCACCAAGGTGGATGAAGCGTTGGAGCATAAGCAGGCGGAGATCATGCAGGTCTGATGTCCGGCACGTCGGACATTGCAGACGGCGGGCCCAAGCATGTGGCCGTTATCATGGATGGCAATGGACGCTGGGCGCAAGCGCGCGGGCGTCCACGTCTTTTCGGCCACCACGCAGGCGCCAAACGGGTCCGTGAGATTGTTGAGTCTTGTCCTAATCTGGGCGTCAAGTATCTGACAATATTTGCCTTTTCTACCGAGAATTGGAAGCGCACGCAGGTCGAGGTTGCAGGCCTCATGAGCCTGTTCCGCCGCTACATCACCAAAGAGGCCCGCGCGCTTTGTGATGAGGGCGTGCGGGTCCGCTTTATTGGCGACCGGGTGCAGCTGGATCGCAAGCTTGTGTCGCTCATGGACGAGCTTGAGGGCATGACCGCCCATAATGACCGGGTGCATCTGACCATCGCGCTCAATTACGGCAGCCGCGATGAGGTAAGCCGTGCGACCAAGCGGCTGGCCGAGGAGGTCGCTTCGGGCAATCTTGATCCGGCAGATGTGACCGAAGAGACGCTGACCAAATTTCTCGACACGCGCGTTCTGCCAGATCCCGATCTGGTGATCCGCACCAGCGGCGAGGCGCGCATTTCTAACTTCCTGCTCTGGCAATCGGCCTATGCGGAATATGAGTTCATCGACACGCTCTGGCCCGATTTCTCCTCCGAGATTTTTGCAAACCTCGTGGGGAGCTACGGCAAACGCGAGCGTCGTTTCGGCGCTGTGCCCGCATGAGCGGGGCCGCGCGCTGGGGCGATCTAGCCCCCCGGCTGATCTCGGCGGCGGTGATGATCGTGATTGGGGTGATTGAGCTTTGGCTGGGCGGGATATTCTTTGCCGTGGGCGTCTGGCTTTTGGGCGGCGCGATGGTGTGGGAGCTGTCGCGCATGATCGCGCCCGAGGCGCGTGGAACCGCGCTGGCCCTTGGCGTGCTGAGCTTTGCGGCGCTGGCTGCGACATGGGTCATGCCGGGCCTTATGGTGCTGCCCCTGCTTCTGGCCGCCGCGGTGGCGGGCGCAGGGCGGATGCCCGGCCGACAGGTCACATTCGGGCTCTT
The DNA here is from genome assembly GCF_020141465.1 of Roseovarius carneus. Classification (NCBI taxonomy): domain Bacteria; kingdom Pseudomonadati; phylum Pseudomonadota; class Alphaproteobacteria; order Rhodobacterales; family Roseobacteraceae; genus Roseovarius; species Roseovarius carneus. Next base: position 2,526,579 of record NZ_JAHSPD010000001.1, on the reverse strand, counting down.
CGCCGCGGCCACGCTGCTGGCGTGTTATGCGATGGTCAGCCTGCGGGATGGGGCAGGGCTTTTGTGGGTCTTGTGGGTGATTGCGGTCGTCGTGGCCACGGATGTGGCGGGATATTTCGCGGGGCGCAGCTTTGGGGGCCCAAAGTTCTGGCCCGCCATCAGCCCCAAGAAAACATGGTCCGGCACGATTGCAGGCTGGGTGGCGGCGGCAGGGGTCGGGTTTGCCTTTGCGGGCGTGCTTGGTGCGGGGGCATGGCTGGCGGTGGTGTCGGTCCTCGTCGCGTTGGCCGGGCAGATGGGCGATATCTGGGAAAGCTGGATCAAGCGCCGCTTGGGGGTGAAGGACAGCTCCAACCTCATCCCCGGACATGGCGGCGTTCTGGACCGCTTTGACGCAATGCTGGGCGGCGCGCTTCTGGCGGGGCTTCTTTGGGCATTTGGCCTTTTACCGGGGCTTGCATGAGACGGATCAGTATTCTGGGGGCCACAGGCTCTATTGGGCAAAATACGCTCGATTTGATCCGCCGCGCGCGTGGCGATTACGACGTCGTGGCGCTGACCGGGGGGCGCAACATCGCGCAACTCGCGGCAGATGCGCGCGAGTTTGGCGTGGAGGTGGCCGTGACCGCGCATGAAGACGCGCTGCCCGATCTGCGCGCTGCGTTGGACGGCACCGGGGTTGAAGCCGCCGCCGGGGCCGCCGCGCTGATCGAGGCCGCTTCGCGCCCTGCCGATTGGACCATGTCGGCCATCGTGGGCCATGCGGGCCTCGCCCCCGGTATGGCGGCGCTGCGCGAGGGGGCCACATTGGCGCTGGCCAACAAGGAATCGCTGGTGACTGCCGGGCCGCTTCTGCTGGCTACCGCAAAGGCGCGCGGCGCGCGTATCTTGCCCGTGGATAGCGAACATTCGGCGGTGTTTCAGGCACTTGTAGGCGAAGATATCGCAGAGGCCGAACGGGTCATCATCACCGCCTCAGGCGGCGCGTTCCGCGACTGGCCGCTGGAGGATTTGCCCGGTGCCACCGTATCTCAGGCCTCATCCCATCCCAATTGGGACATGGGCCAGCGGATCACCATCGACAGTGCGTCTATGTTTAACAAAGCCCTTGAGCTTATTGAAACCAAAGAGTTCTTCGGGTTTACTCCGCGCCAGATTGAGGTGCTGATCCATCCCCAGAGCCTTGTCCACGCCCTTGTGGGGTTTCGCGACGGCGCGCTGATGGCCCATATCGGGCCGCCGGATATGCGCCACGCCATCGGCTATGCGCTCCATTGGCCCACGCGGCGCGATCTGCCGGTGGAGCGGCTCGACCTTGCCGCCATCGGCTCGTTGGAATTTCGCGCGCCGGACCTGCGCCGCTACCCCGCCCTAGGGCTTGCGCAGGAGGTGATGCAGGCGGGCGGTCATGCGGGGGCGGTGTTCAACGCGGCCAAGGAACGCGCGCTTGATCACTTCATCGCAGGGCGCACAGGCTTTACCGAAATGACCGCCCATGTCACTGAGGCGATGCAGGCGATGGCCCCCCATGCGGAAGCGATGGGCGATATCACGCTTGAAACCGTCGCAGAGGTGGACCACCTTACACGCAAGCAGATGGACGCACAGATCCGCAGCCGAGCATAGCAAAACGCCAGAAAATAGGACTATTTCCCAGTGATGACCGCTTTTATTCCGCAGTTTGGCGGCCTCTTCATGACGCTTCTGGCCTTTGTGGCAGCCCTTTCTGTGATCGTGGCTGTGCATGAATATGGCCATTACATCGTGGGTCGCTGGTCTGGCATCAAGGCGGAGGTTTTCTCAATCGGCTTTGGCCCGGTGCTCTTTGCGCGCACCGACAAGCACGGCACCGTGTGGCAGATCGCGGCGCTGCCCTTTGGTGGATACGTGAAATTTCTGGGCGATGCGTCGGCGGCAAGCTCCAAGGATGCGGGCGCCATGGCCAAGGCTGAGGCTGATCCGGTGCGCCTGCGCCAGACGATGCACGGTGCACCGCTCTGGGCGCGCACGGCCACGGTGGCGGCAGGGCCGATCTTCAACTTCGTGATGTCCATTCTGGTCTTCGGGGCCATTATGATGACCCAAGGCCGCGTGGCCGAACCGCTCAGCATTGGCGAGTTGCGCCCGCTGCCTGCACAAGGTGTGATGCTGGAGCCCGGTGATACGCTTCTGGCGATTGATGGGGAGGCCGTGCCCGCGTTTGATGATGGCGAGGCGTTTAACGCATTCACCGAAGGGCTGCGCCCGGCGGCGGTGCTGGACTATACCGTTCTGCGCGCGGGCTCGCAGATCACCGTTCCGGGCCCACACCCCCTGCCGCCCATTATCACGCAGCTCGCCCCGCAATCCGCGGCGTTTGAGGCGCGGCTCAGTGTGGGGGATGTGATCATCGCCGTGGACGACAATCCAATCACCGCGTTCTCTGAATTGGTCGATATCGTTGAAGGCTCCAACGGGCGCAGCCTCGCGCTCACGGTGTGGCGGGAAGGGGAGGTGCTGCCCTTCACCCTCGCGCCCAAGCGCGTGGACGAGCCGCAGCCCGAGGGCGGCTTCAAGACCCAGTGGCGCATCGGTATTGCGGGCGGTCTGGCGTTTGAGCCGGGGACCGAGCGTCTTGGCCCCATCGCGGCTCTTCAGGGCGGCGTTGGGCAGACATATTCGGTGGTCGAGAATTCGATTTCAGGACTCTACCACATGATCTCAGGCGCGATCAGCACCTGCAACATGTCCGGCCCCATCGGCATCGCGCAGGTCTCGGGCGCCATGGCCAGTCAGGGCATGTCGAGCTTCATCTGGTTTATCGCGGTCCTGTCGACGGCTGTGGGGCTGTTGAACCTCTTTCCGATCCCGGTGCTCGATGGCGGGCACCTTGTGTTTTACGCCTATGAGGCGGTCACAGGCCGCCCGCCCAGCGATATGGCGCTGCGCGTATTGATGAGCGCGGGGCTCACGCTGATCCTCGGGCTCATGGGCTTTGCGGTGTTCAACGATCTCTTTTGTCCCTGAGCCTTGCGTGATCTAAAAGTAGGGTCCCACCCGCTTTGCCACAATCTTGCCACATTTGCGCCCCGCTCTGTGCCACATTGCCCGGCGATACTCTTTGCACGCGAATGATAGTCGCAGCAAAAGGTGCTGACATGCAGAATATTACAGGATCACCGCAGGGTTTTGGCCTTCTTTGGGCGCTCAATCTGGATCGGCTGATCTTTCCAGTGGCCATCGCAGGCTCGCTTTTCGCCGCAGCCTACATCGTATCGCTTTAAGCGCGCATAGGCGTCACCGCAACATCTTGTGATCTTAGCCCCTCAGGGGGCTATTGGCGTTTTGACAAGGGGGGGCAGACGGGTTAGTCACTTGGGCGAGTGGGATGGCTGACTGGGTTTGGATAATGAATTTCTTCGATCGAATGAATGGACGGATCTCGGGTTTGGCTTTGGGCACGAAAGTCGCTCGAGTATGCCTCGTTATCACGATGATATCCTTCACCTATCTGGCAAGTGCCGTACCCGCCTCTGCGCAGTCTTTCCGCTTCAATTCGGTGGTGGTCGAGGGCAACCAGCGGATTGAAACAAGCACGATTCAGAGCTTCGCGGGAATCGCTCGGGGAGAGACGGTGACCGCCGGGGAACTGAATGACGCCTATCAGCGAATCCTCGCCAGCGGCCTTTTTGAGGAAGTTTCGCTTAATCCACGTGGCAACACGCTGGAAATCACAGTGCGTGAATTTCCAACGATCTCGCGCATCGCCTTTGAAGGAAACACCAAGCTTAAAGACGACGATCTGGCAGGCTTTATCGAGAGCGCCTCGCGCCAGGTATTCAGCCCCGCCAAGGCCGAACGTGACGCAGCTATTATCGTGGATGCCTATTCCGAAAGCGGTCGCGCAGCCGCCCGCGTGACGCCGCGCGTGATCCGGCGCAGCGACAACCGTGTTGATCTGGTGTTTGAAATCTTTGAGGGCAGCAAAATTGAGGTGCAGCGCCTTAGCTTTGTTGGCAACCGTGCTTACTCAGACCGCCGTCTGCGCCGTGTTGTCGGCTCCAAGCAAGCGGGTGTTTTCCGCGCGCTTATCAATCGCGATACGTTCGTGGAGGACCGGATCGAGTTCGACAAACAGCTTCTGGCTGATTTCTATTCCTCACGCGGCTATGTTGATTTCCGCGTGACCGGCGCCAACGCCGAGCTTGCCCGCGAGCGTGACACCTATTTCATCACCTTCAACATCCAGGAAGGTCAGCAGTTCAAATTCGGCGAAATCACGACCGTGAGCGAAATCCCCGAGGTGGATGCGGATGAGTATCAAGAGGCGCTGAAAATACGTCCGGGTGTGATCTACTCTCCAACGCTGGTGGAAAATTCAATTTCGCGGATGGAGCGCCTGGGCCTGCGTCAGGGAGTTGATTTCCTGCGGGTCGAGCCGCGCATCACACGAAATGACCGCGATCTCACACTCGACGTGGAATTTGTGATCGTGCGCGGCCCACGCGTGTTTGTTGAGCGCATTGATATTGAGGGCAACACGACCACGCTTGACCGTGTGATCCGCCGTCAGTTCGATACTGTTGAAGGCGACCCCTTCAACCCGCGCGAAATTCGCGAAGCTGCCTCGCGTATCCGGGCGCTTGGGTATTTCGCCGATGCTTCTGTAGATGCCCGCGAAGGCTCGCGCCCCGATACGGTGGTTGTGGATGTCGATGTCGAAGAGCAAAGCACGGGCTCGCTGAGCTTTGGTGCGTCCTTCTCGACAACCTCCGGCCTCGGGGTGTCTGTTGGCCTCGCGGAGCGCAACTTCCTTGGCCGTGGTCAGACTTTGGCGGCGTCCGTTGGGGTGAGCGCTGATAATGCGCAATACAACATCAACTTCACAGAACCTGCTTTCCTGGGCCGCGATGTTGCCTTCGGGCTCAACTTTGGTCTGGTGGAGACAGAGGATGATTTTGCAACCTATGACACTACCATCGGCACGTTCCGGCCCAGCTTGACCTTCCCCGTGAGCGAAAATGGCCGCCTGACGCTTCTTTATAGTGCGCGCTATGACGAGATGCGGAACTATTCCGGTCTTCAGGGTCCGAATTCCATCCTTGCACGCGAAACCGCTCAAGGTGAGCAGTTTGCAAGCGGCTTGGGATATGTCTACACATTCGACACGCGTGTCTCGGGGCTTAATCCGAATGCCGGTGTACTGATCTCGGCAGGGCAGGATTTCTACGGTTTGGGTGGTGATCTGACCTATATCAAGTCCACGATCCGTGCCATCGCACAGACCCGTGTTCTGAACGAGGAAGTGACACTTCGCGCCACACTCGAAGGTGGCGCGCTCAACTTTCAAGGCAGCGACAATAGCCGCGCGGTTGATCGGTTCTCGGGTCAGGTGATCCGCGGATTTGAGCCAAACGGCATCGGCCCGCGTGAAGGCCGCGACCAGTTGGGTGGTAACTTCTACGCCGCACTGAAACTGGACGCGGAATTCCCGCTAGGCCTGCCTGAGGAATACGGCCTGTCGGCCGGTGCGTTCCTTGATGTTGGCTCCATCTGGGGGTTGGACGTGACCAATGCGAATGTGCAATCTGAGAGCTTCAAAGCGCGCAGCGCGATGGGCGTCTCGCTGATCTGGACATCGCCCTTTGGTCCGTTGCGGTTCAACTTCTCGCAACCTATCAGCCGCGAGACAGGCGACCGTTCGCAGAACTTCGACCTGACCATCGCCACGGAATTCTAGAGCCATGGGCCGCCTGTTCGGCCCGTGGTTTGCGGCTGCCTTGTGCATCATGGCACCGCTTCCCGTTATGGCCCAAGATGTGGGTACGGTGCAGAGCGAAATCCTTGTGCTGGATCCGGAGCGGCTTTTCAACGAAACGCGCGTTGGTCAGCGTTTGATTCAGCAATATCAAGCCGAGCGAGAGAAACTTATTGCGTCCAATCGCACGATTGAGGCCGAGCTGCGCGCTGAGGAGCAATCCCTGACCGACAGCCGCCCCAATATGTCCCCCGAGGATTTCCGCAATGCCGCTGATGCGTTCGACGCCAAGGTGCGTGATCTGCGCGCCGATAACGAGCGCCGCGCGATTGATCTGGAGCGCGGGCGCGAGATAGCCCCTCTTAGCCTGATGCGCATGTCCGAGCCTATCCTCATTGAGCTGATGCGCGATGCGGGCGGCACGATCATCCTTGATAGCAGGCAGGTGCTTTTGCGGGCCAATGTAATTGATATCACCGATCTGGCGATTTCGCGCGTGGATGCGGCCATCGGGGATGGGTCGGGCCAAGTGCCTGGACTTGAGGGTGGCGCATCTGCCGAAGACCGCGCGCCTGCACAGGACGCGGTGCCTGAGGCTGTTACAGAGCCCGCGCAGGACTGAGGCATGGTTGATCCGGCCCTGCGCTTGCAGCGCCCGGGCCGAGTTGGTAGGACATTTCAAAACGCGGATCACGACACCTGGAAGGGACCGATATGACCGAGCTTATGAGCGCCGACATCCACCTGATCCAGCGCCTGATCCCGCATCGCTATCCTTTCCTTCTGGTCGACAAGGTGCGCGATATCGACGGCTATGAAACCGCCGTCGGCATCAAGAACGTCACCATGAATGAGCCGCATTTTCAGGGCCACTTCCCCGGCAATCCCATCATGCCCGGCGTCACCATCGTCGAGGCGATGGCGCAGACCGCCGCCGTTATGGTCGGCACGGCACTCGGCATGGCGGATCGCAATATGCTGGTCTATTTCATGTCGATCGAGAAGTGCAAATTCCGCCGGATGGTTGTGCCCGGAGACGTTTTGGAAATGAACCTCAAGACATTGCGCGGAAAGCCCGGTGGCAAGGTTTGGAAATTTGCAGGCGTGGCCATGGTTGGCGACGAGTTGGCCTGTGAGGCTGAGTTCACCGCGATGATGGATCTGAGCGGGACCAAAGCCGGATGAGCGCGGCCATTCACCCAAGTGCTGTCATCGAGCACGGGGCGCATATCGGTGCGGGCTGCACCATCGGCCCGTTTTGCCATATCGGCCCCGAGGTCCGGCTTGGTGAAGGGTGCACCATTCACAGCCATGTCGTGATCAAGGGCGATACGACCATTGGCGCAGGCGTCACGATCTTTTCCTTTGCTGTGGTTGGTGAAATCCCGCAAGACCTGAAATATACGGGCGAAAAGACCCGTTTGGAGATTGGCGCTCGCACCCGCATCCGCGAGCATGTGACGATCAACACCGGCACCGAGGGCGGTGGGGGTCTTACCCGTGTGGGCGAAGATTGCCTGCTTATGGCGGGCTGCCACGTGGCGCATGATGCGATCATCGGCAACAATGTGATCATCGTGAACAACGCTGCCATCGCAGGCCATTGCATCATCGAGGATGACGTGCTGATCGGGGGCCTGTCTGGCGTGCACCAATTCGTGCGGATCGGGCAGGGTGCCATTATCGGCGCGGTCACGATGGTGACGAATGATGTGATTCCCTTTGGCCTCGTACAGGCCCCGCGCGGCGATCTGGATGGGCTCAATCTTGTGGGCCTAAAACGCCGGGGCGTGGCACGCGCTGATATCACCGCCTTGCGCGCTGCGTTTCAAATGCTGGCCCAAGGCGATGGCACGTTTCAGGACCGCGCGCGCCGCTTGGGCGAGGAAACCGATAGCGACTATGTCCGCACCATCGTGACCTTCGTGACAGGTGCAAGCGACCGTTCGTTCCTTACGCCGGGTCAGGGCTGATGGGGCGACTGGCGATCCTCGCATGTGGGGGCGCTTTGCCTGTGATGCTGGCCAAGGCGCACCCGGATGCGCTGCATTTCACACTCACTGGCGTGCCGAGCGCGCTTGCCGACACCGCACAGGACTTTGCGCTGGAGGAGATCGGATCGCTCTTTTCCGCGATGAAGGCCGCAGACGTCACGGACATGGTCTTTGCCGGAACGCTCACCCGTCCTGCGCTTGATCCCACGCGGTTTGATGCGGCCATGATGCGTATCGCGCCACGTTTGATGCAGGCCATTCCGCAAGGCGATGACGCGCTTTTGCGCACAGTAATTGGCATATTCGAGGATGAAGGCTTCACCGTCAAAGGCGCGCATGCACTTTTGCCGGATCTGGTGGCGGATATGGCGCTTCAGGCTGGCCCGGAGCCCAGTACGGCAGAGCAGGCTGATATCGCGCGTGCGGCGGAGATCATGATGGCGCTGTCGCCGGTGGATATCGGGCAGGGCTGCGTTGTGGCCGGGGGGCAATGCCTCGGGATTGAGACGGTTCAGGGCACGGATGCGCTTTTGGGTTTCGTGGCTGGCACGCCGGATAAGCTGCGCCGGGGGCACAAGGGCGTTTACGTCAAAGCGCCCAAGGCGGGGCAGGACCTGCGCATTGATATGCCTGCGATTGGCCCGGCCACTGTCGAGCTTGCGGCGCGCGCAGGCCTTGCCGGGATCATGGTGCAGGCGGGCGGAGTTTTGGTTCTGGACCATGCGGGCGTCGTGTTGGCAGCAGAGGCGCATGGCATCTTCATAAGGGCCGGGGCGCTCGGATGAGGATCTTCATCCTTGCCGGTGAGGCCTCGGGCGACAGGCTTGGGGCGGCTCTGATGGTGGGGCTGAAATCCGAGACATCTGTAGAGTTTCAAGGCGTTGGTGGGCCGCTGATGCAAGGCGAGGGGCTGAGCAGCCTTTTCCCGATGGATGAGCTGAGCGTGATGGGCATTGTCGAGGTGCTACCCAAATACCGCCACCTCAAGCGCCGCATCGCCGAGACCGCCGAGGCCGTGATCGCGATGCAGCCCGATGTGATGATCACCATCGACAGCCCCGATTTTTCGCTCCGCGTGGCCAAGATCGTGAAGGCGCGCAGCAACATTCGCACAGTCCATTACGTGGCCCCGACGGTCTGGGCGTGGCGTGCGGGCCGGGCGGCCAAGATGGCCAAGGTTATAGACCACGTTCTGGCGCTTTTCCCGTTTGAGCCGCCCTATATGCAGGCCGAGGGGATGGAGTGCGATTTTGTGGGGCACCCGGTCGTGGCCGAACCTCAAGCGAGCGACACAGAGGTCGCTGACTTCCGCGCGCGCCACGACATCGGGGATGCGCCTTTGTTGCTTGTGCTGCCGGGATCGCGGCGCGGTGAGGTGGGGCGATTGGGCCCGATCTTTGGCCGCGCTTTGACCCCGTTGCTGACCGCACATCCGAACCTGCTCTGCGTGGTGCCGACGACTGCCCATGTGGCCCCTTTGCTGCGCGAGGTCACGGACAACTGGCCTGTGAAGCCAATCATCCTTGACCCAAGCGAGATGAAGATCGGCGCGTATAAGACAGAAAAGGCAGCGGCTTTTCGTGCCTCAGATGGCGCATTGGCGGCGTCAGGCACCGTGTCGCTTGAACTGGCCGCCGCCGAGACGCCGATGGTCATCGCCTATGATGTGAACTGGATCAGCCGCCAGATCATTGCCTATATGCTCCGCATCGACACGCTGACGCTGGTCAATCTCATCTCCGAGACGCGCGATATCCCCGAATGTAACGGCAAGCATTGCAACCCGGCTGAAATCGGCGCGGCGCTCTTGTCGATGATGGCCGCACCGGACAAGCAACTGGCCGCGATGCGCCTCACGATGGAGCGTTTGGGCAAGGGCGGTGAGGCACCGGGCCTGAGGGCGGCGAAAGCGGTCCTCGCGCGGATTTAGCCCCGCCAGATCCAGCCACCGCCGAAGATGCGGCTGCCCTCAGACGCATAAAACACGCAGGCCTGACCGGGGGACACACCGTCTTCCGGCGTCAAAAGCTCCACCTCCGCCGTGGTGGCCGACAGGGGGCGAATCACCGCCTCGCGCGGGGGGCGGGTGGAGCGCACTCGCACGGTCAGGTTCCACTCAGCGCGGCTCTCGAATGGCGCATCCCCAAGCCAGTTGATCTCGCGCACAGGGATCATCCGCGTGGCCAGCATTTCTTTGGGTCCCACAATGACGCGCCGCTGGTCGACGTCGAGCTTCACCACGTAAAGCGGCTCGTCCAGCCCCCCGATGCCCAGCCCACGCCGCTGCCCGATTGTGTAGTGCAGCACACCCTCGTGTTGCCCCATAATACGGCCATCCACATGCACGATCTCGCCCGGCTCAGCGGCACCGGGGCGCAGTTTCTCGATCACGGCGGCGTAATTGCCGTTGGGCACAAAGCAGATATCCTGACTGTCGGGCTTGTCGGCCACGCTCAGCCCAAACTCGCCAGCCAGCGCGCGGGTCGCGTCCTTTGTGGGCAGGTGCCCCAAAGGAAAGCGCAGATAATCCAACTGCTCCGGCGTGGTGGAGAAGAGAAAATAGCTCTGATCGCGGTTCGCATCGGCGGCGGCATGAAGCTCTGCCCCCTGCACCCCCATTTTGCGCTGAATGTAGTGGCCCGTGGCCATACAATCGGCCTCCAGATCGCGTGCTGTCTCCAGCAGATCCTTGAATTTCACCCGCTCATTACAGCGGATGCAGGGCACAGGGGTCGCCCCTGCAAGGTAGCTGTCGGCGAACTCATCAATCACCGCATCCTTAAAAACGTTCTCATAATCCAGCACGTAATGCGGAAAGCCCATTTCCTCGGCCACGCGCCGCGCGTCATGGATATCGAGCCCCGCACAGCACGCGCCCTTTTTGGCCAGCGCCGCACCGTGATCGTAGAGCTGCAAGGTCACGCCCACCACGTCATAGCCTTCGCGCGCCAATTGCGCTGCCACAACCGAGCTGTCCACGCCGCCCGACATGGCCACGACCACACGGGTCTCGGCGGGGGGCTTGGCAAATCCAAGCGAATTGAGCGGTTGATCAAGCGACATTGCGGTCTCCTGTGACGGTTGAGTGGGATATAGGGGCGCGGGGCGGTAAACGCAAAACGCTTTAGGCAAATCCTAGCTATTCTCTTCGGCGTGTTTCAGCGGCTGTTAAGCGCTGCACAGGCAATTTGATCTTGGTTTTGTTCCGAGGTGAAAAGTGATGTATCTGAAAAAAGTCGACGGCCCGCGCGCCGTCACGCTGCCCGATGGCACGGTGATGAGCCATGCGGATTTGCCCCCGCCCAGCACGCGTCGGTGGGTTGCGTCGCGCAAGCTGGCCGTGGTGCGCGGTGTTCTCTACGGCCTTATTTCCGAGGATGAGGCGCAAAAGCGCTATGCGCTGAGCGAGGATGAATTTCGCGAATGGGTGCGCGCCGTCAGCCTGCATGGCGAGGAGGCTCTGAAGGCCACAGCGCTCAAACAATACAGACAACCTTGAGTTGTATTCACGTAATGTTCGCTTATAGTAACTTGTAGTTAACCAATTCCCGTCAAAGTTGGGTCAACGAGTGTCACAAATGCGGAGAAACCGGAATGCGCGTCCTGCTTGTCGAAGATGATCCTACAACGTCCAAAAGCATCGAATTGATGCTGACCCATGCCAATCTCAACGTCTACACGACTGAGCTTGGGGAGGAGGGGATCGATCTGGCCAAGCTTTATGATTACGACCTGATCCTTCTCGATCTGGGTCTGCCCGACATGACGGGGCATGATGTGTTGCGGCAATTGCGGCTGGCGCGGGTTGAAACGCCCATCCTCATACTATCGGGCGCTGACGATACTGAAAGCAAAATCAAGGGCTTCGGCTTTGGTGCGGATGATTACCTGACCAAACCCTTCCACCGCGAAGAGCTTGTCGCACGCATCCATGCGATCATCCGCCGCTCCAAGGGTCATTCGCAATCCGTCATCAAGACAGGCATGATCAACGTCAATCTGGACGCGAAGACGGTGGATGTGGCGGGCAAGACCGTGCATTTGACTGGCAAGGAATACCAGATGCTGGAGCTTCTGAGCCTGCGCAAGGGGACCACCCTCACCAAGGAAATGTTTCTTAACCATCTCTATGGTGGTATGGATGAGCCGGAGCTGAAAATCATCGACGTTTTCATCTGCAAGTTGCGTAAAAAGCTGGGTGAGGCCACGGGTGGCTCGAACTATATCGAGACGGTTTGGGGTCGTGGCTATGTGCTGCGCGACCCGGAGCCGAATGAGATTGACGACGAACGCGTCGCTGCCTCTGCTTGAGCGCGCAGAGCGGCAGGCTCCCCAGCATGACCCTTAGAAAAGGCCGCACCGCGCAAGGGGGCGGCCTTTTTCATGACGCGGCAGTGCTGGACGGCGCAAAGCCCGCGTCCTATCACTGGGCCATGATAAACCGCACAGTGGCAGCGCAGGGAGATAGGGCAATGCAAGACCGCCCGCAGGTAGATACACTGAGCGAAGCAGAGGCCCGCGCAGAGCTGGCCGATCTGGCCGCGCGCCTTACTGCCGCTAATAGCGCTTATCACCAAAAAGACGCGCCTGACCTGAGCGACGCGGAGTATGACGCGCTCAAAATGCGCAACGCAGCCCTTGAGGCGGCGTTCCCACATCTCAAACGCGCCGACAGCCCAAGCGATCAGGTGGGGGCCGCGCCTGCTGATGGCTTTACCAAGGTCGCCCACGCACAGCGGATGCTGTCGCTTGGGAATGCGTTTAGCCCCGAGGATGTGCAGGATTTCGACGACCGGATTCGCAAATATCTGGGCCTCACAGCCGATACGCCCCTTGCCTACACCGCCGAGCCCAAGATCGACGGGCTTAGCCTCAGCCTGCGCTATGAAGACGGCGTTCTGGTTCAGGCCGCGACGCGTGGTGACGGGCAGGTGGGCGAAAACGTCACGGCGAATGCCCGCACCATCACGGATATCCCGCAAAATATTGATGGCGCGCCAGACCTTCTGGAAGTGCGCGGCGAGGTCTATATGAGCCACGCTGATTTCGACGCGCTCAACCTGCGGCAGGCAGAGGCAGGCGCGAAAGCTTTCGCAAACCCGCGCAATGCCGCCGCAGGATCTTTGCGCCAGCTTGACGCGAGCATCACACGCGCCCGCCCGCTCAAATTCTTCGCCTATGCGTGGGGCGTGCTGAGCAAACCGCTGGCTGAGGGGCAGATGGCGGCGCTGGAGCGGCTGGCGGGGTTTGGCTTTTCCACCAACCCTTTGACCAAGCTCTGCCAGACGCCCGAAGACATGCTCGCCCATTACGCCGAGATTGAGCAACAGCGCGCGAGCCTTGGCTACGATATCGACGGCGTGGTCTACAAGGTTGACAATCTGGCTTTGCAAGCCCGGCTGGGGTTTCGCAGCACCACGCCCCGTTGGGCCGTCGCGCATAAATTCCCGGCCGAGCTGGCCTGGACGCGGCTTGAAGGGATCGACATTCAGGTGGGCCGCACCGGCGCGCTCAGCCCTGTGGCGCGTCTCCATCCCGTCACGGTGGGCGGCGTCGTGGTCAGCAACGCGACGCTGCATAACGAGGATTACATCGCCGGGCGCGATGCCAAAGGCGGCGAAATTCGCGGAGGCAAGGATATCCGTGTCGGCGATTGGGTGCAGGTTTACCGCGCAGGAGATGTGATTCCAAAGATCGCCGATCTGGACCTTTCCAAGCGCCCCGAAAGCACCGAGCGGTTTGCTTTCCCGCAGACCTGCCCTGAATGCGGCTCCGCTGCGATCCGCGAGGAGGGGGATGCCGTGCGCCGCTGCACAGGTGGTTTGATCTGCCCGGCGCAGGCGGTGGAAAAGCTCAAGCATTTCGTGGCGCGCGGTGCGTTCGATATCGAAGGGCTGGGCGCCAAGCAGGTGGAGCAATTCTACCGCGATGGCTGGATCGCGGAGCCTGGCGATATCTTTACCCTCAAGGCGCGCTATGGCCGCGGCCTTCAGCAGCTCAAAAACCGCGAGGGCTGGGGCGAGAAGAGCGCCGAGAACCTCTTTGATGCGATTGAGGAAAAGCGCCGCATTGGCTTTGCCCGCGTGCTGTTTTCCTTGGGTATCCGCCATGTGGGCGAGGCGGCCAGCAACCTGCTCGCGCGCAGCTATGGCGATTGGGCGAGCTTTAGTGCGGCGATGGACGCCGCCGAGGAGGGCAGTGAGGCGTGGGAGACCCTTCTGGGGATCGACGGTGTCGGCGCGGTCATGGCCCGCGCGCTGACCACCGCCTTCGCGCAAGAGGCCGAGCGCGCTAGCATTGACCGCCTCACCGCGCATCTGGAGATTATCGATGCCGAGCGGCCCAGTGCCTCCAGCCCCGTGGCGGGTAAAACTGTGGTCTTTACCGGCACGCTGGAAAAGATGACGCGGGCCGAGGCGAAGGCGCGTGCCGAATCCCTTGGCGCCAAAGTGTCGGGCAGCGTGTCGGCGCGCACCGATATCCTCGTCGCGGGGCCGGGGGCCGGGTCCAAGGCGAAAAAGGCCGCCGAGTTGGAGATCACGGTGCTGGATGAGGACGGCTGGCTCGCGCTGATCGAGGGCGCATGAGCGGGCGGCCTGAGGCGCTTTTCCCGCTTTTTGCGGAGCTGGAAACGCTGCCAGGGGTGGGGCCAAAATCGGCCAAGGCGCTGGACGGGTTACGGATTGCACGCCCACGCGATCTGCTGTTCACCCTGCCCGGATCGGGCATCGACCGGCGCAAACGCGAGAGTGTGGACGGCGCAGAACCGGGGAAAGTTGCCACGGTGGAGGTGACGGTGGGCGATCACCGCGCGCCCTCGACCCGCGGCGGCGCTTACCGTGTGACAGTCACGGACGTGCAGACCGCGTTTCAGCTGGTGTTCTTTCATGCGCGCGATCGGTATCTGCAAAACCTGCTCCCGCCGGGGGAGCGCCGCATCGTGTCGGGCAAGGTAGAGGTTTTCGACGGTATGCCGCAGATGGTCCACCCGGATCACATCCTCCCCCCTGAGGAGGCGGGCGATATCCCGGATTTCGAACCCGTCTACCCGCTGACCGCAGGCGTGACACAATCCATGATGCGCAAGGCGGCACAGGGCACGCTTGCGCGGCTGCCCGAGATGACGGAATGGATCGATCCCGCGCAGAAAAAGCGCGAAGGCTGGCCCGATTGGGCAGAGGCGCTCCGTATGGCGCATGGGCCGCAGAGCATGGCGGATCTGAGCCCAACCGGGCCTGCGCGTGCGCGTCTTGCCTATGACGAGTTGATGGCGCATCAACTGACCCTCGCGCTCGCCCGGTCGCAGTATAAGCGCGCCAAGGGACGGGTGAGTAAGGGTACCGGAGCCTTGCAATCAAAGGTTCTGGCGGCCTTGCCCTATGCCCCAACGGGCGCGCAGATCCGCGCCGTGGCCGAGATTTCCGCAGATATGGCGCGGGACGCGAAGATGAACCGCCTGCTTCAGGGGGATGTGGGGGCGGGCAAGACGCTCGTCGCGCTCATGGCGCTGCTGATCGCGGTGGAGGCGGGCGGGCAGGGGGTGATGATGGCCCCGACCGAGATTTTGGCGCGCCAACACCTTGAGGGGCTCAGGCCCTTGGCGGCGGCGGCGGGCGTGCGGCTCGAATTGCTCACGGGCCGCGATAAGGGGGCTGCGCGGCGCGAGAAGCTTGCAGCGCTTCTGGCGGGAGACATCGGTATTCTCGTGGGCACCCATGCGGTGTTTCAGAAGGACGTGGAATTCGCCGATCTGCGCCTCGCTATCATAGATGAGCAGCACCGTTTCGGCGTGCGCCAGAGGCTGGAGCTGGGCCGTAAAGGTGCTGCGGCGGATGTTTTGGTGATGACCGCGACGCCCATCCCCCGCAGCCTTAGCCTCGCGCAATATGGCGATATGGATATCAGCGTACTCGACGAAAAACCGCCCGGTCGCAAGCCGATCAAGACCGCGCTGATCGCGATGGACCGGGTGGGCGAGGTCGTTGAGCGGCTGCGCCGCGCCATTGATGACGGGCGGCAGGCCTACTGGGTTTGCCCGCTTGTGGAGGAGAGCGAGGTCGTTGATCTGTCCAGCGCGGAGGAGCGGTTTACCCGGCTGCGCACGGCACTTGGTGAAGGGAATGTCGGCCTTGTACATGGGCAGATGCCGCCCGAGCAAAAGGACGCAGCGATGGCCGCGTTTCAACGTGGCGAGACGGCTGTGCTTGTGTCCACCACGGTGATCGAGGTGGGTGTCGATGTGCCAAATGCGTCGATCATGGTGATCGAGCGCGCGGAGAGCTTTGGTTTGGCGCAGCTTCATCAGTTGCGCGGGCGTGTGGGGCGCGGGGAGGCTGCGTCGACCTGTTTGCTGATGTATCAAAGCCCCCTGAGCGAGAGCGGCGAACGGCGATTGATGACGATGCGCGACACCGAGGATGGGTTTCGCATTGCGGAGGTTGATCTGGAAATGCGCGGCGCGGGTGATCTGATCGGCACGGCGCAATCGGGTCTGCCGCGGTTTCGCGTGGCGGATCTGGAGGGGCAGGCGGGGTTGATGGCCGTGGCGCAAAGCGATGCGCGCAAACTTTTGGCTGATGATCCGCTGCTGGAGAGCGCGCGAGGGCAGGCGGCGCGCGGGCTTTTGTGGCTGATGGAGCAGGATCAGGCGATTCGGCTCATTGGGGTGGGATAATTCCCAGTAATAAAATCAATGCCTTAGCGCATTTGTTCCAATTTGTTCACGAATGTTCTCATAAAGTTCTTTACAAAGTGTTTCTGAAGTGAGAACAAAGAAGCAACAGAAGATTGGAAAGGAAGACAACATGCTCCGCCAGATCAAGACCACCGCCGCCCGCTCCTCCGACACACTCCTTGGGGATGCGATTGGGGCCGCCGCGCTTATGGTGATGCTGATCGTGGGGCTTTACCTTCCCGGTCTGAGTTAAGGTTTCTGCCTGCGAAATTCCGTGCCTGAAGAGCCGAGCATCTCCTGTCCCCAATTATGATGCTGGACCAGACACTGCCTGTCCTACGTCCCTCTGGGTTGCCTCATCCCCCAGACATATCGTGCTCTGACGGACTGACATGGGATATTGCTTACCTCACCGCCGCCATCCTTTTGGATGTGTGGCGGTTTTTTTATGCGGGGATTATGGGGAAAATCAGGCCGTGCTGCGGGCGCTTTCCAGCGCTTCAACAGTGGCATCCAGCGTCAGCATGATCGACGCGTGGCGGTTTTTGTAGTCCTGCGCGGGTCGCAACACTTCGAGCCCATCAAAGGGGGCGGGCGGTGTGGGGCCGTTCTCGGTTAACATGGATTTGAGCGCATCGCGTGCGGCGCTGACCTCATCCACCGTCCGGCCCAGAATCGCACCACCCACAACGCTGGCCGCAGCCTGACCAAGCGCGCAGGCTTTCACTTCCTGCCCGAAGGCGGAAATCTTTCCATCTTCAAGATTGATATCCACGGTGACGGCAGAGCCACAGAGCGGCGCGCGGCGTTTTACCGTGGCATCCGGGGCCTCCAGCCTCTCAAGATGCGGGATATCTGCGGCAAGCGCGAGGATGCGGCCCGAATAGAGCTTGATCATATCTGTGTCGGCGGGCATTACTTTTCCTTTCGCGACCTGACCTATAGATAGGCCGCGCGTCTTACGAAGAAAAGGATTTCTGAGGTGGCATTTGATCCGGCGGGTTTGACGTATAATGCGGACGGGCTGATCCCGGCCATTGCGCAGGATGTAGGCACTGGTGAGGTGCTTATGATGGCGTGGATGAACTCTGAGGCTGTGCAACGCACGCTGGACACGGGGCGGGTAACCTATTGGTCGCGCTCGCGGCAGAGTTTCTGGATCAAGGGTGAGACGAGCGGGCATGTTCAGCACTTGCGCGAGTTTCGCGTGGATTGTGACCGTGATTGCCTGCTTTTGCAGATCGACCAGACGGGACCAGCCTGCCACACGAACCGGCGGAGCTGCTTCTACACAGTTGTCGAGGACGGTGTGGAACGGATTGTGATCGAGCCTGAAGCGGGCTGAGGCGCCTTAAAGTGTTTGAGAAAAACCTACGTAAAGCTTTTCTCGAAACGCACATATCATGGCATTGATGCACGCGTTTCGCATTATCTCCATGCGTTGGGTATAATGCGAGCCGCTTTAGGATATTTTTACCAAGAAAAAATTAGGGCAGGCCGGCCATTCTGCGGACATCCTCAGGTGTGGCTCCATCGGCGCGGTATTTGGAGATGGCGCGGGCATTGTCGCGTTTGGCAAGGCGTTTGCCGGCCTCGTCGCGGATGAGCGCGTGGTGGTGGTAGGTCACAGGCGGCAGGCCGAGCTGCTGTTGCAGAGAGCATTGCAGAAAAGTGGCCTCAAAAAGGTCTTCGCCACGGATCACATGGGTGACTTGGGTCGCGGCATCATCGAGAACAACGGCGAAATGATAGCTGGCAGCGAGGCCGGGGCGCGCAATAACCGGATCGCCGACATGGGTCGCCAGGTGCTGCGCCGTCACCTCATGCAGCCCCCCATGGGCCGGGCCCATTTCGGTGAAGGCGGGCATGGCGCCGGTGGTGTTTTTCGTGAGATCAAGGCGCAGTGCATCGGTCGGGGTGCGGGACGCAAAGGGGCGCGCGCGGCAGGTGCCGGGATAGATGCGGCCATCGGGACCAAAGCCCGGCGCGCCTTCCTGCGGGGCGCTTGCGGCGGCGGCAATATCGGCGCGGGTGCAGCGGCATGGGTAGACCGCGCCTTGCTCTGCGAGGCTTTCAATGGCGCGGCGATAGTCGTCGAAATGCTCGGATTGGCGCCTGATGGGGCCGTCCCAGTCAATCCCGAGCCAGCGTAGATCCTCTAGGATCAGCGCCTCCCAGTCCGGGCGCGAGCGCGTCTGATCGAGATCATCAATCCGCAGAAGAAACCGTCCCCCCTCAGCGCGGGCCATATCGTGGGCCAGAAGTGCTGAATAGGCATGGCCCAGATGCAGCGGTCCTGTGGGGGATGGTGCAAACCGAGTGGTGAATGTCACAGCTTCTCAAGCATTTATATTGTGAACTTCATGTCATGTTCTGGCAGGTAGGGGCTATTGGCGCGCACATGCAGGCAGGTTGCACCGGGATCTACCCAAGCGGCGATTGCGCCTTTAAAGGCGGGGTTTTTCAGGGTGTGATCATTGTAGGGCAAAGCGAAAAAGTCACCTTTGGGCAGGAGTATCATGAGTATATCAAACGTGGCGCCGGAGCGGCGCCAGATCCGAAGGCCGCGCGCCCCAGTGTGGCGCAGCCGTTCTTGGCCACTTCAGCGCTCATAGCGCGGCCCCACGCGTCATAAAACGCACGTGTTGCTTGCGTCCCGGAGGTTGCGTAGACCTGATCGAGAGGTTTCGTCATTATGTGAAGGTGGCGCAAAGCTCAGGCCGGGTCCAGAACCTTTTAACCGAGCCAGCCTGTCCATGCGGCCTTCGCGCGGTCGGTATAGGCCTTATAGCGGTCCGTCCGCCCACGCCGCCCGCCTTTGAATCCCTCAACCGGGCGGAAGAGGCCGAAATTCACGTTCATCGGTTGGAACGTCTTGGCATCCGCCCCGCCAGTGATGTGGTGCACGAGCGCGCCCATGGCGCTGTCTTGTGGCACCTCGGGCAGGGGCGTGCCGAGGATATCAGAGGCGGCGATACGGCCCGCAAGCAGGCCCATCGCGGCGGATTCCACATAGCCCTCCACGCCCGTTATTTGCCCCGCAAAGCGGATATGCGGCATGGAGCGCAGGCGCATCTGCGCGTCCAGCAGCGTGGGCGAATTGAGGAACGTGTTGCGGTGGATGCCACCCAATCGCGCGAAGCTTGCGTTCTCCAGCCCCGGTATCATCCGCAGAACCTCTTTTTGCGCGCCGTATTTCATCTTGGTCTGGAAGCCCACAATATTATAAAGCGTTCCCAGCGCGTTATCTCGGCGCAGCTGCACGACCGCATGCGCCTTCACATCCGGCTGGTGCGGGTTGGTCAGGCCCACGGGCTTCATCGGGCCGTGGCGCAAAGTCTCGCGCCCGCGTTCGGCCATCACCTCAATCGGTAGGCAGCCGTCGAAATACCCGGCTGTCTCGCCCTCTTTGAATTCGGTCTTTTCAGCCGCCAGAAGCGCGTCGATAAACGCCTCGTAAGTGTCCTTGTCCATGGGGCAGTTGAGATAGGCCGTGCGCTCGTCCTCGGTGTCGCCCTTGTCATAGCGCGATTGCATCCAGGCGCGGGACATGTCGATGCTGTCGTAATGTAGGATGGGCGCGATGGCGTCGAAAAACGCGAGCGCCTCGGCGCCGGTTTCCGCCGCAATGGCCGCGCCCAGCGCAGTGGAGGTCAGCGGCCCGGTAGCGATGATCCAATGGCCGGATATGGGCAGATCGGTGATCTCGCCGTACTCTACCTCGATCAGCGGGTGCGCGCGCAAGGCCGCCGTGACACTTGCCGCAAACGGGTCGCGGTCCACGGCCAGCGCGCCGCCCGCAGGCAGGCGGTGCTTGTCGGCCATCGCCATGATGATGCCGTTAGCCGCGCGCATTTCCCAATGCAGAAGGCCCACGGCGTTTTGCTCATCATCATCCGAGCGGAACGAGTTGGAGCAGACCATCTCGGCCAGATCGCCAGTGCGGTGTGCGAAAGTGGCTACGTGAGGACGCATTTCGTGGATCACGACAGGCACGCCCATCTGGGCCGCCTGCCACGCAGCCTCTGATCCGGCCATGCCGCCGCCAATAATATGGAGTTTTTCTGTCATGTCCGGCGATGTAATCCATCGCCGCGTGATTGCAAAGGGTCTCCTCCGCGCGCGGTCAGACCCTGACCCATGATGAGCTGAAATGGATCGAGCGGCCAGCATGTGTGCGGTTCTGATAAGCCGCTCCAAACGCTTGCTATCGCTAGTGAAATCCCAAGCCTGACGCGTTAACCCTGAACAGGCATAACGCTTGCCGGGCCTATTGCTCCCATTCAGGCGGGCGCTTCTCAAGGAAGGCGGATATTCCCTCGGCCGTGTCACGCCAGAGCATATTCTCGACCATCACATCGCCAGTATAGGCGTATGCGGCCTCCAAAGGCATCTCTAGCTGGGCGTAAAACGCCTCCTTGCCCACAGATACCGCCGCGCCCAGTTTGGCTGCGATTACCTCTGCCAAAGCGCGTGTTTCCGCCGCCAGATCGTCTTGCGGCACGGAGCGGTTGATCAACCCCAGCGCCTCTGCCTTGTCGCAGTCAATAAAGCTGCCGGTGGTCAGCATCTCGAACGCCTGTTTGCGCGGGATGTTGCGGCTGAGTGCGACCATGGGCGTGGAGCAAAAAAGCCCGATATTGACACCGTTCACGCCAAAGCGCGTGCCATGCGCCGCCACCGCCATGTCGCAAGACGCCACAAGCTGACATCCCGCTGCTGTGGCAATGCCGTGCACCTGCGCGATCACTGGCTGGGGCAGGGCGCGCAGGGCCATCATTACCGCACCACAGCGCGAGAAGAGATCCGCGAAATAGGCCTTGCCCCCATCCTCCGCCTGCCGGCCTGCGGTCATTTCCTTAAGGTCATGGCCCGCGCAAAACGCTTTGCCCGTTCCCGACAGGATCACCACGCGGATATGACGCTGCTCCATTAGCGCCGCACATTCCGCGGTGAGGGCGGCAAGCATCTCATCGCTCAGTGCGTTGAGCCGCTCGGGCGAGGTCATTTCAAGATGGGCAATCGCGCCCATATCCGTGCGTTTCAAAACTGCCATCTTGCGTCTCCTCGATGCTTGCGCGCATCTTCGCAGAACACACGAGCGGAGAAAAGCATGAAGCTGAAAATGAGCCTGCCCGAATTGAGCGCCTTCGTGGCCGCGGAATTTCCGCAAGTGAAGGATGATTTTGCCATCGACGCGGTGAGCGCGGAGGAGCTGGTCCTGCGGTTGCGGGTTGGCGAGAAGCATCTGCGCCCCGGTGGCACGGTGTCGGGTCCCGCACTTTTCGGGCTGGCGGATGTGGCGGTCTATCTCATGGTGCTGTCGCGGATCGGGCCTCAGGCGCTGGCCGTGACCACCAGCTGCTCAATTGATTTCATGCGCAAACCTGCGGCCGGAGTGGATGTGCTGGCCACGTGTCGCCTGTTGAAACTGGGCCGTACGCTGGCTGTGGGCGACGTACTTTTGCGCTCGCACGGGCATGACGCGCCCGTGGCCCGCGCTAGCCTCACCTATGCGATCCCACCCGCGCAGGTCTGAGGCGTCAGACCATCGCCTCGCATTCGCGGCGCAGGATGACCGCGTTCAGCGTCTCGTCAATTTCCACATCGTCATAGGTCAGGACCGTATCCACCCCCACATCGCGGATCAGCTTGATATCGCCCGTCAGCCCAAGAGGCAGCGCGCGCATCGGTACTGAGATGCGGCTGGGGCGCAGTTGTCCCGCCACGCAATATCCGCCTTCACCGTCCAGCATTTCACCGGCTTTCATGGCCTTTTTCGAGACCGCCACCACGTCCGAGCGGAACTCCCGGCTGGTCCCCGTCGCCTCCCCCCGGATGCCAACCGATCCGACCGACAGGCCCAGCTCCAGCCCGATCAGGTGGAAGCGTTTGAAATTACAGTAGTAAAGCCCGCTCTCGTCGGTGGAGACCATGTATTCCTCAAAGCAGTTTTTCACATAGTCAGACGTGGCCTTCACCACCACCCAGACGCCTTGGCGGATATCATTGGGGATGAGCGTGCCATTCTCGGCAAAGCTTGAGATCACCTCGACCATTCCTGCCTCCTCCAGCACACCACCCGCATCGTGTGGCCGCATGAGGGTCGCGATGTCGTCAATCGCACCGGAGGGATAGGTGAGCCCGTTTGTGGGCGCGTTCAGGCCGGTGGCGTTGGAGATGGCGGCACTTTCGATCGCAGGTTTGGTCCCATCGAGAAAGCTGTTGAACATCTTGGGGTTAAGCCTCCCGCGCTCGGCCTTTTCCGCGGTGACGCCCCAATAATCCCAGATCGTGTCGGGGGTGGAAAAGCGGTATTCCGGCTTCCACTTATGCCCCCGCCCGGCCGCCGTCACCTCGAACCCGCAGGTGCGCGCCCAATCGACAAGCTCGACCGTCATCGCGGGCTGATCACCGTAAGCCTGGCTGTAGATCACACCCGCCGATTCTGCCCGTTTGACCAGCGCCGCACCGCAAACCGCGTCGGCCTCTACCGTGGCGGAAATCACGTGTTTACCGGCGGCAAAGGCGGCGAGGGCATGATCCACCGCGATCACCGGATTGCCGGTGCATTCGATCACGATCTCGACCCCGTGATGTGCGATGAGCGCCAGTGCGTCTTGGCCGACATGGGTCTCGCCGCTGCTGAGGGCGGCATCGAGGGAGGCGGCCTCGATCCGGTCCGCCGCCCATCCGGTATAGGTCATGTTGGATTTGGCCACATCGACCCGTAAATCAGCCACGCCCACCACATGAATACCTGGGATGCGGAGCACTTGGGCCAGAAACATCGTGCCGAACTTGCCCGCGCCAATGAGGCCCACGCGCACAGGGGCGCCTTGCGTCTCGCGTTGTTGCAGTTGCTCGTATAGGCCCATGATGCTCTCCCCGTGGTCGCGCAGACCTTATGGCCCTGCGCGCGTATTTCAGGCGCCACGTTCGCCAGAGTTCCGCCCAAGGTCAAGCGCTTGCCGCATCCGGAGCCCGCCGCAAAATGGTGCAGGCGCACGATAAAAAAGAGGCCAGTGCGAACCTGGCCTCAGGTGGAAGAGGGGCCGTACCGGGGAACGGTTACGGCCACCAGGCCCGTTTGCAGGCTTCCATATGGGCCTGCGCGCGGGTCATTCCGATATCGTCGAGAAGGTGGGCGTCCAGCGCGCGAAGGGCCTTTCGGCTGCGCGCGCGATGTGCCCAGAGCGAGACTTCATAGGCGACCCGAAGTGCCACCTGAGCCGCGACGGGCAGGGGGCCAAGCGCGCCAAGCTCTGCGCGGGCTGCGAGATAGGGGCTCATGAGGGTCGCCATGATAATCTCTCCTTAATTGTATTGATACAATTCTTAAATTGTGCCACTAATTGCTAACCCTTGAGGCAAAGAGATGCGAGGAAAACATTGTGACTGATACAATAATTCACCCTAATTTTAGCGCATCAGCGGAGCCAAAGTACATTGTATTGATACAATCTATGCGCACCGCCATTCGCTCGGGCAAGCTCGCCTCAGGCAGTCGTCTGCCGCCTGTGCGCGAGATGGCCTATCAGCTTGGCATCACGCCGGGCACGGTCGCGCGGGCCTATAAACTGGCCACCGAAGAGGGGCTGGTGGAGACCACTGTGGGTCGCGGGACCTTCGTGACGGGCGGGCTTGTCACCCGCCCTGTGCCTGATGAGCCACTGGTGAACGCCCCGCGCGAAGGGCAGCTCGATTTTCGGGCCTCGCGCGTCCCCGAGGCGGGGCAAAGCGCCATGATCCGCGCCATTCTGGGCCAGATGTCGCGCGTCGAGACAACGCCTTACATTGATTATCCTACCCATCTGAGCGATCTGCCCGCGCGTCGCGCCGTGCTTGATTGGATCGGCCCGGATCGTGTGGGCGATCTGGAGGTGGACGACATTGTGCTGGGACTTGGGGCGCAGAACGCCGTCATGGTAGCACTTCAGACAATCCTGCACGGGCCGAGCCCGGTGATCTTGACCGAGACGCTGTGCTATCCCGGTGTGCGCCACGCCGCCCGTCTTTTGCGCGCGCAGGTGATCGGGGTGAAGATCGACGCGGAAGGGATCATTCCCGCTGCATTAGAGGAGGCGTTGCAACGCCATGGCGGACAGGTCTTGCTGACCGCGGCACAGTCCCACAGCCCGACAACCGCCCGCATGGGGGCTGCGCGCAAACAGCAAATTGCAGAGATCGCCCGACAGTACCAAATCCAGATCGTCGAGGATGATTGCCACTGCATCAATCGGCCTGAAATCGCCGGCTTCCGCGCGCTTTGTCCCGAGCGGGGCTGGTATATCAGCTCGCTGACCAAGACGGTCTCGGCGGCGCTGCGTTTTGGTTATATCGCCTGTCCGCGCGATCAGGCGGCAGCGGCGCGGCAGGTGGCGCAAAGCTCATTCTACGGCCTGCCGCAGCCTGTTCTGGATCTGTGCACCCATATGATTGTCTCGGGCAAGGCCGAGGCGATCCGCGCCGAGGTGGAGCGCTTAATCGCCAAGCGCGTGGCGCTGGTCGCGGGCATCCTTGGAGCTTGGGACGTCACGTGGCGCGCGGATGTGCCGTTTGTCTGGCTCAAACTGCCGCAGGGCTGGTGCGGTTCCACCTTCGCGCGTGCCTGCGCGGCGGAAGGGATTCGCATCAAACCCGCCGATGAGTTTGCGCTGCCCGATGGGCACGCGCCGCATGCCGTGCGCCTCACGGTCACGGCCATTGCCGACGAGGACGTGTTTGAGACCGCGCTGCACCGGATCGGGGCGCTTCTGGCCAATCCGCCGCTCAATGTGGACTTTTAGATGGGGTAAAATGATACCTATTTTGCAAGCCATTGAAATGCATCGAATTTACCCGCCATTCACGTGTTGACGTGCCGGTCTCGCCCTTTATAACCCGCCCATCACATGACGGTGGCCCCTTGGGGTGCGCCTGCATCATACAAGATAGGGTCATCCTGCAATGAAAACATTCTCTGCGACACCGGCAGATATCGACAAGAAATGGATCCTGATCGACGCCGAAGGCATCGTTCTGGGTCGTCTTGCGTCGATCATCGCCACGCGCCTGCGCGGCAAGCACAAGGCAAGCTTCACGCCCCACATGGATATGGGTGACAATGTCATCGTGATCAATGCGGACAAGGTGCAGCTTACTGGCAAGAAGCGCGACAAGCCCAACTACTGGCACACTGGCCATCCGGGCGGGATTAAATCGCGCACCACGGGCGAAATCCTTGAGGGCAAGCACCCCGAGCGCGTCGTCATGCAAGCCGTCAAACGCATGCTGCCCGGCAACCGCCTGAGCCGCACGATCATGACCAATCTGCGCGTCTACGCGAGCGCCGAGCATCCGCATGAGGCGCAAAGCCCCGAAGTGCTGGACGTGAAATCCATGAACTCCAAGAATACGCGGGTGAACTACTGATGGCTGATGAAATCAACTCCCTCGAAGGTCTCGAAGCAGTCGCAGGCATCGCCGCGGCTGAAGCCCCCGCAATCGTGCGTGAGCCCGTGCGCGACGCACTGGGCCGTGCCTATGCCACCGGCAAGCGTAAAGATGCGGTCGCCCGCGTCTGGATCAAGCCCGGCTCCGGCAAGGTTGTCGTGAACGGCAAAGAGATGAAGGACTATTTCGCGCGTCCCGTGCTGCAAATGATCCTGCGGCAGCCCTTCACGGTGTCCGGCACCGAAGATCAGTTCGACGTGATGGCGACGGTCAAAGGCGGCGGCCTCTCGGGGCAGGCGGGTGCGGTCAAGCACGGCGTCTCGAAAGCGCTTCAGCTGTATGATCCCTCCTTGCGCGGCGCTTTGAAAGCGGCGGGCTTCCTCACACGCGACAGCCGCGTTGTGGAGCGGAAGAAATACGGCAAGGCCAAAGCGCGTAAGAGCTTCCAGTTCTCCAAGCGCTGATTTTGGGCCGCATATCTTGGAAAGGGGCTGCCTTTGGGCGGCCCTTTTTCGTTTAAAGAGCGAAGGTTATCTGGCCTGCTGCATGTAGCAAAAACACAGCCAACCCCCAATTGACCGCGAAACCTGCGAAGATCATCAAACGCTCGCGCCCAAACGGGGCCTCAATAAGATAACGCTGCGTGCTGCGCCAGGCGACATAGCCGAAGCCAGAGGCGAGGCTGATGATCACAGTTTCCGTGTAATTAGAAGCACCGTCCGAGGCTTGCGTTGCAAAGCTCAACCACTGATAGCCAGCCCCCAGCGCCAGAAAGACCAGCGCCTGCACGTGTTTTCGGATTGCCAGAAACCCTGCGTAAAAGAGAGCTGACAGTACTAATAGATAGATCATTCATCCGGTCCAATCAGGCCAAGTCCACGTAAATAAATGCCAATGCCCGATTCCAGCAGGTCCTCGGGAGGAAACGGGCTTGCCGTGCCGGGGGAGTTGCGGGTGAAAAGCTCAACCACACCGTGGCTCATGGCCCAGATATGGGCCGAGACCTTCGCAGGCGGCGGGCGCTTTTCGGGCGGAATATGCTCCGAGAGGGCGGCGGCGGCGTGTTCCAGAATGCCGCGCGCGCGCAGGCAGGCGGCGGCAAGCTCGGGCGTACGGTTGACCGACACGCCGCTCTCAAACATGGCGATGTAATGGCCGGGATGCTTACGCGCAAAGGCCAGATAGGCGCGGCCCGTGGCCTCAAACGCCGCCAGCGCAGAGGGCTGCCCGCTGTCATAGGCGTATTGCATCAATTCCGCGAAAATCTCGTAGCCTTGGTGCGCGGCTTCCGCGATTAGGTCCTCGCGCCCGGCAAAGTGCCGGTAAACCGCCGCTGGCGTCACGCCTGCCTGTTTTGCCGCCTCAGACAGGGTGAAACCTGTGGGCCCTTTCGCCTCGATCAGCGCGAGGGCCGCCTCGACCAGAGCCTGCCGGAGGTTGCCGTGGTGGTATCCCCGTTTAGGCATGCCAGATCTCTGGCCCGCCGCAGATTTTCGGATCGATTGGGCCAATCGCGGCGGGGTCCTTCTGCGCGTAATCGACCTTGTGCAGCAGGGTCCGGATGGCTTGCAGGCGCGCACGGCGCTTGTCGTCGCTGCGCAATATGGTCCAGGGCGCGTGATCTGTATGGGTGCGCTCCAGCGTCTCGCCAATCGCTGCCGTGTAGGCGTCCCATTTCTTCAGCCCCTCGGCATCAATCCAGCTCAGCTTCCATTGTTTAAGCGGATCACCCTCGCGGCTGAGAAATCGGCGCAGCTGTTCAGCGCGGCCGACATTGAGCCAGAATTTGATTACCGTGATCCCCTCATCAACCAGAAGCTTCTCAAACTCAGGGGCTTGCGTGAAAAACTTCATGCGCTGATCTGGGGTGCAAAACTCGAAGACATGCTCCACCACAGCCCGATTGTACCAACTGCGGTCATAGAAAACCATTTCCCCGGCGGCGGGCAGGTGGTCGATATAGCGCTGAAAATACCATTGCGTCTGCTCTTTATCCGAGGGCTTGGGAAGGGCCACAAGCCGCGCACCACGTGGATTAAGGTTCTCGCGGAAACGCTTGATTGTGCCGCCTTTTCCGGCTGCATCGCGCCCTTCAAAAACGATGGCGACGCGGGTGCCGGTTTCCTTGGCCGACGCCTGAAACTTGACCAGTTCGATCTGAAGCTTCGCGAGGTCCTTTTCATAGGCTTTGCGCGGCATACGCTCGGAATGGGGATAGCTCGGCTCGATGATCTCACCCTTTTCGGCACGGCGGATCGCGTTGCGGATCTCGTCCGGGGCCTCGTGTTTGAAAAACGAGCTGATTGCGCCGTCGAAGGGCAGGTCCATGGCAATGTCCTTTGTTTTTTCGGAGTATGGCCCGCGCGCTCCCCGCGTGCAATCAGGGGCGCAGACCTGCGCGGGCGGCGGCGCGATCAATGGCAGCGATGGTGGCGTCTGGATCAGCGTGATGGGGCATGTGGCCCACACCCTCTAGCATGGTCAGATTGGCGGTGCTGACCATCTCTGCGAACGGCCCTGAGTGGATCGAGAGCGGCACGGTCGTGTCCTCGGCCCCGTGGATGATCTCGATTGGCATTGTAAGCTCTGTGGCATAACGCTCTGACATCTCAACAATATAGGGGCGCAGGCCCAGAACCTGCTGACCATTGGCGCGCAGTGCGCTGCGCTGGATCGTGAGGCCCGCGCCAACATAATCTCCGTACCCCTCGGGGGGGCTTTGCGGCGGGAATATTTGCGCGAGGCCTTTGTTGATGCGGCTTTGCGGCACAAAGGCCGTGATCAAAGGAACCGCAGTTGCGCCACCAAGTGCAGAACCTGTGAGGTCGTAGAACGTGCCCAGATCACCGGGCCATGGCAGGGCCACGCCGCCCAGAAGGACCAGCGCTGCTGTCTCCTCTGCCGCGCTGAGGCCCCAGGCGAGGGCAACGGCCCCGCCGAAGCTGTGGCCCAGCACGATGGGGCGTTCCACGCCAAGCTGTGCGGCGGCAGCTTGCAAGAGGGCGGCCTGCTCCAGCGGCGGCTCGCCCTTGGCGCGGCCATATCCGCCATAGCCGGGCAGGCGGTCCGTGTAGCCAAGGCCGGGGCGATCAAACGCAATGACGCGGTAACGGTCCGACAGCCGCCCGGCCAGATCAAAGGTGAAGTCGCGCAGATTGCCGCTCGCCCCGTGCAGGAGGATCAGATCGGGGCCGGAGCCTTGGACCCACGCATGGACCTGCGTGCCGTCCACATCCAGAAGCTGCCCGATGGGCGGGTAGGTGGCACGCGCCTCGCGCTCGCGCTTTTCGGCAAGGCCCGCGCAGCCTGCGACGAATGCCAGCGCACCCAGTGCGGCCCATGTCATCTTGCGCGCCATGTCATACCTCTTGTGATCTGGCCTATTGTGATCCGGCCTCAGGCGGAAGCTAGGCCGATCTTGTCCATGTCAAAGGGCGTGGATTGGTAGATCTGGTTGATCCAGTTGCCATAAAGCAGATGCGCGTGGCTCCGCCAGCGGTTCTGCGGCGCGCGCGACGGATCATCGCCGGGATAGTAGTTGCAGGGCACGTTGATGGGCGTGCCCTCGGCCACGTCGCGATCATATTCTTGTTTGAGCGTATCGCTGTCATATTCCAGATGGTTAAAGATATAGAGCGCGCGGTGCGCAGGATCTTCGACCAGACAGGGCCCCACCTCGTCGGAGTGCAGAAGTGTGGACAGCCCGCCTGCGGCGTCAATCTCGGTCTGGCGCATCTCGGTCCAGCGGCTGACGGGGATCACGCAATCATCCGAGAATCCATTGAGAAACGGCGAGGCGGGGGCCATGTTGCGGTGCCGGAAACAGCCAAACGCCTTGGCCTCCAGAAGATGCTTTTGCACGCCGTGGAAATAGTTGATCATGGCCATCCCGCCCCAGCATACACCAAGCGTGGAATGCACATGGGATTGGGTCCAGTCAAAAACCTGCCGCAACTCATCCCAATAGGTCACATCGCCAAACTCCAGATGCTCGATCGGTGCGCCGGTGATGATCAGCCCGTCAAATTTCTCGTCGCTCTCGGCAATCTCGGTGAACGGGCGGTAAAAGCTTTCCATATGGGCGGCGGCGGTGTTGCGGGTCTGATGCTCGGACATGCGGATCAGGCTTAGCTCAATCTGAAGGGGCGTGGCCCCGATCAGCCGGGCAAACTGCGTCTCAGTCTGAATTTTCTTGGGCATCAGGTTCAAAAGGCCGATGCGCAGCGGGCGGATATCCTGTCGTGCCGCCAGATCCTCATCCAGCACGCTCACGCCCTCGCGCGTCAGCACGGCATAGGCGGGCAGCTTGGCAGGGATTTTGATGGGCATCGCTTTTCTTTCCGCTGGGAAGGGTCTATCTAGACCTGCGCGGCACGGCGTTCAATGGCCGTCGCGATCAGGGCCTCGAAGCTCGCGGCGTCATGCACTGCTGCCATCTCATCAGCGTGCACCGATACGCCCCAGGGCGCCATGGCGGCGTAGCGCGGCGCGCGGTGGGCCAGCGCGCGGGCATAGGTCCAGCGGATGAAGCTATCGGGGTCAACATCCCCTCCGTCGCAGCCCTTCTCCGCGAGGTATTCGGCCCATGCCGCCTCCAGAAACTCCGGCTGATACGCCATCGGCTTGGGCGCGCGATCAAAGCGGCGGATAAGCTCGGCTGTGTGCGCCTCGTCGCCCTCAAGGCGCACCAGAAGGCAGTGGGAGGCAAGCTCGGTTAGTAAGGGGTCGTTCGGGTCATTCCCGTCCACCCATTCGCAGATCGACCCGCCCGTGTCACATATGAAATGCGGATAGCCATAGAGCGCACCCGAGCGGGTGATGAAATGCGCGGTGTCGCGCAGCGCTGCAATCTCGGCGCTTCGGAATTCTTCCTGCCGGTGGCTATATGTCTCCATCGGCAGGCCGCCGCGCGCGGGGTCGCCGGGCTTGCCCAGATAGGTGGAGACGGGGGCGAGGTTGTCGAAGGTGATGTTGGAGCCGATATAGATCGAATCCGTCAACAGCAACTCGCGCAGGAACGGCACCTGCATCGCGTGGCGCTTGGCATTGTCGGCGATAAGTTCGCCCATGTAGCGTGTGCCAATCCGGTAATCGATGGAATAGTGAAACCACTCCCCGCCCGCGCGCAGCATGTTGGACACATGCGTCTTGCCGAGGCCGGACATGCCATAAAACAGCACCCGTTTATGCGGCGCGTCGCGCCATGCTTTTGCGGTGGGGTAGATCATCGGCGCGGCTCTCTGGCTTGGGTATCCCGTGGTAAGCGCGGGGGCCGCCCGCGTCAAATCCAATATGGCGCGGTAAATGCACCCACCGCAGAGCACCCAAGAAAAAGCCCCGCGCAGCGTATAGGCTGGCGGGGCCCTTTCGTCTCAGACGGTGTGGGCTTAGAAACGGAAGCCCATTTTCACACCGAACGCAATCGCGTCATTGCCCTCAAAACTGGAGCCTGCGCGCGATGTCACGGCGTCGCCAATCTCGATATATTTGACCCCGGCGGAGACGTCATAGGTCTCGGCGGAGTATTTCACGCCAAGCCCGTAGCTTACGAAGCCATCACGGCCCGAGAGGTTGCCGACGATATCGCCTTGATCCTCTTCATACCCGATGGTGAAGGAGCCAGCCCAGCTTTCGTTGAAGCGGTGGCCGACACCGATCTCATAGGTCCAGATATCAGACGGCTCGCTTGCGATTGGAGATGGGAAGAGTGCGAAATCGGCAGGTGCAATTTGGAACTCGGTCCATTCCTGCCAACGGGCGGACCCGAAAACGATGGTGTTTTGGGCAACGCCCGACTGAAGATGCAGCGTCGCAGCTTGCGGAATGGCCACTTTGAATGGGTTGCCTGCATTGTCGCGGAACTCATGCTCGATCTCGGATTCGTAGGTGAACGCGACCTTCAAGGCGATATCGGGAATCTCATACGCCGCACCGAGGACATACCCGGCCCGGTAATCGTTACCTACGGTCAGGGCGTAGTTACCGATAGCAGGGACGGAGACGTTGCCTTGCAGGCTCTGCACACGCAGGCCGCCATAGGCACTGAACCGGTCGTTAAACTGATACTTCACAAGGCCGGTCACGGCCATCGAATCGACGGTTGCTGTGCCGCCCTGAAAAAGGGCGCCGCCAGTGCCCGTCGCGGGATAGGACACATCCGCACCGACCATTTCCTGTACCAGCAAGGCCACGGTAATCTGATCACTCACCGCGCGTTTGTAGCCCAGATGGAAGGTTTGATAGCTCTCTTGGATGTTGGGTGTTGGGCCGCCCTGAACCGCCGATGTTGATCGGACACTTGGGCTGACATGTGTGGCCGAGAACTCGACGTAGTTGTCGCCATCCTCAAAGAGGATTTGCGAGCGGTCACCGTCGCGTTGGATGCCACCGGCGGTTGCAGCGCCGGCGATCAGGGTCAGTGCCGCGGCACTGCACAGGATATTCGATTTCATAATTACGCTCCTCCAAGAACTGAATCGCTTTTACGAAATAGCGTTTAGCCCACAAACATTTACGCAGCGTCACGGGCGGGACGGGGCCGTATGACGGGTGGTGCGTTACAAAAACGTCACATTCAGGGGCGTTTAGGCCTAGTGGCGGGCGGTTGGCGACCTTGGCGCAATGTGGAGTTGCGCTCTGCGCGCCCAAGATAAAGCCCGGCTCAGCGCATTTCTTGCGATCTCTTCGCCGATATCGCGGTATGTCACATCTGCGGAGATGTCATACCGCTCGGTCGTGTAGGTCACGCCCAGCCCATAGCTCACATATTCGTCACGCCCGGAAAACCGTTTACTGGAGTATCGTGATCTTGTTCATAGCCGAGGGTGAAGCGGCCAGTCCAGTTTTCGGTGAATCTCTCCCTGATGCCAATCTCGTAGGTCCAGATATTTGGTGCTTCGCTCGCGAATGGAAATAAGATACCGGGCAGAAGGCTAAAGAGTGTACGCCACCGCCGATTTCTGGGTCTCTGTGAGGTAGATATAGGCACCTCAGAGCGGCATGTCGCATTGCCAATATGGTATCGCCTCGCTATCAAAGTGGGATGACAGACACAGCCCACTCCCCAGATCGTATCGCCGAATTGCTCGTGCATGTCGGGCGTGCCGCGCGGTCCGAGGATGCGCGCGCAGACCTCACAGCCGTGCAATGGGCCTGCTTGCGGTTTTTCGCGCGCGCCAATGCGACCACGCGCACGCCTTCGGCCTTCGCCAGCTTTCAGGCTACGACACGTGGCACCGCATCACAGGTGATCAAGGCGCTTGAGATGCGCGGCCTGATCGCGCGCCGACCATCGCCCGTTGATGGACGCAGCGTGCGGTTTGATCTGACCGAAGCGGGGCGGCACCTTTTGAAAAGTGATCCGCTGGGCGCGCTGAGCGGGCTTCTGGGTGCTATGGGCGGGGTGGAGCGCGCGGCCTTTCTCGCAACCCTGTCGCGCCTTGCCTCGGGGCTGGCCGAGATCAAGAATGCACCGGCCTTCGGCACCTGCCGCGATTGCACGCATTTCGCGGGCTCGGGCGGGGCGGGATATTGCGCCTGCATGGACGCGGCCCTCGGGGCCGATGAAATCGACATGCTCTGCGCCAGCTATCGTGGCCCCAAAGGGGCACACCGGACCACACGGACTTCAGACGTAAATACACAAGGACAGACCCCATGACAGAGCGTGACACAGCCAGCCCAGGCCAGCAAAGCAGCGCAAGCGATATGCCCCGGATGATCGCCATCAGCAGCGGTAAGGGCGGTGTGGGCAAATCCACCGTCACCGCCAATATCGCCGTGGCGCTGGCGCAATCGGGCCTGCGCGTGGGGATTGTGGACGCCGATATCTATGGGCCGTCCATTCCCGGCATGCTGGGCATCGTGTCCGGTGGCAAGCCGCAGATGTCGCCCAATGGCAAGGTCACACCCTCGGAGGGGCACGGGGTCAAGGTCATGTCCATGGCCATGCTCAGCGACGATGATGCGCCCGCCATTTTGCGCGGGCCTATGGTGACGAAATACCTGCAAATGTTCGTGGGACAGGTGGATTGGGGCACGCTCGACCTTCTGCTCTTGGATCTGCCGCCTGGAACGGGGGATATTCAGCTGACCCTCGCGCAGGCCTTTCCCTTGTCCGGCGCCGTGGTGGTCAGCACGCCACAGGATGTCAGCCTCAAGATCGCGCGGCGCGGCTTGCGGATGATGGAGCAGGTCAAGGTGCCGATCCTCGGCGTGATCGAGAATATGAGCGGATTTACCTGCCCGACTTGCGGGACCGTGACGCATATCTTCCATGATGGTGGCGGGGAGGCGATTGCGCGCGAGCTGGGCGTGGCGTTTCTTGGCAAAGTGCCGCTCGATCCCGGTGTGGTGGATTCGGGCGATGCGGGCACGCCACTGGTGAAATCCGCGCCCGAAAGCCCTGCGTCCGAGGCTTACCGTAGCATCGCGGCGGCGCTTGCTGGGGTGAGCACAGCGGCGGGCATCGCCACGCCTTTTGCGTGGACGCTGGGCGACGATAGCGGCAAACCTGCCGCTGCTCCCGACGCTGCCCGCGATGGCACGCCGGACCGGCTTTTGTCGCTTGATCACGATGCGGCAGGGCTGGTGCTGGGCTGGGCCGATGGGCAGGTGCAACGCTTGGGCGTGCGCGATGTGCGGCTGGCCTGTCGTTGCGCCAAATGCCGCGATGAGGTGACGGGCAAACCGCTGCTTGATCCGCAGACCGTGCCTCTGGATATCAAGGTCACGCGGATTTGGAGCGTTGGGAACTACGCACTGGGATTTGCCTTCAGCGATGGCCACGACACCGGGATTTACACGTTCAAACAGCTGCATACGATGCAAGGCACGGAGGTCGAGGATGTCTGAGAGCACCACCCGACGGCGCATTCAGGCCCAAAGCTCTGCCAATGACGCGCAGGTGATGGGCTTCTTGTTGGACGCCGCCCTTCAGGAGGGCCCGCCCGCACGGTTTGAGGTGGGAGGCGCAGAACGGGACGCGCGCGCGCCTTTGCCTGATGCGCTTTTCGCCATTGGGGGGCTGTGCCATGTCGAAGTGTCCGGGGCCACGATCTGGGTGCGCAAGGAGGAGGGCGCGGACTGGGCCGCATTGAAACCCGCCATCGCCGCCGCGATCCGGCAGGTTCTGGACGCAAGCGGCGCGCCTTTGGGACGGGCCGCGCCGGTGGACCCGGATGCAGAGCTTTTGCGCGCGGTTGAGGAGCTTCTGGAGCGGCAAGTGAACCCCTCTGTTGCGGCCCATGGCGGGCATATCGCGGCAGAGCGTGTCTCGGGCGTGACGGTCTATTTGCGCATGTCGGGCGGCTGTCAGGGCTGTGCTGCGTCATCCGCCACCTTGCGCGAGGGTGTGGAGCGAATGCTGCGCGCGGCCTTGCCCGAAATTGGCGAAATCGTGGACCTGACCGATCACGAGGCGGGCAGCAATCCTTTCTATGAACGCGGCGGTGGTGCGTCGCCCATGGCGGGTGAGGTCGCCGGGAAGCCTGCATTCCACCGTCCCGTACCTCCGGGCGTGCTGAATTGGCAGGACGACCAGATCACCGTTGATCCCGATTTTCTCGCCCCGCGTCTGGGGCTAAGCCCCGAGGCCCTGCGCGCGGGCTTGCGCACGGGCGATGTTGTGGGGGTCACAGAGATGGGCAAGGGCGCGGATGCGGGCAAGACCCGGATCGTGCTGCGCAGCGCCACGCGGGCTTGGGCGGCGGAAGTGTTCACCGATGGCACCGCCCGCGAAATTCCACCGCCCCGCGCGGCGGGGGCTGCGGCCGGGCGCGAGGAGACGCTTGTGGCCGAGCTGCGCGCGCATCTTGAAGCCCTGCCCGAGGAGACGCCGCATATTTCCTATGGCGCGCTGGCCCGCGCGCTGGGGCATTGGGCACCGGGTTCGGTCACGTGGATCACGCGGGGCCTGGAGGCGACCATGCGCGAGGATGCCGCCGCCGGGCGCGCCCTGATCGCGGCCCGCGCGGTGAGCCGGACTGGCGATGGCCTGCCTGCACGGGGGTTCTTCGATCTTGCGCGCAGTCTCGGGATCGGGCCGCAGGAGGGCCAAAGCGAGGCGGAGTTTCATGCACGCGAGCTTGCGCGGCTGAGGCAGGGCAGCTCGGCTTGACGCGGAGGCCTGAGGTTACTCGCCTTCGGTCGGGTAATCCGCCTTGGTGCGGACCTTGCGGGTGGTGTCGTCATGCGGATCGAAACCTTGCGTGACAATCTCCTCAACGCGGCAATCCTCACACATGGCCAGCACGCTGAGCCGTTGTTCTCCATCCTCGCCTTGAAACATCCAGTGATCGGCGAGGCGAGATTGCACTCGCTCAATCCCTGAGCGCGTGGCGAAGGGCTTGTCGCACCGGGTGCAGCAAAAGGGCGGCTCTTCGTGCAGGATCTGGCGCGGGGTGTCCCATGCGGCGAAATCAAGCTGCGGCGTGAGGCTGATCGCATCTTCCGGACAGGTCGCGGCACACAGCCCGCATTGCACACAGGCACTTTGCGTAAAGCGCAACATCGGCGTCTCTGGATTGTCGAGAAGCGCGCCGGTGGGGCAGACCCCGGTGCAGGCCTGACAAAGCGTGCAGGCCTCGGGGTCCACGGCGATTTGGCCAAAGGGTGCACCCTTGGGCAGGGGCAGCACCTCAGCGGGCGTGGGTGCCGCGCGGTTCATCTCTGCAAAGGCCATAACCAAGAGGCCGCGCTTATCCGTGGGCGGCAGGAAGCCTGAGGGCGCCGCAAGCGCTTTGGCGCGGGGCAGGGCGTCCAGAGCCGCCTCCAGCGCATCAGGATCATCCGTTTCGATCAGCGTCACCGGCCCGTGGCCCTGCGCCTGCGCCACATCGGCCACAAGCGCCATTCCGGCGCGTAGGCCTTCCACGTCATGCAGCGGTTTGGCACGCCCCAGAAGGGCAACCGCGCCCGCGCCATAGGCAAAGGCGGCGGCGAGGATTTCCGGCCCGGCTTGCGTAATTTCATTGAGGCTCAGAGGGATCACATGCGCTGGCAGGCCGCGCCCGAAGCGCCCGGACGCCTCGATCAATGCCATGCCGTGATCGGCGTCATGCAGCAAGATCACGGGTGCCATCGTGCCGCCCGCCGCCTGCCAAGCCTGAAGCGCCGCGCGCAGCCTTTCAGCCACCGTGGCCACATCCGGCAGCGCATAGGACGCGGCCCCGGTGGGACACACGGCAGCGCATTGTCCGCAGCCTGCGCAGATCGCCAGACCAATCTCCACGCTGTCGCCGTTGGGCGCAATTGCGCCCGTGGGGCAAAGCGGTAGGCAACGGGTGCAGCCGGTGATGCCGTTGCGAGAATGGGCGCAGAGATCGGCGCGAAAATTGATGAAAATGGGCTTGTCGAACTCCCCGACCATCTGGCCCGCCTCGGAGATCAGCTTGGCCACGGCGCGCGGATCACGCGGGTCCGCCCGCATGTATCCGGGGCGCAGATCATGCGCGGCAAAGAGGGGTGTTCCCCCGGTGAGGTCAATGACGATATCCGCGCGCGAGGTGGCCCCATCACGCGCGGCCCCAAAGCTCAGCACATCACGCGACGAGGGCGACGGGACCGCATAGGCATCGACCGACAGCTCAAACGCGCCCAGATGCCCCGTAGCGGTTCGGATCTGCCCTTGCAGCACCGGAAAGCGGGTCTGGCGTGGGGGCGAGACCTTGGAACCGGGCTGGATCAGCACGGTGATATCAAGTTGCTCAGCAAGGGCCGTTGCGGCCTCGATCGCGGTCTCGTCCGTCCCGAGGATTAGGGTCACACCATTGCTCTCCAGCGTGGTGATGCCAAAGGGCGCAGGCGCAATGGAGGCGGCGGCGATCATCGCGGCCATTTTCGGGCCAGAGGTCTTGGCCTCGGCGGTCCAGCCTGCGGTCTCGCGGATATTGGCAAAGGCGAGCGGCACGTCGGGGGCTTCATCCGCCGCCACTTCGGAGAAAAGCGGCGCTTCTTGCGTGCAGGTGACGGTCACGGGCAAACCTTCGGCCAATGCCGCGCGGAAATGGTCCAGATTGGCGCGGCACAGCTGATTGACGGAGCCGCCCCCACCACAGCCCGCGCGCGCCAAAGAGGCCTCATCCAAGGCCATGGTCCCCTCGCAGGTGCAGGTCAGGATGGTGCGGGCTGGTGTCGCTTGGGTCATGGCTTTGTCTGTCCGATCAATCTTTGCGTCATGGCTTGCGGGTGCGGGGCTGCGTGCGTCTTTGCAGCGCCGCTCAAGTGCGCTACACTCCCCCCAAACCCAGCCTCTTGCAAGGATAAGCCGACGTGCTCGACGACCTTTCCGCGCCGCGTGCGCTGTTGCTGCCGCCCCCCTATACGCCACATTGGCTTGCCCAAGGGGATGCCCTGACCGAGGCCTGCCGCCTTGCGCCAGGGCATGGCGCGGGCACGCTGGTGTGGCACGCGAGCACATCTGCGGATCAACCGGGCCGCTTTGATTTCGCAGTGGTACTGGAGCCTGATACCCCTCTGGCCGAGGCGCGCAAAGTGTTTCTTCTGGGGATGCTGGCCTTGGGCGATGCGGTCGCGGTCCATTGCCCGCCGGAGCGGGCGGTTGGCTTCGGCTGGCCGGGG
Organism: Roseovarius carneus; assembly: GCF_020141465.1. NCBI lineage: Bacteria > Pseudomonadati > Pseudomonadota > Alphaproteobacteria > Rhodobacterales > Roseobacteraceae > Roseovarius > Roseovarius carneus. The sequence goes on along the minus strand of NZ_JAHSPD010000001.1, from coordinate 2,488,160 downwards.
GAGCTGTTGCTGGATGCAGGGCGGCTGGGCGGTATGCGTCTTTGCGTGGCGCCTGATGCGGGTGAGGGGGATGTGCCTGACTGGATGGTGTTGGGGGTGGAGCTTATCGCGGACCGCGACACTTTGTCTGCACCGGGGGAGCGGCCAGACTCCGTGTCGCTGAAAGAGGAGGATTTCACCGATCCCCCCGCCATTCTGGAAAGTTTCGCGGCCTATATGATGCTGAATTTCGACCGTCAGACCCATGGCGGCTTTGCCCCCCTTGCCGCGCGCTACGCGGGCCAGTTGTCGCGCGCGGGCAGCGTGACAGAGGCGGGTGATTTTGAGGGCGCGGAGGGCGTATCACTTCTGAAAGACGCGCTTGAGCACAGCCATTGGCGCGACGCATTGGGGCCAAAACTGTGATCAGACTGCCCCGCACGATCCAGCTTGACCGCTCGGATAACGTCATCTTCGCACCCGCCGCCACGCCCGGCGAATGGGCGGTGACGGGCACGTTCCTTTTCGCGGGCCGTGACCCCGACACTCTGGACCGGAAGGCGCGGATCGCGTTCCGCTCGGGCTTGCTCGGGGTGTCGAGCTTTGGCTGGTCCACGCTGGTCACGGTGACGCTGGTGCCGCCCTCAGACCGCGACGCGGTGCTGCATATGCTTGCGGAACAACTGATGGCGCGGCTGGGCGCGCCAGATCTCGATGCGGCGCTGCCCGCCGCCGAAGAGGAGCTGAGCCTTGCCGAAGACCTCTGCCGGGGCCATGCGGAGGGCACGTTGATCGCGCTGCACCGCACTCATGGCGCGGACGGTATCCGCGAGCAGTTCCGCACCCTCAAGCCCCGTGACGAGACGGCGTTTTCGGCAGGCTATCTGGGCGGGCATGACAAGGCCTTTCACATGGTGGAAACCGATGAGGAGGAGGGCGAGGCGTTTGATCTTGCGTCCTTTGTGCAGGAGAAAAACGCATCATGAGAGAATTCTGGGTCGCCTCCGGCCACCACCTGACCGAGCTTGACGCCGCCGGGCGTATGCAGGTGACCGACGCCCTTATCCTTGCGTGGCTCGCGCGGCCCGAAATTGTGCCCCCACCCGAGGCCTGCGCCGCCGAGCGGGCACTGCATACGCGTCTTTTGGCAAGCCCGCGCGCGCCCGTGCCTGCGGTTGAGCGCGCCAATATGCAAGACGCCGATGCGCGCGAGAATTGGGACTTCCTGCTGACGTTGCGCGATACGCTTTTGGAGGCGGGCTCGATCGAGGCGGGGTATCTGGCGCTGGTGCGGGGGCGCGTGCGTCTGCCGCATCTCTTTTATGATCAGCTGGTGCAGCTTATCTTGCGTAATGCGCTTGAGGGCTGCGAGGATGTGCACACCCTGCGCGCCGCCGAGATGTTTTTCCGGCCCCAGCGCGCCTATCTTAACGAGGATGCGTTGATGCTGGCCGATGATGAGCTGGTGTCCGAGCTTGAGAGCGAGGTGAAAAGCAACCCGCTTGCCGCGATGATGGGGGGCGGGGTCGATACGCTGGACGTGCTCAACGCGGACAACGCATGGACCTATTGGAGCCGCTCCGATGCGCATACGATGGTGTTGCCCTTCGGGGCCGATCCAAAGGCGCGCGCGGGATTGGCCGATGCGGTGGCGTGTTTCGTGCAACACCTGCTAGGCCAACGCGTGCGCGTGACCCCGATGCGCACCGCCGAGGATGTGGATCTGAGTTGGTATGTCGGGCTCGACACAGCCGGGACGGCGCTTGGGAATGCGCTCTGGCAGGGCAAAGCGCCTGCCGCGTCGCTTGTGGGGCTCTTCACGCTGACGTTCGAGACATCGCAGGGGGTGCTGCCGGAGGTAGGCGCGCAGCCAGTCTATCTCCTGGTGGGTTTGGACGACAGCAACGTGATCCGCTTCAAGCCGCAAAACCTCGTGACGGGCCTGCCACTCATTGAAGATACTGGCGCTTTGCCCGCCGCGATGGGGAGCGCCTGATGCCGAGGGAGGTTCTCCGCGTGGCCGTGCTCGGCGTGTCGCACCCGCCTGCGAATAAATGGGCTGTGCGCTGCACCCGTCCTGCGGCGCTGATGGCGGATCTGCCGACGCTTAGCCCCGGCGCATTGATGGCTGAGGTGGGCGAGGTGCGGACCTATTACATGGGCGACCATGCAGTGGTGCTGCATTCGGGCGAGACGGCGCATTACATCGACAATCTGCGCGCCGCGCGCCCATCCATCTGGGTGTCATGCGATGGGGGGGCGGTGACGCTGGTGACGGCGGACCCTTATGAGGGTGAGGCGATGGCGAGCGACCCGGAGCGGCTGGTTGAGGCGCTGGACATGCCCGCCGCAATCGCGCGCCAGATCGAGGTGTTTATTGCTGCGCATCATGTGGGTGAGGTATTTCACAAACGCAAACGCGTGCCCGCCACATCGACCACGGACCAGCGTGCGCCGAGGATTCTGCCCGCCGAGGAAAAATGGACGGTGACGCGCGGCAAAGGCGCCTTGCCGCCGAAGGGCAAGATATGAGCGCCCCGGACGAGAGCGATGGCGGTTTTCTGAGCGCATGGTCGCGCCGGAAGCTTGCGGCGCGGCAGACGGAGGCGGAGCAGGCCGAGATAACTCCCGAGGAGCCTTTGGAAGAGGAAACCCTTTCAGAGGCGGGTGCAGCGGAGGGCGAGGAGCCGGACGCGGATCTGATTGCTTCTCTGCCGTCGCTCGATGAGATCACCGTCGGCTCCGACATCACACCTTTCATGGCGCGCGGTGTCCCTGCGCAAATGAAAAACGCGGCGCTGCGCAAGCTGTGGTCGGCCAGCCCTCTGGTGCGCGATTATGCGGACCCGGCGGTGGATTATGCGTGGGACTGGAACGCGCCGGGCGGTGTGCCGGGTGGCGGGGGTGTTTTGTCCGAACAGAGCGTGGCGAAGATGGTCAAGGACCTGATCGGAGGGCCTCAGGAGGACACGGTTGCCGAGACGCCTGTGGAGGATCAGACTGCCGAGGATGCGCCCGAGAGAGCGGGCGATGATCCCGTTGACGCGGCCCCCGATGCCCCCGCCGATACCCCTGCGCCTGTTGCCGTGCGGCGCAGCGATCCCGGCCAGACGCCCGCATCCTCCCCCGATTTGCCCGGTGCAGAGCGAAAGGCGACCGCTGCGCCCCAAGATCATGCCGCCCTTGCTCCGCCGCGCAGACATGGCGGCGCAATGCCCGAGTGAAACGGGCTTTTTCGTGCACCATAGTATCCGGTAATGATTGCCAAATGCGCAGATTCGTGGAATGCTATTCAGATGCGGTGGATGCGCACCGCTGTTTCTTGAGCATGATGAGGTGGGATTGTGACCACAGCCAGCACGGCAAATGCCGCGCCAGCCAGATCAGAACAAGACGTTCTAAGGGCTCAGCAATGGGCGCTCATCGCCTCTTTGTTGCTCAAGGCGCCGGATCGTGGCGCGCTGGATATGCTCGCCGGATTGACCGGGGATGGCACCGCACTGGGCCAAGCCTACAGGGTTCTGGCCGAGACCGCCGCAAGCGCGGATGTGGACGCAGTGTCGCGCGAATATTTTGAAGTTTTCGTAGGGGTTGGGCGCGGTGAGCTGCTGCCTTACGCCTCTTTTTATCTGACCGGGTTCCTGAACGAGCGGCCTCTGGCCGATCTGCGCCGGGATCTGGGGATGATGGGGATCGCGCGTGCCGAGGGCCGCTTTGAGCCCGAAGACCACATTGCGAGTGTTGCCGAAGTCATGGCCGGTCTTGCCGCCGGTGAGTTTGACGCAAGCGTGCTGGGCTGCGGGGCCGCCGGGGAGGCGGGGTTCTTTGCACGGCATCTGGAACCTTGGGCGGCACAATTCTTTGATGATCTGGCGGTCACGCCAAGCGCGCGGTTCTACCGTGCCGTGGCCGAAGTGGGCCGGATTTTTGTCGATATCGAAACACGCGCTTTCGCCCTTGAAGCGAAGGCGCATCGCGCTTCGGGTGCCGGGGCGCGCGGGCTTTAGGAATACCCTCCGCAGGTGCAATGCCCGGAGGACACATGATTATGGGAGGACGACATGGCTGATAGCATGAAGACAGACAAAGGAATCGGACGACGGGGCTTTTTCGGCGCCGTTGCCGCCACCGCCGCGACCGGTGTTGTCGCAGGCGGTGCGACACCGTCTTTTGCCGAGGAAGTCGGCGATGAGCGGACCAAGGCGCGCTATCAAAAGACCGAACATGTCGAGGCCTTCTACCGCACCAACCGTTACTACAAGGGGGCATAAGCCATGCTGGTCAAACGCAGATCAACGGATGCACGCCGCAGCGGGCTTGCCGCCTTCGCACAAAACGTCTCGGCCAAGCCGGTAGACCGACGCAGCTTTCTGAAAACCTCCGGCCTTGCGGTCGGTGGCCTCGCGGCCTTTGGTGCTATCGGCGCCAGCACTGTGCGCAAGGCTGAGGCCGGCAAAACCGATTTCAGCCAGCCGATCGAGGTCAAGACCAATATCTGCACCCACTGCTCGGTGGGCTGCACCGTGAAGGCCGAAGTGCAAAACGGCGTCTGGGTGGGTCAGGAGCCCGCATGGGACAGCCCGATCAACCGCGGCACTCATTGTGCCAAGGGCGCGTCGGTGCGTGAGATCGTGCATGGCGACCGCCGCCTGAAATACCCGATGAAGAAAGAAAACGGTGAGTGGGTCCGTATCTCCTGGGATCAGGCGATTGACGAGATCGGCGACAAGATGCTCGACATTCGCGAGAAGAACGGCGCGGACAGCGCCTATCTTCTCGGTTCGGCCAAGTTCTCGAACGAGGGTGCGTATCTCTTCCGCAAGTTCGCAGCGTTCTGGGGCACGAACAACGTTGATCACCAGGCGCGCATCTGCCACTCCACCACTGTGGCGGGCGTGGCGAACACATGGGGCTACGGCGCCATGACCAACAGCTACAATGACATCCGCAACTCCAAGACCATCATCTTCATGGGCTCGAACGCGGCCGAAGCGCATCCTGTCTCGCTCCAGCACATCCTGACGGGCAAAGAGACCAACCGCGCCAATGTTATCGTGATCGACCCGCGCTTCACGCGCACAGCGGCCCATGCGACCGATTACATCCGCATGCGTCCGGGCACGGATATCGCCATTATCTGGGGTATCATGTGGCACATCTTCGAGAATGGCTGGCAAGATCAGGATTATATCGACCAGCGCGTCTGGGGGATGGATCAGGTCAAGGAAGCGCTCAAGGAATACACGCCCGAGAAAGTGGAGCGGATCACCGGCATCGGTGAGGCAGAGCTGAAGCGCGTGGCACAGACCTTCGCCACGCAAAAGCCCTCGACCTTTATCTGGTGCATGGGCGGCACGCAGCACACGGTCGGCACGGCCAATGTGCGGACCTATTGCAACCTGCTTTTGGCCACAGGCAATGTGGGCTCTGACGGCACGGGCGCGAACATCTTCCGCGGCCACTGCAACGTGCAGGGGGCCACGGATTTCGGCCTCGATATCGGCTCGCTGCCTTGCTATTACGGCCTGTCGGAAGGCGGCTGGAAGCACTGGAGCCGCGTCTGGGACGTAGATTACGACTATTTCGTCTCGCGGTTTGACGACGTGCCGGCCAAGGGCGGGCGCGACGCGCGTGATGCCAGAGCCAACATGTCGATGGCGGGTATCCCGTCGACCCGTTGGTTTGATGCGACAACGCTTGATTCCGACGATGTGGACCAGCGCGACAACATCAAGGCAATGATCGTATTCGGCCATGGTGGTAACACTGTGCCGCGTATGGGCGACAGCCTTAAGGGTATGAATGCGCTTGACCTTCTGGTTGTGGCGGACCCGCACCCGACGACCTTTGCGGCGCTGCATGACCGTCCCGACAACACCTATCTTCTGCCCATCGCGACGCAGTTCGAGTGCTCCGGCAGCCGGACCGCCTCCAACCGTTCCGTGCAATGGGGCGAGAAGGTCGTGGAGCCAATCTTTGAGAGTGACAACGACTATGCGGTGATCTACCGTCTGTCGCAAAAGCTGGGTTTTGGCGACGAGATGTTCAAACCCTACGAGATGGTGCAGGGCAAATTCTCCATGGAGCCGACACCGGAATCCATCCTGCGCGAGATCAATCGCGGCGGCTGGTCTACCGGCTACACGGGTCAAAGCCCCGAGCGGATCAAGGCGCATATGGCCAATCAGGACAAGTTTGACCTGGTCACGCTGCGCGCCCCTGCGGATGCTGAAGGGGTTGGTGGCGATTTCTACGGCCTGCCATGGCCTTGCTGGGGCACGCCGGAGTTCAACCATCCCGGCACGCACATCCTCTACAATCCCAACGTGGCGGTCAAAGACGGGGGCGGGGCGTTCCGTCCGCGCTTTGGTCTTGACCGCGAGGGCGAGACGCTTCTGGCGGAGGGCAGCTTCCCCGTCGGGTCCGAGATCGAGGATGGCTACCCGCAGTTCACCTACGGCATCCTTCAGACCCTTGGCTGGGACAGTGACCTCACAGCGGATGAGCTGGCCGTGATCCAACGTATTGGCGGCAATGACCCCGAAGCGATGGCCGCCGTTAGCTGGTCTCTGGACCTCTCTGGCGGTATTCAGCGGGTTGCGATCGAGCATGGCTGTGTGCCCTTCGGCAACGGCAAGGCCCGCGCGGTTGCGTGGAACCTGCCCGATCCGATCCCGGTGCACCGCGAGCCGATCTATAGCCCGCGCCCCGATCTGGTGGCTGATTATCCGACCCGCGAGGATGGACGCCAGTTCCGCGTCCCCAATGTGGGCTTCTCCATGCAGGCCTCCGCGGTTGAGCGGAACCTGGCGGAGACCTTCCCCATCGTGCTGACCTCCGGGCGGCTCGTGGAATATGAAGGCGGCGGTGAAGAGACCCGCTCCAACCCATGGCTTGCGGAATTGCAGCAAGACATGTTCGTCGAGATCAACCCCGCCGATGCGGATGCACGTGGGATTGTCGATGGCGGCTGGGTCTGGGTCATGGGCCCCGAGAATGAGAGCAAAGCACGGGTGAAAGCCCTCGTGACCGAGCGTGTGGCGACGGGCGTGGCGTTCATGCCCTTCCACTTCGGCGGCTGGTTCCAGGGCGAGGACCAACGGGGCAATTATCCCGAGGGCACCGACCCCATCGTTCTGGGCGAAAGCGTCAACACGGTCACATCTTACGGATATGATCCGGTAACTGGCATGCATGAAGGCAAAGTGACCCTTTGCCAGATTACAGCGGCATAAGGGAGGACAAGAAAATGGCACGTATGAAATTCCTGTGCGACGCGGATCGATGCATCGAGTGCAACGCTTGCGTTACGGCCTGTAAAAACGAGCACGAAGTGCCGTGGGGCATCAACCGGCGCCGTGTGGTCACCATCAATGATGGCCTGCCCGGCGAACGCTCGGTCTCGATGGCCTGCATGCATTGCACCGACGCGCCTTGCGCGGCGGTCTGCCCGGTGGATTGCTTCTACACCACCGATGACGCGGTTGTCCTGCACTCCAAGGACACCTGCATCGGCTGTGGCTATTGCTTCTACGCATGCCCCTTCGGCGCGCCGCAATATCCCAAGGTCGGCAATTTCGGCACGCGCGGCAAGATGGACAAATGCACCTATTGCGCCGGTGGCCCAGAGGCGGACATGACCGAAGCCGAATACGTAAAATACGGCTCCAACCGTCTGGCCGAGGGCAAACTTCCGCTCTGCGCCGAGATGTGTTCGACCAAGTCTCTCCTGGCGGGTGACGGCGATATCATTGCCGAAATCTACAAGGAACGCGTTGTGACGCGGGGCTATGGATCTGGGGCATGGGGCTGGCGGAGCGCTTACGGCGACTCCATCACAGTCTGAGCGGGAAATAGGAAAATGAACATGAAAAATCTCGCACAACGTCTGGCCTCCATCCTCGGTGTGGTCGCGATGCTCAGCGTCGCAGGGCTCACTTTGGCACCAACAGCGCAGGCCCAGCAGATCAACCCGACCGAGCAATCGGTCACGGAAGATGCGCTTTTTGAAGCGTTGCAGGGCGGTGAGAAGATCACTGGCCGCGTCTCTATCCCGGATGAGCTGTCTACCGGGCTGATCAAGCCCGGCAATGCGTCCTGGGCGGATACCCATACCGGCACGGTGCGCTTTTTGACCATCCTCGCGGTGGTTGGCGCTGTTGTGGTTCTGGGGGCGTTCTACCTGATCCGTGGCCGGATCAAGGTCGATGGCGGCTTGTCCGGCATTCGTATCTTGCGTTTCACCTCGATTGAGCGTTTTGCACACTGGCTGATGGCGGGTTCGTTCATCGTTCTGGCGCTGACGGGGCTTAACCTTGTCCTTGGGCGCACGATGATCCTGCCATGGCTGGGCGAGGGGGCGTTCTCCACCATCTCCACATGGGGCAAGATCGCGCATAATTATGTCGGCTGGCCGTTCATGCTGGGTCTGATCCTGTCGTTCCTCGTCTGGGTGTCGCACAACATGCCCAACAAGGTGGACGCCGAATGGATCGCCCAAGGCGGCGGGCTTCTGAAGAAGGGCGTTCACCCGCCTGCCAAGAAGTTCAACGCGGGTCAGAAGGTTATCTTCTGGTCGGTCACGTTGGGTGGCGCTGCGCTGTCGTTTACCGGTGTGATGATGCTCTTCCCGGCGCTGGCTGGCACGCAGGCCGATTGGCAGCTCTATCAGCTGATCCACGGCATTGTTGCGGCGGGCCTCTCGTTCATCATCATCGCGCATATCTATATTGGCTCGGTCGGTATGGAAGGCGCGTTTGATGCGATGGGTTCCGGTGAAGTCGATCTCAACTGGGCCAAGGAGCATCACTCGCTCTGGGTTGATGAGGTCGAAGGCAAGACCGGCAAGGCGGATGGATCTGGCAAAGCGGCCCATCCCGCTGAGTGAATATGGGCGGCGCGCCTCTGGGGGATATTCCTCCCGGCGCGCCGCCTTTCGTTTCTTTGGTGGCCGAGACAACCTCTTGGCACGACAGAAAGACCTGACCCCAATGGCCGATGATCCCATCCTTTTGGCGGCCCGCGCGGCGCTGTCCCGGCTGACCATGCCGGGCGGCGCGCCGTTTCTGGGGGCACCTGAGGTCTCGGGACCGGTCATGGCAAATGGCCGCATCAGCGTGTCTATCCTCACCACGGCTGATGCCGCATCCGCGCTGGCAGATATCCGCACCGAGGCTGAGGCAGCACTCCGCGCCATTCCCGGCGGTGAGGGCGCGCTTGTCATGTTGACCAATGACACGTCCAGCCCGCCAAACCTCAAACCTGTCGCAGCCGGGCCGAAATCCGCAGCGCCCAAACCGCTCGCCGATGTGCGCCATGTTGTGGCCGTGGCGTCGGGCAAGGGCGGGGTTGGTAAGTCCACCACGGCGGTGAACCTCGCGCTTGGTCTTCGCGCCCAAGGCCTGAAGGTGGGTATTCTGGACGCGGATATTCACGGGCCCTCGATCCCCACATTGCTGGCGCTGCACGGGCAACCGCGCATGGGCACGGATCGCCGCCTTCTGCCGATGCAGTCCAACGGGATTTTGGCGATGTCCATGGGCATGATGGTCGATGCGGAGACAGCGATGGTCTGGCGCGGGCCGATGGTCATGTCCGCGATCACGCAGATGATCTCGGATGTGGATTGGGGCGTGCTTGACGTGCTGATCGTGGACATGCCGCCCGGTACGGGCGATGCGCAACTGGCTATCGCCCAAGGCACCACGCTTTCGGGTGCGGTGATTGTCTCCACCCCGCAGGATCTGGCCCTTATTGACGCGCGGCGCGGCATTGCGATGTTTGGCAAGGTTGATGTGCCGATCCTCGGGCTGATCGAGAATATGGCGCATTTCATCTGCACCGAATGCGGCACCAAGCACGCTCTTTTCGGGAGCGGCGGGGCCGAGGCCGAAGCGGACCGCCTCGGCGTGCCCTTCCTCGGCGCCGTGCCGCTGACGATGGATCTGCGCGCGGCCTCCGACAGCGGTCAGCCCATTGTCGCTCGCGACCCGAGCGGCCCGATTGGCCGCCTTTACACAGATATGGCCGCTGCACTCTGGTCCCGGTTAAGTGCCAATGCCTCCAACACCCAACCCAACAAAAAACTCCAAGGAGCCTGAGTGATGAAATCCTTTCTTATTGCATGTGTCGTCGTCGTGGGTATTTCGGTCGGTGCCGCGTTTGTGCTGAACGACAATTTCCAAAGCAACAGCCTTGAGGCCTTCACGACCGAAGGGGCACGCACCACTCCGGGCGCACCGCAGAACCTGATCGAATACTGATCCGGTATGGCGCGACAATCCTGCCTGCGGCTTGCGGCGTTGCTTTGTGCATGGATGCTTGCGGCACCAGTCACGGCACAGGATTTGCAGGGCCATGGTGGCCCTGTGCGGGCGCTGGCTGTGGACGAGACGGGCCGCATCATTTCGGGCTCGTTTGATACGCGGGCTATTGTCTGGGACGGGCCTGTCGCCACCCAAATCACCCGACATCACGAAGGGGCGGTCACGGCCGTCCTGCCACTACCGGATGGCCGCTTTGCGTCCGGTGGACAAGATGGGCGCGTGGCGATCTGGGGCGAGGGGCCCGAACCGCTGCAATCTGAGAAATGGCATCCGCTGCCCGTGGGCGCGATGGCTGTCTGGGGCGGTGGGATTGCTTCCGCTGGATGGGAGGGGCGCATCGCGCTTTGGTCCGGGTCAGGCGCACCACGCATGATCTACGCGCATGACGGGCAGATAACGGGCCTCTTGGCCTTTCGTGGTGGCCTCGCCAGTGTGGGCGCGGATCTTCGGCTGCGCTTTTGGACGGGCGATGGCGCGCCGGGCGGCGAGATTGGCCTGCCTGCACCTGCCTCGGCGCTGGCCGTGGATGGTGATGCGCTCTTGCTCGCCTCGCCCGATGGCGCGTTGCGCGTGGTGACACCGGATGCGGATCTCCGCGAGATCGCTTTGGCCACGCGCCCCCTTTTGTCGGTGGTGGGGCGCGCGGGAATGATCGCCGTGGGGGCCACGACCGGGGAGGTGTGGCTCCTGGATCGCGACACGCTGGAGGTGACGGCGACTCTCAAGACGGGCCAAGGCCCGATCTGGGCGCTGGCCATAACGGGGGGTGAGGTTCTGACGGGCGGCAATGACGGGTTGATCCGGCGCTGGACACTGGCCGGTGAGCCGTTGGGCGAGGGTGGCGGCGCGCCCGATCCCACGCTGACCAATCCGCGTGGGGCCGAGGTCTTTCGCGCCTGTGCCGTGTGCCACACCCTGACCGCGGATGATGGCGCGCGGGCAGGGCCGACCTTGCACGGCATATTCGGGCGCCCCATCGCCACCGCAGAGGGCTATCAGTATTCCGAAGCGCTCAAAGGCCTCGATATTGTGTGGACCGCGCAAACCATCTCGGAGCTTTTCGAATTTGGCCCCGATGCCTACACCCCCGGCAGCCGTATGCCAGAACAGCGCGTACCAAGCGCAGAAGACCGCCGCGCGCTGATCGAATTTCTCAAGGTCGCTGCCCGCTAAGGAAGGCGGATCATTCCCATTCAATCGTGCCCGGAGGCTTCGACGTGATGTCATATGTCACGCGATTGATGCCGCGCACCTCGTTGATGATCCGCGTGGCCGTCTCGCCCAGAAACTCATGGCTGAACGGGTAGTAATCGGCCGTCATGCCGTCGACGGAGGTGACAGCGCGCAGCGCGCAGGCAAAATCATAGGTGCGCCCGTCGCCCATCACACCCACGGTGCGCACGGGCAGGATCGCGACAAAGGCCTGCCAGATGTCATCGTAGAGCCCATGTTTGCGGATCTGGTCGATATAGACCGCGTCCGCCTTGCGCAGGATCTCAAGCTTCTCGCGAGTGATCTCGCCGGGGCAGCGAATGGCGAGGCCGGGGCCGGGGAAAGGGTGCCGCCCGATGAAGCTCTGAGGCAGGCCAAGCTCACGGCCCAAAGCGCGCACCTCGTCCTTGAAAAGCTCGCGCAGCGGCTCAACCAGTTTCAGGCCCATCTTCTCGGGCAGCCCGCCCACATTATGATGCGATTTGATCGTGACCGACGGCCCGCCGGAGAAGGATACCGATTCGATCACATCGGGATAAAGCGTGCCTTGGGCCAGAAATTCCGCGCCCTCGATGGCGTTGGCGTGTTTCTGGAACACATCAATAAAGAGCCGCCCGATGATCTTGCGCTTGGTCTCCGGATCGCTTTGGCCGTCCAACTCGCCAAGGAAAAGCTCCGCCTCATCCGCGTGAATGAGCGGGATGTTGTAGTTATCGCGGAACATGGTGAGGACCTCGTCGGCCTCGCCCTGCCTGAGCAACCCATGATCGACAAACACACAAGTCAGCTGATCACCAATCGCCTCATGGATGAGCACGGCGGCGACCGAGCTGTCGACCCCGCCCGAAAGCCCGCAAATCACCTGTTTGTCGCCCACTTGGTCGCGGATTTTCTGCACCGCTTCCTCGCGGTAAGCGGCCATGGTCCAATCGCCTTTGAAGCCTGCCATGCGCACAAAATTTGCATAAAGCGCCGCGCCATTGGGGGTGTGATGCACCTCCGGGTGGAACTGCACGGCATAAAACCCACGTGCCACATCGCCTGTGATCGCGAACGGCGCGCCCGGCGAGGTCGCATAGACCTCAAACCCTGGCGCAATCGCGTTGACATGGTCGCCGTGGCTCATCCAGACCTGCTCGCGCTCCCCCTCGAACCAGCCATTCAGCATCTCAATCCGCTCGGGGCCGGGCACGACATAGGCGCGGCCAAACTCGGCAGTGCCGTCGCCGCGCTCGACGTTGCCGCCCAGCATATGCATCATCACCTGCTGGCCATAACAAATGCCAAGCACAGGCACGCCCATCTCGAACACGCGCGCGGGCGGTCGCGGAGAGCCTGCGTCCAGCACGCTGGCGGGGCCACCCGACAAGATCACGGCGCGCGGCGCGAACTCCGCGAGAAACGCTTCGGTTACATTCTGGTAGGGGTGGATTTCGCAATAGACGTTCAGCTCCCGCAGGCGGCGCGCGATCAGCTGCGTTACCTGGCTACCAAAGTCTATGATGAGAAGGCGGTCATGGGATATCTCTGTCATGCGGCCTGATTAGGTGGGTCCTGCGGCGGTTGCAAGTTTACTTATTGGCAGGGCTGGCCCTGCCTTGCGGTTTTGCGCCCCTAGAGTGAGCAACCCGCGCGCGGCTCTGCTGCTCAAAATGGGGCGAACGGGCGTAGCATGGGTGGAGGCGCTCCCGGTATGAGACACCCATTCCGGCAGCAGGCTCTCGGCGGCCACGCCATTGGCAAAGATGATCTGGTGACGCTCAAACAGCAGGTGGTGATAGTCGATCTTGCGGCACCCGTTCATGATCCGCACCCCGCCGCCTGCATATCTTGCAAGGTGAATGGCGCGGATCAACACATCCTCCCGAGCCATCCAGATCGCATGTTGCCGCGAGACGATCAGCGCGCGCTTGTTGTTACATACGCCGGGCGCGATGCGAATGGGGCGCAGGCCGGGCTTTGCGGCCAGATCGGCGGCGCTGCAGGTTGTGTGGGTCGCATCCACCAGCGGTTGCGGGCCATGGTCTGCCATGAGCACCAGATCGCCGGGTCGCAAGCACTCAATCGCCCTCTCGCCGCCTGGCACGGCGATCATCGTTCCGGCGGCAAAGCACGGTACGGGCGTGTCCGTGCAAAGGGCGCGATCATGGATTTGCACCCGTGAGATTGTGCCGTCGAAAAACCCACGGGGATTATCAGCCGTGCCGGGGATCGATTGGGCTTGCGACTCACCGATGATAATCGGGTGATCCCCACCGGCAAGCTCTCGGGGCGTGGATGATCTTGCAATAGTTGTCCCGTTAAGGACAAGTGTACTCCCCTGCGGCCCCCATGAGTATCCGAGGTTCATGGGTTGGCCCAATATGATCTGCCCTCCGGCCAAATTGGTTTCACCATTCTCCGACTGATGCCTGACGCCGACAGTCCCGTCAGAGCGGATGAAAATGGTCATGTGATCGCCGCCCAGTGTCTTTGTCCCATCCACGGAAAAGAGGGTTTGCGCAGCATTGCTGCCCCACGGAGTGTTGCTCTGTGAGGCCGTGTCTTGGGTAAACTCGATGATCACGGTGCCTTCGGAAAAGGCAAAACTGTCATCCGCCGCGATCACCGCGTAATAGCCACTCCCGTCGAACGTGGCATTGCCATTGCCATCAAGTCGCGCATCGCCCTGCATAGTGCCGTTATGCGCGCCGTCGCCGCTATCGGTCACGGCGGTTGAGCCATTACGGCCCGTAAACTCATAATCTGCAACGCGTGCCATGGCACATCTTCTCTAGCTTCGTCAAAACGTTGGTTCACAGGCTAGCGGGCATGGGTAAACGCCACGTCAATGTGCGCAGAAATGCGTGGATGTCGCTGGAGCGCCTCAAACGGCGCAAATCTTCAATGGTGCGCCCCGCGAGTGCGATAAAACTGCGTCATCCGCGGCCGATTGGGGCACGCGCCAACTCCGAGGGTATCATCATGGCCGAAACAATCGCACCGCGCCGCGCCAGAGGGGGCGGAGGTGCTGCCCGCCGTGCCGAGCGCACCGCCGTCAGCGTCGAGACCGCCAAATATATCGAGCGCAACATCCCCAATTTCGAGGTGCTGACCGAAGAGGCGCTTGAGATCATCGAGGCCAACGCCGAGATCGTGCTCGAAGAGATTGGCGTGAATTTCGTGAACAACCCCGCCGCTCTTGAGCGGTGGCGTCAGGCAGGCGCTGAGATAGATGGCGAACGGGTGCGCATCCCCAAGGGCCTTGCCCGGCAGCTGTGCAAAACCGCGCCCTCCAGCTATATCCAACACGCCCGCAACCCTGAGCGCAATGTCGAGATTGGCGGCAAGACGCTCGTTTGTGCGCCCGTCTACGGGCCGCCCTTCGTGCGCGATATGGAAGGTGGGCGACGCTATGCCACGATGGAGGATTTCCGCAAATTCGTGAAGCTGGGCTATATGTCCAAATGGCTGCACCATTCGGGCGGCACGGTCTGCGAGCCGACAGACGTGGCTGTGAACAAGCGCCATCTTGATATGCTGCACGCCCATATGACCCTCTCGGACAAGCCCTTCATGGGATCGGTCACCGAGCCAAGCCGCGCACAGGATAGCGTCGAGATGTGCGATATCCTTTTCGGCAAGGAGTTTGTGCAAAACAACGCGGTGATGACTTCGCTCATCAACATTAACTCGCCGCTCACCTTTGATGATGTGATGATGGGCGCGCTTGAGGTCTATGCCGAGGCGGGTCAGGCTTGCATCATCTCGCCCTTTATCGTGGGCGGGGCCATGGCGCCCGTATCGGTCACCGGGACATTGACCCAAGTGCTGGCCGAGGTTCTGGCGGGCGTGGCCTATAGCCAGCTCATTCGCCCCGGCGCGCCTGTGATTTTCGGCGCGTTTGTGACCTCGATTGACATGAACTCCGGTGCCCCCACCTTTGGCACACCCGAGGCCAGCCATATCCTCTACGGCGCGGGGCAGCTTGCCCGCCGGATGGGGCTTCCCTATCGCTCGGGTGGCGGGCTTTGCGGATCGAAACTCCCCGATGCGCAGGCGGCGTATGAGACGGCTCACACCCATAACGCGGTGCTCTTGGGGGGCGTGAACTTCATGCTCCATTCCTGCGGCTGGCTTGAAGGTGGCCTTGTCTCCAGCTTCGAGAAATTTGTGATGGATGCGGATCAGCTGGGCGTATTGCATCATCTGGCGCGCGGCATCAGCCATGATGAAAACGCACAGGCGATGGAGGCCATTCGCGAGGTTGGCCCCGGTGGGCATTACCTTGGGTGCGAGCATACGCAGGCGAATTTCAAATCTGCCTTCTGGCGCTCAGACCTGCTCGATTACAAACCCTTCGAGACATGGGAGGACGAGGGCGCGCGCGACACGATGACCCTTGCCAACCGGCGGATGCACCGGATGCTGGACACCTACCAGCAACCGGCGCTTGACCCGGCCATCGCCGAGGCGCTGGAGGCCTATATCGCCAACAAAAAGGCCTCCATGCCCGACGCTTTCGTTTGAAGGGTGCGCTCAGGCGGCGAGGGCCGCGCGCAGGATGCGCGCCTCGCCCATCATCGCGATGAGCACATTCACATGGCGTGATACCGAGTATCCCGCCCCTTTGATGCGGCGCTGGTCTTCCAGCGCCGCCTCCATATCTACCAGTCGTGACAGGGCCTGTGTGCTGCGCGGCAATGCCCCATAGCCAAAATGCCCCCGTAAACACATGTCGCGATTGTAATGCGACGCCCCAATCCGCGCGGCGCGGATCAATAGGCGTGGGCGGCGCAGGCCGTTCAAACTGTTCAATGTCTCTTGCATATTTGTCTCCTGTTTTCTGAGTGCATGACTTCAAGCACAGCTCAGGAGGGTGTTGCGCAAAGCAGGGATGCAGCGCGCGGCACCTTCTCCAATTGTTTACGTTTTGGAAACAAAGATTGACAACACGGAAACAATTAACGAACCGGTAACGTGTTCACTCATAGGTTGTGTCGGCGCGTGTATAAATCTGTGGATAACGCGTTGGATTACGTAGCGTTGGGGCGCAGATCCGTCGATGGGAAGAAAGAGGATGGCGGATGGGCAATCAAGGTCGCCATAACATGGACGCGCTGAGCGTTCCGGCCTGGGTTCCTGATGCGGCCCGGCTCTATCTGATGCACACCGAGCGTGGCTCCTCAATTCGTGAGCTTGCCCGCCAATCGGGCACTCATGCCTCGACAGTGCTGCGCCGTATCCGCACCTTTGAGGAACGCCGCGACGATACTCTTGTCGATGAGGCCTTGCGTAATCTTGCCACGTCCCGCGCGGCGAAGCTGAACATACCTGCCGGTTCTCCATCCAAGGAGAACACCATGACCACAACTGTACCCGAGACCGATATCGCACATGTCACCGAGGCCCGGCTAAAAGCCGATGGGCAGCGCATTCTGCGCCGGTTATGCGAGACGGGGGCGGTTCTGGCCGTTGCCGCGCAGATGGACAAGGCCGTTGTGGTGCGTGACGGCGCGGCAGCCGAGCCTACGCGCACCGCGGTGGTGGACCGCGCTGTGGCCGAGGCGATGGCCCTCAAGGGTTGGATCACCTGCGATGCACCGGGCCGCATTTCACGCTACCGGATCACCAAGGCGGGGCGCAGCGCCCTGTCGCGTATGCTGGCCGAGGCGGAGAACCGTGCTTCCGGCTTTGCCGAGGCGCAGACCGGGTTTGACGGACCCGAGACATGGCAGGATGCGGATGATGCGAGCCCTGAGACGGGCCGCCAGATGCGCTATGGCATGGCCGACTCGCCCCTTATCGCGCTGGCTCGCCGCAAGGGCCGCGATGGCACGCGCTTTATCACCGATGATCTGGTGCGCGCGGGTGAACGTCTGCGCGAAGACTTTGAGCTGTCGCATATGGGCCCGCGCGTCACCCAAGACTGGGACCGTTTTCTGACCACCTCAGACCGCAGCGCGCCCAAATCGCGCGCACCCGCCCGCGGGGCCGAAGCGGCGCGCCAACGCGTCGAAGGCGCACTCGCCGATCTGGGCCCGGGTTTGGGCGACATCGCCTTGCGCTGCTGTTGTCATCTGGAGGGGCTGGAGCGCGCGGAACAACGCATGGGCTGGTCCGCGCGCTCCGGCAAAATCGTGCTGCGCATAGCGCTCCAACGGCTCAAGCGACATTATATGGAGCTGGGTGAAGCAGGCGGCATGATGGGCTGAGCCCCGTCTTCTTCTTAAAGCGTTTCGCCTCAATTGAGTGCCTCAAGTTTAAGGCGAAACGCTTTAGTCCAAATACTCAAATGAAAAGCGCCCCGGATATCTTCCGGGGCGCTCTCGTTTTAGCGGCGGATGGCTTAGTGCAGATCGAAACGGTCCGCGTCCATCACCTGTACCCAGGCCTTGATGAAATCGCCCACAAAGCGCGCCTCGCCGTCATCTTGGCCATAAACCTCCGAGATTGCCCGCAATTGCGAGTGCGAGCCAAACACCAGATCGGCCCGCGTGCCGGTCCAGCGCAGATCGCCCGAGGTCACGTCACGTGCCTCAAAGAGATCCTCGTTTGGCGATACGGAGGTCCATGCCACATCCATGCTCAGAAGGTTGGTGAAGAAATCATTGCTCAGCGTGCCGACACGTTTCGTCAAAACACCATGCGTGGACCCGGCAGTATTCGCGCCCAGAACCCGAAGGCCACCGACCAGAGCGGTCATCTGTGGCGCTGTCAGCCCCAGAAGCTGCGCACGGTCCACCATCAGCTTTTCCGCAGGGACGGAAAACGCGGTCTGCACATAGTTGCGGAACCCATCCGCGACAGGCTCCAGAACCGCGAAGCTTTCGACATCCGTATCCTCGGCGCGCGCGTCCATCCGGCCGGGGGTGAAGGGCACATTAACAGGATGGCCCGCCGCCTTCGCCGCGGCCTCAACCGCCGCCGTGCCGCCCAGAACGATCAGATCGGCGAGCGAGACTTTTTTGCCGCCGCTCTGCGCGCCATTGAACGTGGCTTGAACACCCTCAAGTGCGGCCAAAACCTTGGCCAGCTGCTTGGGGTCATTCGCTTCCCAGTTCTTTTGTGGCGCGAGACGGATGCGCGCACCATTGGCACCGCCCCGGTTGTCCGACCCACGGAATGTCGACGCCGACGCCCATGCCGTCGCCACAAGCTCGGATACGCTGAGGCCCGTTGCCATGATATCGGATTTGAGCTGCGCAATATCCTTGGCATCCACCAAAGGATGATCCACGGCGGGAATAGGATCCTGCCAGATCAGATCCTCGGCGGGCACATCCTTGCCTAGATAGCGCGCCTTCGGCCCCATATCGCGGTGGCAGAGCTTGAACCAAGCGCGGCTGAACGCATCGGCGAACAGGGCAGGGTCCGCGTGGAACCGCCGCGAGATCGCCTCATAGGCTGGATCAAACCGCATTGCCAGATCGGCGGTGGTCATCATCGGCGGGTGTGTGACGTTCGGGTCATGCGCGTCCTGCACCATGTGCTCGGGCTTGCAATCCTTGGGCGTCCATTGCTGCGCGCCCGCCGGGCTCTTGGTCAACTCCCAGTCGTAGCCGAAGAGCACGTCGAAATAGCCCATATCCCATGTGGTGGGCTTTGGCTTCCATGCGCCCTCAATGCCGCTGGTGATGGCATGCAGGCCCTTGCCCGATTCCCATGAGTTCTTCCAGCCAAGGCCCATCGCCTCGATCGCGCCGCCCTCAGGCTCCACGCCCACATGGGCCGCGTCGCCCGCGCCATGCGCCTTGCCGAATGTGTGGCCGCCCGCGACCAAAGCCACGGTTTCTTCGTCATTCACACCCATCCGCGTGAACGTCTCACGGATATCATGGCCCGACAGGGCGGGGTCCGGGTTTCCGTCCGGCCCCTCGGGGTTCACATAGATCAGGCCCATCTGCACAGCGGCCAACGGGTTTTCCAGATCACGCTCGCCGGTATAACGGCTGCCGGGAGTGTCTGACGTGGCCAGCCACTCGCTCTCGGTGCCCCAATAGATGTCTTCCTCGGGCTCATAGATGTCGGCACGACCGCCGCCAAAGCCAAAGACCGGCCCGCCCATATCCTCAATCGCGCAATTGCCCGCGAGGATCATGAGGTCCGCCCAGCTCAGCGCATTGCCGTATTTCTGCTTGATCGGCCACAGGAGGCGGCGCGCCTTGTCGAGATTGCCATTATCCGGCCAGGAGTTCAGCGGCGCGAACCGCTGATTGCCCGTGCCCGCGCCGCCGCGCCCATCGCCGGTGCGGTAGGTGCCGGCACTGTGCCATGCCATGCGGATGAAGAGAGGCCCGTAATGGCCATAATCGGCGGGCCACCAGTCTTGGCTGTCTTTCATAAGCGCAAAGATATCGGCCTTCACCGCATCCAGATCGAGGGATTTGAACGCCACGGCGTAATCGAAGTCCTCTCCCATTGGATCGACCTTGGAAGAATGTTGCGACAGAACCTTTAAGTTCAGCTGCTCCGGCCACCAGTCACGGTTGTTTTGTTGGCGCTTGCCGGTGAATGGGCATTTGATGTTGCCGTCCATCTTTTCCTCCTCAGGGTGTTTTTGGGTATATATGTTGGCGGTATCATAAAGGCGCAACCACGCCTTTGGAACCGTTCTAAGACACACTATCCGCCTCTAGCGCGATAAAATCCAATTGCAGTTTCTTTGTAATGCAATAACCTTGGATTATGAACATCACTCTGCGACAACTCCGCTATTTCCGCGCCCTTGCGGCCCAACGCCATTTTGGCCGCGCCGCCGCGACGGTGAATATCTCACAACCTGCACTTTCGGTGCAAATCCGCGAGATGGAGGCGCAGCTTGGGCAGGCATTAGTGGAACGGCGCAGCCGTGATGTGATTCTCACCCCCTTTGGCCGCCTCATCCTTGACCATGCAGAACGGATCGACGCCGAGATGCGCAGCCTTGAGGAAACTGCCCGCTGGCAAGGTGGGCGCGCGGGCCGTCTGCGCCTCGGGATCATTCCCACGATTGCGCCCTATATCCTGCCCGGCACGCTGGAGGCGCTGCGCAGTTTTGACATCAACATGGATGTGCATGTGCAGGAGGGCAAAACCGACCGCTTGGTCGCGGGTCTTGCCGAGGGTAGCCTTGATGCGGCGGTGATGGCGCTGCCGGTGGAGGATGAGGGGCTGCGCGCTGTGCCGCTTTTTGAAGACCGGTTTTTGCTCGCGGGCAGCACGGCCCGGCTGGCCGCATTGGGCGCGAGCGTTGAGGCGTTGCGCCCGGATGGGCTGGGCGGGGCGCAGCTTTTGCTTTTGGAGGATGGGCATTGTCTAACCGATCAGGCGCTTGATCTGTGCGGTCGGGGCAGGGGGCACGCGCAGATTGATATGGGCGCCTCGTCTCTTGCGACACTCACGCGTTTGGTCGCTGCGGGATTTGGCCTGACCTTGATGCCGGAGCTTGCCGCGCGCACGGAGACCCGCGGTGCGCCGGATATGCAGCTTGCGCGGTTTGCAAGCCCGGAGCCAAGCCGCCAAATTGTGCTCGTGCGCCGGGCCGCCACGCCGGAGGCCGGGTGGTTCACGGATCTGGGGCGTGTTTTGGCCCGTGTCGGGGGCGCTTTGGTAGGCGAGATGCGGAACGGTGATGCGTTCAGGCAACGCGACACCGATAAATCGCGACCCGCCGCCGGGTAGGGCGGCGGGCCGGACACTGACACTCATCGCCCAGAGGGCAACACAACTGAGCGGCCGAAACCGCCCGGGCGGGAGCACTCATAACGCAACGCAAGACCACATAGCAGACTTGCAACACTGGCACTTTTCCCCGCCTATGCTTATCGTTACAAAGAGTTACCAAACCATTCGCGGGGAATAATTCGTGCGAGACCTCAAGATCCCAGAGCAGCGCCACCCTGAAAAGGCGCGCCGTCCGGACAATGCTCAACCCAAGAAACCCGCCTGGATTCGCGTCAAAGCGCCCGGTGGTAAAGGCTATGAAGATACCAGCCGGATCATGCGTGAAAACAAGCTGGTCACGGTGTGCGAAGAGGCGGGCTGCCCCAATGTGGGCGAATGCTGGAGCCAAGGTCACGCCACCATGATGATTATGGGCGATGTTTGCACGCGGGCCTGTTCGTTTTGCAACATCGCGACAGGCAAGCCACCCGAGGGGCTTGATGCGTTTGAGCCGGGCCGCGTTGCTGATGCTGTGCAGAAACTGGGGCTGAACCATGTGGTAGTCACCTCGGTGGACCGCGACGATATCAAAGATGGTGGCGCGGATCACTTCGCCCAGACCATCCGCGCCATCCGCCACCGTAGCCCGAAGACCACGATCGAGATTCTGACGCCGGATTTCCTGCATTGCGATCCGGCTGTGGTCGAGACGGTCGTGGCCGCACGCCCCGATGTGTTCAACCACAACCTTGAGACGGTGCCGGGCCTCTATCCCGAGGTCCGTCCGGGCGCGCGCTATTTCCATTCCTTGCGTCTTTTGCAGCGCGTGAAGGAAATCGACCCGATGATGTTCACCAAATCCGGTATCATGGTTGGCCTTGGCGAGGATCGCCAAGCGGTGCATCAGGTGATGGACGACATGCGCGCGGCGGGGATCGATTTTCTAACCATCGGGCAATACCTGCAACCCACGCCCAAGCATCATGCGCTTGATCGCTTCGTCACTCCTGAGGAATTCGCAGCCTATGAGAAGGCAGCTTATGGCAAAGGCTTCTTGATGGTGTCTGCCACGCCGCTCACACGGTCGTCTTATCATGCGGGCGATGATTTTGCCCGCCTGCGGACCGCGCGGCAGGCCAAGCTTGGCTGAGCCACCCGCTGGCGTATTCTACAAACACCACAGCAAAAAACCCGCCAAGCTTAGCTTCGCGGGTTTTTTTGTGGATTAGCTCAACAAGCTGGCTTGGTTAGCCGCCCCAGACGCGGACAACGCCGCAATCCATATGCACGAAGTTGGAGCGGGAGTATTTGCCCACACCGCCTGCATTGCAGGCAGCGGCCGCTTTACCCATCTGGTTGACCGAGCGCGACTTCAGCCGAAGATCGGCCGCCTGACCTTTGATGTGAAGGGAATTCTTGGCAACACCGCGCGAGCGTGAGCGCAGCATCGCATTGGTCTGCGCACTGCGAAACCCGGAGAGAAGTGTATAAGGCTCGCTCGTATCGAGCATGCGGTGCGACGCGGCCCAGATATCAATTGCGCGTGTATCCATGTTCTTGACGGAATCGCTGCGCCAGTCGCGCATGAAGACGGAAATTTCGTTAACGGCGTCTTTAATATACTCGCCTTCGATCCAGTAGATCGTGTCGATCTTCTCACCTGTGCGGGTGGAGACCATTTTGAGGCGGCGAATGTCGCCTGCGCCGCGCAGAAAGCCTGTTGCATTGGAGTAAGTAGGGGCGGCTACAAGAGCCGTTGCCGCGAAAGCGCGCAATAGGGTGCGTCGCGTCACGCCGTTCTTTGAATCCATCATATCACTCTGCGCCTGTCCGTCACTATTTATGCCCGCAATTTACGGTGCTTTTCATGTCATCCCCAGATGCAGTCTGCCTTATGACACATAAAGAATCGCTAACCAAGTCTGTGTTTAGGTCTTTTTTGTCTCGGCAAGGCCTTTCGGCGAAAACCCGCGCAATTTATTGCGAGCGTGGCTGAATCCACAATCTGGTGCTGTGTGGTGCTGCGAAATGGCCGCAATCAAACGCAAAATGGGTGAATTACCGCAATGTGATTGGACATAAATCCGCAGTTTAGCATCGTGAACTCTACGGCCTTCGGGAGCCGTATATCCAATTTGCTGCAAGGGGGACGCAATGCATCCGGCACCTTCGTTCAAGAGTCTACGTTTTGTCATGGTTGCCGTTGCGCCCATACTGATGGCGCTCATCATGGTTTTTGCCGCACCGCAGGATGCGCGCGCCGAGGTGACAGCCTTCAAACAGGCCGTGGCCGAAGCAGCCTCCCGTGACGACGTCCTGTCCGAGTTTTATCGCGCCAACAATTATCAGGGTATCTGGACCTCTGCTTCGGATGAGGATCGCAAGCGCCGTCAGGCCTTGATGCAAGCGATCAACAACTCCACCGCCCATGGCCTCCCGATAGAGCGATACGGCGCCGAGGCGCTGATGGCGCAGATGAAAGCGGCCCGGACGCCGCGGGATCTGGGCAAGGTGGAGGTGGCGATGTCGCGCACCTTCCTGCGCCTCGCGCGCGACATGCAGACCGGGATGCTGACCCCTTCGAAGATCGACAAGGATCTGGTGCGTGACGTGCCCCTGCGTGAGCCGACCTCTTATCTGGTTAACTTCGCCAAAAGCGACCCGCGCGGCTTTTTCCGCGCCCTGCCACCTAAATCAGCCGAATATGCGCGGCTGATGAAGGAAAAGACCCGCCTTGAACTTCAGATGAGCGCGGGCGGATGGGGGGGCACAGTGCCTGCCACGACGCTTGCACCGGGGGCGACCGGGGCTGCGGTCGTCGCTCTGCGCAACCGCCTGACGGCGATGGGATATCTCAAGCGCAGCGCCACCAATGTCTATGACACGCCGTTGCAACAGGCCGTGCAAGAGTTCCAGGCTGCCCACGGGCTTGTCGCCGATGGCACGGCGGGCGCGTCGACGATCACGGAAATCAACAAAGGACCTGAGGACCGTCTGGCGATGATCATGGTTGCGATGGAGCGTGAGCGGTGGATGAACATGCCCCTCGGCAAGCGCCACATCAAAGTGAACCTCGCCGATTTCTCTACCCGCATCTACGATGATGGTCAGGTCACGTTCGAGACCCGCGCCGTTGTTGGCAAGAACACGGACAAACGCCGTAGCCCGGAATTCTCGGACGAGATGGATTACATGGAGATCAACCCGGTTTGGAACGTGCCGCGCTCCATCGCCGTGGGCGAATACCTTCCGCAGATGCAGCGCAACCGCAACGCGGTGAGCCATCTCAAGCTCTATAATGCACGTGGACAGCAGGTGAGCCGGGCCAATGTCAATTTCAGCGCCTACACCGCGCGGACCTTCCCCTTCAACCTCAAGCAGCCGCCGTCGAACAGCAATGCGCTGGGTCTGGTGAAGTTCATGTTCCCTAACCGCTACAACATCTATCTGCATGACACGCCTGCCAAAAACCTCTTCAGCCGCGAGGTGCGCGCCTATAGCCATGGCTGCATCCGTCTGGCCGACCCGTTTGAATTTGCCTACGCCCTTCTTGCCAAGCAAGAGGTGGACCCAAAGACCTTCTTCCACACCATTCTGGACAGCAAACGCCAGACCCGCGTGGATCTCGATAAGAAGGTGCCGGTGCATATCATGTATCGCACGGCCTTCACCTCGGCCAAGGGTCACACGCAATATCGCCCCGATATCTATGGCCGCGATGGCCGTATCTGGGATGCGTTGCGCGAAGCAGGGGTTTCGCTGACCGCGCAACAGGGCTAAATATCCCCCGTAACGCGGGGGTGATCAGATGGCCTATACAGTAAAGCAGATTGCCGAGGCGCTCGGGGCGAAAGCTCTGGGCGCTTTAGATATTGAGATAACGGCTCTGGCCGAACCTCAGGATGCAAGCGCCACAGATCTCGCACTGGCTACCAAGCCCGCCTATGCGGAAGCGCTGGGGCAGGGCGCTGCACGTGCGGCGATGCTTTGGGAGGGGGCGGATTGGCAGGCGCTCGGGCTGGAGGCGGCGATCATCGCGCCGCGCCCGCGCTATGCGATGTCCCATCTCACCGCGATGATGGATATCGGCGAGGGCTGGGGCGATGGTGTTCACCCCACGGCGGTTATTCACCCCGAGGCCAAACTCGCGGCGGGCGTCCATATCGGCCCGCTCAGCGTGATTGGGGCAGGTGCCGAGATCGGCGCGGGCTGCCGCATCGGACCGCAGGTCAGCATCGGTGCGGATGCGCGGATCGCTGAGGACTGTCTTATCCGCGAAGGCGTGCGGATCGCGGCCCGTGTGAAGATCGGTGCGCGCGTAATCATCAATCCCGGCGCGGTTCTGGGCGGCGACGGGTTCAGCTTCGTGACACCCGAGCCGTCGCAGGTGGAGCATGCCCGCGCAAGCCTCGGGGATCAGGGGGATGCTGCGGCGCAAAGCTATGCACGCATCCATTCGCTGGGTTCTGTGCGGATCGGCGATGATGTGGAGATCGGCGCCAATGCCGCGATTGATCGCGGCACGATTCGTGACACGATCATCGGGGATCGCACGAAGATCGATACATTGGTGATGGTCGCGCATAATGTGGTCGTGGGCACCGATACGCTTCTGTGCGGTTTGGTCGGCGTCGCAGGCTCCAGCCGTATTGGCAGCAACGTGGTGCTGGGTGGTCAGGTGGGCGTCGGTGACAACCTCTTTATTGGGGATAATGTGATCTGTGGCGGCGGCACCAAAGTACTCAGCAATATCCCGGCGGGCCGTGTCATGCTGGGCTATCCTGCGATGAAAATGGATGCTCATGTGGAAATGTATAAGGGTATGCGCCGCCTCAGTCGCCTCTACAAAGAGGTGGACCGCCTCAAGAAAGCGGTTTTCAACCAGAGTGCGAGTGACTAAATCAGCCTCAACGCACCAAAGGGGGTCGCCATGGATATCGAACAGCGCGTGATTTCCATCATTGCCGATCAGGCCATGCTGGAGCCGTCGGACGTGACGCTTGACAGTAGCCTTGAGGACCTGGGCATCGACAGTCTAGGGTTGGTGGAGGCGATCTTTGCCATCGAAGAGGCGTTTGATATCAATGTTCCCTTCAACGCCAATGAGCCGAGCGAGAGTGATTTCGATATCACATCGGTGCGCAGCATCATGGATGGTATCCAGCGTCTGATCAAAGAGCAGTCGTGAAGCGCGTCGTTATCACCGGCGCGGGCACGATCAATGCGCTGGGTCGGGATGTGCCGAGCACGCTTGAGGCGATGCGCGAAGGGCGCTGCGGCATCGGCCCGCTGGAGTTTCATGATGTGGAGCGTCTCTCGATCCGCATCGGCGGCCAGGTAAAAGGCTATGACGCCGAGGCCGCGTTCAACCGCCAGCAGCTATCGCTTTATGATCGGTTCACCCAATTCACGTTGATTGCCGCACGCGAGGCGATTGGCCAGTCAGGGCTGGAATTCTCTGGTGAGTTGGCCGCGCGCGCGGGCGTTATCTTGGGCAATTCAGGCGGGGGCATGACCACGCTCGATGAAAACTACCGCTCCGTTTATGAGGAGGGCAAGAACCGTGTGCATCCTTTCGTCGTGCCCAAGCTTATGAACAACGCCGCCGCGAGCCATGTGTCGATGGAATTCAACCTCAAAGGGCCAAGCTTCACCGTCTCCACTGCTTGCGCCTCGTCCAATCACGCGATGGCGCAGGCGTTTCAGATGGTCCATGGCGGGCTTGCCCCGGTGATGGTCACGGGGGGGTCGGAATCCATGCTGTGCTTTGGCGGGGTGAAGGCGTGGGAGGGCTTGCGTGTTATGTCACGCGATGCGTGTCGACCCTTCTCGGCCAATCGCAACGGAATGGTGCAGGGCGAGGGGGCTGGGATCTTCGTCTTTGAGGAGTACGCCCACGCCCGCGCTCGTGGGGCCGAGATCATAGCCGAGGTGATTGGCCACGCGATGTCCTCGGATGCCGCTGACATTGTGATGCCCTCCAAACAAGGGGCAGCACGCGCCATCGCTGGAGCCATGCAGGACGCGCGGGTGAACCCCGAGGATGTGGGATATATCAACGCTCACGGCACTGGGACGGCGGCCAATGACAAAACCGAATGTGCAGCTGTGGCCGATGTGTTCGGGGCGCACGCGAATAACCTGATGATCTCCTCGACCAAATCCATGCACGGGCATCTGATCGGCGCCACAGGGGCGGTTGAGCTTTTGGCCTGTATCATGGCGCTGCGCGACGGGATCGTCGCGCCGACCATCAGCTATGAGGAACCAGACCCGGAATGCGCGCTCGACGTCGTGCCTAATGTGGCCCGCGAGGCAAAGGTGGATGTGGCACTATCGAACGCGTTTGCCTTTGGCGGGTTGAACGCTGTTCTGGCCTTGCGCCGCTTCATCTAAAGCGCTTTGTATTTAACCGAATTAAATTGAAACCGATACGCTCTGAAACGCAAAACGCGGCCCGTTATTAGGGGGGCCGCGCTGAAAATTCATTCTTGGGAACTTACTCTGCGAAGGTCGAGACTGCTTCAAACCCTGCGGTGAACCCGCTGAGCGAGACGTTGATATTGACCTGCTGGTCGGGCGCTTGGGCGGGCACGAGCGTGATTGTTGCATTGGCCCCTTGCTTGAACGCTTCAACATCCGCATCGGTCAGGCCAAGCTGCGCGATACAACCCACTTCAGTGCAAACCCGGTAGGGATAGCTTTTCGCAGTGCCACCATCGATCGCGATTTTCAGCTCGGCAGGGAGCAGCGTGACCAAAGGCACGATCACAGACGCGCCAGCAACCGCCGGCCCGCCTTCCGCGATCCGAAAGAGGCTGAATTCAGCAATCGGGTTACCCGCCTCTTCGCGCAGCAATTGGTAGAGCTGGCACGCATCTTCCTGCCCCTCAGGCATCCGGAAGCATCGCAGGCTCCAATCACCAAAGGTCTCTTTGATGTAGCTCGGACTCGCGGCCTCGGTAACTTCGGTGCCTGTGGCAAACGCGGAGGTGTCTCCCTCGGGGGCGGCCTCTGCGGCAGGGGCAGTGCCTTCAGCACCCTCTGTTGTGGCCTCCTGCGCCAGCGCGGCTGAGCCAAGCGCCAAAGCGGCGGCAAAAGAGAGTATGGAAAGTGATTTGGGCATTTTGTCCCCATCCAGTGTATTTGAAATCAAGCAGCGCTCTAACATGGCGCGCGACACGTGTCAGGATAAAATCCTAAGCAAGGCAGCGGCGCAAGGCGGAAATCCGCAGGGCCGGGCCGGGTGAAACTCTCAACTATCCGTAAGGTCTTAGCGATCAGGGCTTCATAGAAAAAGGGACCTTAAATTGAGGCCCCTTTTTCGTCGTCTCCCTGCCGGACTTGGCCGACTTATCGTTTGATCGAGAGGCTAGGTCAGAACGGATTCGCCGTCAACAGCCAAAATCATGCCGTTTGGGACCGAAAGAAAAGCCTAAAAAGATCCAAGAAAGGGCCCGAGAAAAAAGGCCGCACCCGAAGGCGCGGCCAGTCTGACAGGGTGGACATTATTCCAGCCGTAAGAGGGCATGAAGGGCCGGAACGAGGTTTATACTGGCGCCAAATGGTTAAGTTTGTATGCTAAATGGGCATGTATTTTGCAGGGCCGGGGGCAGGGCATTGGGATCACATATTTTTATCGGTGGTGGCGGCGCGGATTATAACGAGACACAGGGCCTCTTGTTGAAATACGCGAACCGTCATGGCCTGATTGCCGGGGCCACGGGAACGGGCAAGACGGTGACGCTCCAAATCCTCGCCGAAGGGTTCTCCGCCGCAGGCGTGCCGGTGTTTTTGTCCGATGTGAAGGGGGACCTCTCGGGCCTCGCAGCCCCCGGAAGCGCCGATTTCAAGCTGCACGGTGCGTTCACCTCGCGCGCGGAAAAGATCGGATTTGAGGACTACACATACGAGGCGTTTCCCGTCACCTTCTGGGACCTTTTCGGCAAGGCAGGCCACCCCGTGCGCACCACCGTCGCCGAGATGGGGCCGCTCCTGCTGAGCCGCCTGATGGAGCTGACCGAGGCCCAAGAGGGCATCATGAACATCGCGTTTCGCGTGGCCGATGAGCAGGGCATGCCGTTGCTTGATCTCAAGGATCTTCAGGCGCTGCTGGTTTGGGTGGGCGAGAACCGCGACACGCTCTCGCTGCGCTATGGCAACGTCTCGCCGCAATCTGTGGGCGCGATCCAGCGACAGCTGATGGTGCTGGAAAACCAGGGGGGTGCGAGCCTTTTTGGCGAGCCTGCGCTGGAGCTTGCGGACCTCATGAGCCATGCGCCGGACGGGCGGGGCCGGATCAACATCCTCGCGGCAGACAAGCTGATGGGCGCGCCGCGCCTTTACGCGACCTTCCTTTTGTGGCTCCTGAGCGAGCTTTTCGAGACCCTTCCCGAGGTGGGTGATCCGGACAAGCCCAAGCTGGTTTTCTTCTTTGATGAGGCGCATCTGCTCTTTGATGACGCGCCCAAGGCGCTGGTTGATAAGGTTGAGCAGGTTGCGCGCTTGATCCGCTCCAAAGGGGTTGGGGTCTATTTCATCACCCAAAACCCCGATGACGTGCCCGAGGATATTCTCGGCCAATTGGGCAACCGCTTTCAACACGCGCTGCGCGCTTTCACCGCGCGTGACCGCAAGGCGCTCAGCCGCGCCGCCGAGACCTATCGCCCGAACGCGCGCTTTAGCACGGTGGATGCGATCCGCGATGTTGGGGTGGGCGAGGCCGTGACCTCCATGCTCGCCGACAAGGGCGTGCCGGGCATTGTCGAGCGCACGCTCATTCGCCCGCCATCCTCGAAGCTTGGGCCGCTGACCGAGGCCGAGCGCCGCGCCGCCATCGCGGCCTCCCATCTTGCGGGCAAATATGAGGAGGTGGTTGACCGCCTCTCGGCTTATGAAATCCTCGCCAAGCGCGCGGGCGAAGCCGCGCAAGAAGCCCTGAAGGCCGAAACGGTGGCAGAGGAGCAATCCATCGCTGAGCGCGAGTTTAACGCAGCGCGGAGGTATTCCGGCAAGCGCGTGGCGCGCTCAACGGCGCGGACCCCGGATGCGCCAGAACTCGGCGGATTCGGCTCACAGATCGGCGCGGCTGTTGGTAATGCGCTGTTGAAGGAGATGAAAGGGACAACAGGACGCCGCATCGTGCGTGGCATCCTTGGTGGTCTCTTCAAAGGACGCTAGGAACGGCGCACCACTTGCCCATGCTGATCAACAGACCACAGGTTCCCGCCGGCCCGCAGCGGGCAGGGGACGGTGCATCACGGCTCTGAAAGCGGCGGCAGCCTGCTCTCAGATTCCCATAGCGCCCGCAAGGATAAGCCCAACCGCAAGCAAGGCAATCATGCCCTGCCAGTCATCTGAGCTGCTCTCGACAGCGGCTTCTGCCACCACTTCGGGCGCGACGATGGGATCGGCCAGGCTCCCGGCCATCGCAGGCGACGCGGCCACGGCAAGCGTGATCCCAAGAGCGAGGGCCAATGTCAGCCCGCGTGTTATTGTAGAAGTCTTCATTATAATTCCCCAATCATCGATGTTGCTATTTTACCGACCGTTTTCCAGCAAGGTCAACAGGCGCTAGCCATTTTCCTGCGCGCCGCGTAGCTTGTTTTCAGGCAATAAATAATGCAGCGAATGCAGGAGGACTCTCAAATGACAGGCCGTAAATCCTCGGGCGCCAAGACCAAGCCCGCAGCTCCCAAAACCACTAAAGCCGCATCCGCCAAGCCTGTGCAATCCGGTGAAAACCCCCGCCGGGTCACCACGCCTGTGCCGCCGTCACCCTCTGCCAAGCCTACGCCGGGCGCGCAAGTCGCCAAAAAGCCCACGCCGGGCCTCATCCCCAAGCCGCCTGTGGCGGCGCAAGATGCGATGGGTGCGGGCATATCCGATGACACATCCCCCGAAAACAGCAATCCCGAGATGAAAAAACAAGAGCTTATGGCGAAAGTTGTGGAGCGCTCGGACGTGGCGAAGAAACACGCCAAGCCCGTGATCGAGGCCATGCTCGAAGTTCTTGGCGAGGCGATTGCCGAAGGGCGCGCGCTGAACCTGCAACCTTTTGGCAAGCTCAAGCACAACCGGATCAAAGACACGCCCGCCGCGCGCATTATCGTCGCCAAGATCCGCCAGCCCAAGCCTCAAGGCGTCCGCGCCGGGCCGGGCAAAGAACCTGTTGCAGACGAGCAGGAGTGACGCTAGAAACTGCGGCACGGGTGATTAGCTCAGTGGTAGAGCGCTTCGTTCACATCGAAGATGTCAGGAGTTCAAATCTCTTATCACCCACCATTTTCCCTAGACTACGTTACTAAGGCCGTCCTCTGATGACTGCAAAGTACCCCGATATATGGTTTTTGCGCCATGGTCAGACGGAATGGAATCTTGCGCGGCGTATTCAGGGCGGGCTTGATTCTCCTCTGACCGATCTGGGCCTTGCTCAGGCGCGGATGCAGGCTCGGCTGATGGTGCCGATTATCCCTCAGGTGTTGGCCGCGGGCGGCGGGATTTACGTCTCCCCCCTTGGCCGTGCGCAGCAGACCGCAGCTTTGGCGTTGCCCGGTGTGCAGTGGTGCGACGATCCGCGCTTGAGTGAGATTGATACAGGCGCATGGGAAGGCGCGCTGAAAGCCGGTTTGCCGGAGGGCTCGTCCGAGCTTGATACATACACGTCCGCGCCCGGCGGCGAGGGCTGGGAGGGGCTTGAGGCGCGTGTCGCCGCGTTCCTGAGCGATCTGGACGCGCCCGCGATCATCGTCGCACACGGGATGCTGGGGCAGGTGCTGCGCGGGCAGGTTATGGGCCTTTCGCGGACCGATCTCAGCCACCTGAGCAACGGACAAGGTTGTGTTTACGCGCTGAGCGGCGGGTCTGAGCGGCGGTTCGATCTGGCGCGCGGGATATGAACCCACATGGGCTTGCAAGGTCACGCCAGCCCGGCTAAGACCTGCTCTGGACGGGTCGTTAGCTCAGTTGGTAGAGCGCTTCGTTTACACCGAAGATGTCGGGAGTTCGAGTCTCTCACGACCCACCAAAGGCGTTTGCACAGCAAACGCCCCCGTACGCCCCAAACTCACCCAATCAGCGGCAGGCGTTTGCATAGCAAATGCCGAGAGCGGGTCAAAGGCGTTTGCACAGCAAACGCCCCCGTAAACCCCAATCTAACCCAACCAGCGGCAGGCGTTTGCATAGCAAATGCCGAGAGCGGATGAAGCCGTCTGCAAAGCAAACACCCATACACACCCAACCACTAACAGGCGTCTCCCGCAAACCCCGAGAGCGCTCTAAAGCGTTTGCCCCGCCATCCGCCTTTGCCGCCGCCTGTGCCAACGATAAATTAAAGGTGCCAGCACGTAATCATAGGTAAAAGACGCGGCCCAATGCACGCCCGACACCGCGACCACCCGCGCCAGCCAGCGATAGCGCGGCATGTCACGCCACAGGACAATGAAGGCTGGGATGCCTGAATAGATTTGCCCGTCTTTGAGCAGATAGAGCCGTCGCGCGGCCAAGTCCGGGGTCAGCCCCCAATCATGCAACTCGGCCGTGTTGAGATCCTCAAACCGGATAGGTAGCCCCTCACGCCCGCTATAGGCGGCATAGTGGCCAATCTCGTAACTGCACACGGGGCAATCGCCATTGTAAAGAACGCGGGTATCATCTGTCATGTACCATAGATATGGCAAAAGCCGCGCGGGACCATGGTCAAACCGCCGCAGCCGGGCCAGCCAGCCCGCGCCCGAAAGCTGCGGGATAGAAAATCAAAAGCTGGGCAAAAAGAATGGCCCGGAGGGCAATTTTGGGCGTTGACGGGCGCGCGCGCTTCGCCTATCCCACCCCCACGCGCGGTTGTAGCTCAGTTGGTTAGAGTACCGGCCTGTCACGCCGGGGGTCGCGGGTTCGAGCCCCGTCAACCGCGCCACTTTCCCCCCATCCAATGTGACACAAGACTATTGCATATCTCATGATGGAGCAGGCTTCAGGGCTTGTAGCCGCGATGCACGTCGCGGTCCGGGATCAGCGCCTCGGGCCAGCCAAAGATCTGCTCATAGGCAAAAAGCCCCAAGCACAGCACCACAATCCCCAGCACGAATTTCACGCGGCTTGCGCTGGGTGGATTCTGCGCCCAACGGGCCATGCGCAACAGAAAGCGGGTGTTCACGGGGCGGTCCTTTGGGCTCGGGGGCAGGGCGGCGCGGTCAGGTGACGCATCTGGGCCTCTTGAAACTTCTGCGTTTCCCATGACATACCACGCCTCATTGCCTTGTCACAGCCGGAGCGTGTCCCGTCATGCCCACACATTCCGAATCCCGCCAGCTGCCCTATAGGGCGCAGCAGATGTATGACCTTGTTGCCGATGTGGGGCAGTATCCTGAGTTCCTGCCCTGGACCGCCGCCGCGCGCGTGCGCAGCGAGGTCGCGCAGCCAGGAGGGGCGGTGCTGATGGAGGCCGATCTGGTGGTCAGCTTCAAGGTTTTCCGCGAGCGGTTCACCAGCCGGGTCATGCTTTGGCCCGAAGCGCGCAAGATCGACACCGAATATCTAGATGGGCCGTTTAAGCATATGATTTCCAATTGGGAATTTGTAGATACCGAAAGCGGCTGTGATGTGCGGTTCTTCGTGGATTTCGAGTTTCGCAACCGTCTTTTGCAATCCGCAGCGGGGCTCTTCTTCTACGAGGCGATGCAGCGGATCGTGCGGGCGTTTGAGGCTCGGGCAGATACGCTTTATGCGCGCTGAGTAAGCGCGCGTAACAGCAGCCCCAGTGCATGATCCCGCGCCGCAATCCTGACCTCTGCCCGGCCAAGCGCGCCGAACTCTTGCGTCTCGCTCCGCACCGTTTTGCCATCCGCCAGACCGAAGCAAACCCGCCCCTCTGGCTTGTGCTCGGACCCGCCGGGACCGGCAATTCCGGTGATCGACACGGACAGCGCCGCGCCTGACCGAGATAGCGCGCCCGCCGCCATTTCGCGCGCAACCTCCTCGGAGACTGCACCATGGGCCTCCAGAGTGGCCTCCAGAACGCCCAACATCTCGCGTTTCGCCGCGTTGGAATAGGTGACGAAACCGCACTCCACCACGGCAGAGCTGCCGGGGGTATCCGTAAGCGCGGCCATAACCATACCGCCGGTGCAGCTCTCGGCGGCGGTGATCATCACGCTCCGCGACCGGGCGGCGTCCAGAACCGCGCGCGCGGTCATATGCCCAGCAATCCGTGGGCAATCCCTGCGAAAATCAAGACGCCTATGGCAGCAAAGACACCCGCGATCACATCGTCCAGCATGACGCCCAGAGGCCCCTTGCGCCGATCTGCCCAGCCGATGGGGCCAAGTTTTGTGATGTCGAAAAAGCGAAACAGAACGAAGGCCGCGATCCAGCCCGGCCAGAGCGCCAGAATGGAGACCCCGGCATGGGCCGCGCCGATCGACAGGGGCAGGATGGCGATCCATTGACCCACCACCTCGTCCACGACGATATAGGCAGGGTCATGGTTTTCCTGCCCTTTTATTAGATGAGATGTGGCCCATAGGCCTTTGATAAATCCGGCAACAATCGCGAACACCAATAGCCACGGCCCGGCAACCACATGCAAGAGCCACGCCAGCGGCAACGCCGCGAGAGAGCCCCATGTGCCAGGCGCGGGTTTCAGGTAGCCAACCCCGCCAACCGTGCCGATGATCTCAGGCAGTTTCATGGCGCAACCAGCGCCGCCGTTGCAATTGCGGCGATGCCTTCTTCGCGGCCCGTAAAGCCCAGTCGCTCGGATGTGGTGGCTTTGACGGACACGCGCGATGGCTCCACCGCGCAGATATCGGCCACTCGGGCAATCATCGCAGGCGCGTGCGGCCCGATCTTGGGATGCTCACAGACAAGAGTGAGGTCCAGATTGCTGATCTGAAAGCCTTTTGTCGCAGAAAGCTCTACGGCGTGGCGCAGGAATATGTCGCTTGGCGCGCCCTTCCACTGCGGGTCCGAGGGCGGGAAATGCCGTCCGATATCACCCTCGGCCAGCGCGCCGTAGATAGCATCGGTGAGCGCGTGTAGCCCCACATCCGCATCCGAATGTCCCTGAAGCGCGCGGCCATGCGGCACGGCCACACCGCAGAGCATGACATGATCGCCGGGGCCAAACCGGTGCACATCGTAACCATTGCCAATCCGGATATCCATGGCGCCTCGCAGCTGTGCCTTGGCCCGCGCAAAATCGGGCTGGTGGGTGATCTTGAGGTTTCCCTCATCGCCCGGCACGATTGCCACGTCAAGCCCGGCGGCGCGGGCCACTTCCACGTCATCCGCGGCGCCGCCGGTATGGGCCAGATGGGCGGCGAGTATCAGATCAAAGTGAAACCCCTGTGGCGTCTGCGCCCGGAAAAGTCCTGATCGATCCTGCGTGCCAGTCACACGGCCCTCGGCCCCGGTCCAGAGCGCATCCGTGACGGGCAGGGCGGGGGCGGCAGCAGGCGCTGTTTTCAGCGCGTTTTGCACGGCGCGGATCGTGGTGGAGGTGACGCAAGGCCGCGCAACATCGTGGATCAGCACCGTTGTGATGCCGCGCCCTTCAAGATGGCGCAGCCCGCTCAGGACTGAGGCCGCGCGCGTTGCTCCTCCGGGGGCTGTTTCCACCCCATTGGGCGCGTTAAAACCCGCAATATCATCGGGGTGCAGCACCACCACCAAAGGGGCGATATCCTGCATGGCAGCAAAGGCCTTGAGCGTCCAGTCAATGACCCGCGCCCCCCCAAGGGGTTGCCATTGTTTGGGCAAGGGGCCGCCCGCGCGGCTGCCCCGCCCGGCGGCCACGATGATGGCGGCACATGTCATATCCGCAGGTTTACCGCGCAGAGCGGGCGGGGTGCAATGGGATCGGCATATGTCTAAATTTTGTGCAAATAGGTATTTTAGAGAAGGTCAAACCCATCGCACACATTGATAAACTGCCTTGTGAAGGATAAAAATCACTCAACTGCTCAAGGATTAGGCGAATGCCGCTCGACCTCAAGACCCATAGTCTCGATCCGCCTGTCCTGCTGGCACCTCTTGCGGGAATCACGGATTTGCCGTTCCGTAATCTGGTGGCGGGCTTTGGCGCAGGTCTTGTCGTGAGCGAGATGATCGCCAGTCAGGAAATGGTTCAGGCTCGCCGAGGGGCGCGCGAAAAGGCCGAGCTTGGCTTTGGGGCGCGGGCCAGCGCGGTGCAGATCGCGGGGCGCGAGGCGCATTGGATGGCCGAAGCGGCGCGCATCGCTGCTGCCAATGGCGCACAGATCATCGACATAAACATGGGCTGTCCGGCCAAAAAGGTGACGAGCGCAAGCGGGGCAGGCGCCTCGGGCTCGGCGCTGATGAAGGATCTTGACCATGCGCTTGGCCTGATCGAGGCCGTGGTGGGGGCGGTGGACGTTCCTGTGACGCTCAAGACGCGGTTGGGATGGGATGATGCGCTGCTCAATGCGCCCGATCTGGCGCGCCGCGCCGAAAATGCTGGCATTGCGATGATCACCATCCATGGCCGCACTCGTTGTCAGTTCTACAAGGGCCACGCTGATTGGGCCGCGATCCGCGCGGTCAAGGACGCGGTGCACATCCCCGTGGTCGCCAATGGCGATATCGTGGATGCGCAGACGGCCCGGCAGGCGCTTGTACAATCGGGCGCAGATGGCATCATGGTGGGGCGCGGCGCGCAAGGGCGGCCTTGGATATTGGCTGAGCTTGCGCATGATCTTTTCGGCACACCCGCGCCTGATGCGCCTTGCGGCGCGCGGTTTTCCGACATGATCGCAGAGCATTACGAGGCAATGCTCGCCTTCTATGGCCCCAAGCTTGGCCTGCGCGTGGCGCGCAAACATCTGGGCTGGTATCTCGTTGATGCGCCGCAAGCCTTGCGCAAGGAAATCCTCACGAGCGCCGCGCCAGAGCAGGTTTTGCGCCTCATCCCCGGAGCCGTATCCGAGCTGAGGCAGGCTGCATGAGCGCTATGAATGACGCGATCTGGTCCTCGCTCCCGGTGCCTGCGCTTTTGCTGGATAGGGAGGACCGGATTGCACGGCTCAACACGGCGGCGGAGGGGTTTTTCAACACCTCGACCCGCGCGGCGGAGGGCCTGCCGATCTGGGACACGCTGATGGTGGATGCGCCGCTTGAGCAAGCATTTGCCCGCGCGCGCAGTAATGAGGCGCCGCTTTTCGTGAATGATGTGGATGTGGGCACGGGCAGCCGCGCGCCTTTGCAATGCAACCTGCAAATCGCGCCGCTGTCCGGTCATCCCGGTATGATGCTGATGCTTATCTCGCCGCGCGAAATGGCTGGACGGCTGAGTCAGGGTAAATCGGTCAAATCCGCCGCGAAATCCGCCATTGGCATGGCCGAAATGCTGGCCCATGAGATTAAGAACCCGCTGGCGGGGATCACGGGGGCGGCGCAGCTTTTGTCGATGGGTTTGCGCGGCGATGACCTTGAGCTGACCGATCTTATCGTGAGCGAAAGCCGCCGGATCGTGGCGCTTCTCGATCAGGTGGAGCAGTTCGGCAATGTCGGTGCGCCCAGCTTTGGCCCGGTCAACATCCATGACGTTCTGGACCGCGCCCGCCGCTCGGCCCTTCTGGGTGTGGCGGCTGAAATGACCATTGAGGAGCGTTACGACCCATCGCTGCCCCTAGCGCTCGGGGATGCGGATATGCTGGTGCAAGTGCTTCAAAACCTGCTGAAAAACGCCACCGAGGCGGCGGGCGGCGGGGGCGGCACGATCCGACTCCACACCTATTATGAGCATTCCTTGCGCCTGCGAAACAGCCAAGGGAAGGAGCAAGCCCTGCCGCTTCAGATCGAGGTGATTGATAACGGCCCCGGCCTGCCGCCCGAGATTGCGGGCGACATATTTGAGCCCTTCATATCGGGCCGCGAGAATGGCACCGGGCTTGGCCTTGCGCTCGCGGCGAAGATAATCTCGGATCATGGCGGCTGGATTTCCGTCAACTCTGCGCCAGGGCGGACGGTGTTTCGCATCTCGCTGCCGCTGGCCCCCACACCTAAAATCCCCACACCCAAAAAGGAGAGTTGAGAATGGATGGCACGGTTCTGGTCGCCGATGACGACCGCACGATCCGCACGGTTCTGACGCAGGCCCTCACGCGGGCGGGGTGTAAAGTGCATGCGACCTCATCGCTCACCACGCTGATGCGCTGGGTGGCGGAGGGGCGCGGCGATGTGGTGATCTCGGATGTGGTCATGCCCGATGGCAACGGGCTGGAGATGCTGCCCAAGATTGCGCAGGATCGCCCCGGCATGCCGGTGATCGTGATCTCCGCGCAAAACACGATCATGACGGCCATTCAGGCCGCCGAGGCCGAGGCCTATGATTACCTGCCCAAGCCCTTCGATCTGCCCGATTTGATGAAGCGCACGGCTCGCGCCTTGGAAAGCCGGCGCAACGCGCGGGCCTCGCGGGTGCAGACCCCCGAGGAGCGGCCAGAGGAATTGCCTCTGATTGGCCAGACCGACGCAATGCAGATGCTCTACCGTGTGGTGGCCAAAGTGATTAATGCGGACCTTCCGGTGCTGATCACCGGCGAATCCGGCACCGGAAAATCGCTGATCGCCCGCGCCATTCACGATTTCTCGGATCGTCGCACCTTGCCTTTTGTGACCGTAACGCCGGTAGATCTACAAGACCTTGAAGGGCCTGCCCGCGTCATGGCGCGGGCGCGCGGGGGCACGATCGTGCTGGACGAAATCTCGGATCTGGATGCGGATGCGCAGGGCCGTGTGGTGCGGATGATGGACGCGCCGGGTGATCACATGCCGCGCTTCATGGCCACGTCTCAGGGCCAGCTGAGCACGCCCGGCACATTGCGTGATGATCTCTATTACCGCCTCAGCGGTGCGATGATCGAGGTTCCGGCCCTGCGTGACCGGGTCGAGGATATCGAGCTTCTGTGCGCGCATTTTCTGGGGCGTGAGGCCGCGTCTGGCGCAGGCGAACGCAAATTCCACCCTGATGCACAGGCAGTGATGCGCGCCTATGGCTGGCCCGGCAATGTCCGCCAGTTGGAGAATGCAGTGCGCCGGATCGGTCTCACCGCGCGCTCGGGGGACATCACCCGCGACGAGGTTGCAAGCGTTCTGGGAAGTCAGCCCGCCGCCGTCCCGGCGATGGATGAAGATGCGGGCGGCACGCTTTCGGCCTCGGTCGCGCGGCATTTGCAGCGCTACTTTGATCTGCACGGCGCGATGCTGCCGCCGGATGGGCTTTACGCACGAATATTGCGCGAGGTGGAGATGCCGCTTATCGAGATTGCATTGGATGCCACGGGCGGAAATCAAGCCAAATGCGCCGATCTTCTGGGCATCAATCGCAATACGCTGCGCAAGAAAATTCTTGATCTTGATATTCACGTGACACGCCGTCGCAAATTGATGTAAAACCGCAACAGGCCTGTGGCAAATCTGGGGCAGTGCCCCGTGAGGCCGCAAGATGTGGTGGTGCGGGCCGTTCCGCACCGAGCTGTTGGGGGGCTTTGTGGCAATAGCGACACGCAGGGTAAGCTGGGAAAAGCTCAGCCAACTCCGTCGTTTGCGGAGGCTTCGCAATGTGGCGACGCTTGGCGTGGTTGTGCTTGGCCCTGTTCTCGCGCTGATTACTTTCCTCGTCATGGGGCCTTTGGATCAGGGAGCCTCATCGCGCGCGCTGCGAATCGTGCTGCTGTCGGATTTGGTCTATGTGATCATTGTCGCGGCCCTCGTGATGCAGCGTGTGGTTCAGATGATCTCGGCCCGGCGCAGCCAATCGGCGGGCTCGCGCCTGCACCTGCGGCTGACGGGCGTTTTCGCGATCATGGCGCTTTTGCCCACTGTCACTGTCGCCGTTTTTGCCACGCTCAGCGTGAATATGGGGCTTGAGGCGTGGTTCTCGGATCGTGTGGGACGTGTGGTGAGCAATTCGGTGGCGGCCGCCGAGGCCTATGAAGAAGAGCATCGCCGCGATCTGGTGATTGATGCGCAGGTTCTGGCGACGATCATCAACCGCACCAAACAAGCTACAGTGTTCATGGATGATGGGGACATCCGCAAAGTCCTGAGCGACGGGCAGCGCGAGATTCAGCGTGGCCTGCGTGAGGCGTTTGTCATCAACAGCGTGGGCGAGATCCGGGCGCGGGGCGAAAGCTCGTATCTCTTTGACTTTGAACGTCCCACTGCCACGCAATTGGCCGCCGCGCGCGCCGAGGGTGTGTTGGTCATTCAGGATTGGGACAATAATGAGTTTCGCGCGCTGCTACCTTTGGAGAGCTTCGTTGACCGTTTTCTCTATGTCAGCCGGAATGTCGATGGCGATATCCTGAACCTCTTGGATGAAACCAAGGAAACAGCGACGTTTTATCAACAACGCGAGAGTGAGCGGGGGCGCGTTCTGTTCGAGTTTGGCTTGCTGTATCTGGGATTCGCGGTGATCCTGATTTTGGCGGCGGTCTGGCTCGGCCTGTGGTTTGCCGAACGGTTGTCGCGCCCCGTTGGACGGCTGACCTCTGCGGCGCAACGGGTCGGGGCGGGTGACCTTGATGTGCGTGTCCGCGAAGAGGAGGGCGATGATGAGATCGCGCAATTAAGCACGTATTTCAACCAGATGACGCGTGAACTTAAAGCGCAGCGTGGCAAGCTGTTGAAAAATACCGATCAGATTGAGCGCCGCCGCAGACTCTTTGACTCGGTGCTGGGATCGGTCTCGTCTGGTGTCGTGGGGCTTGATGCGAAGGGCCGCGTGACTTTCGTGAACCGCGCGGCAGAGCGGCTTCTGGATTGGCAAGAGGACCGGCAATCGGTCGATCTGGCTGTGGCCGTACCGGAATTTACGTCTCTTTTTAAGCGGTTGCGACGCAGCGCCAGCGGCTTTGTCCAGGATGAAATTCGCGTCACACGTGCCGGGCTTCAGGAAAGCCTGCTGGTCCGCATGTCTACCCGCACTGGTGAGGCAGGCGAGCGGGAGGGTTATGTTGTTGCCTTCGATGACGTGACTGATCTGGTAAGTGCCCAACGCATGGCGGCCTGGGGCGATGTGGCCCGCCGGATTGCCCATGAGATCAAGAACCCGCTTACGCCGATCAAGCTTTCTGCCGAGCGGACGCAACGCAAATTCTCCAAGCTGCTTGATGCGGAAAACGCCGAGGCGCTGACGCAGCTAACGGGCGTGATTGTTCGCCAGACCGATGATTTGCGCCGCATCGTGGATGAGTTCGCCAAATTCGCCCGCATGCCCGAGCCGCAGCGCAAACCTGAAAGCGTCACCCAATTGGTGCGCGAGGCGGTGTTGCTCCAGCAAGCGGGCCAGCCGGATCTGAGCATTGAGACTGACCTGATTGACGAAGCGCTCTTGGCGGATGTGGACGCGACCATGATCAGTCAGGCGCTGACAAACCTTATCAAGAATGCCGGGGAAGCAATTGAATCCTTGCAGGAAAAAGAAGGACTGCCAGAAGGGTTCCAACCAACGATCCGGGTGAGCACCCATCACAAGGCGGGGCGCGCGGAGATCACGATTGCGGATAACGGGATCGGTCTGCCCGAAGATCGTAGCAGGCTTTTTGAGCCCTATGTCACAACCCGCGACAAGGGCACCGGCCTTGGCCTGCCCATCGTGAAGAAGATCATCGAAGAGCATGGTGGCACGCTGACCCTTGTCGATGCGCCTGCCTTCACCCCCGGCGCGCGGATTGGTGCGATGGCGGTGATTTCTCTCGATCTCACCCGCGCGGATGCGCCAGCGACGACCGCGGCCCCGGACATAAATGGGCCGGACACAAACAAATCGGGCACCGTACCCCCGGCCAAACAAGTAGTATGAGGACCTTATGAGTGATATTCTGATTGTGGACGATGAACGCGACATCCGTGAGCTGATCTCGGATATTTTGCAGGACGAGGGCTATACCACCCGTCTTGCCGGGAATTCCGACGAGGCGATGGCCGCAATTTCCGAGCAGCCCCCGGCGCTTCTGGTGCTCGATATCTGGCTCAAAGACAGCAATATGGACGGGATCGATATTCTCAAGGCGGTCAAGCGCGACTACCCGGATGTGCCGGTCGTCATCATCTCGGGCCATGGCAATATCGAGATAGCTGTCGCCGCCATCAAGCAGGGAGCCTATGATTTCATTGAGAAGCCCTTCAACATTGAACAGTTGATGGTGGTGATCCGGCGCGGTATGGAAACAAGCCGTCTGCGCCGCGAGAACCAAAGCCTGAAGCGCCGCGACACTGGCCCCGCTGATATGCTGGGTGAAAGCAGCGTTTTCCGCGCATTGGTGAGCCAGCTTGACAAGGTCACACGGTCCAATGGTCGCGTGATGCTTTCGGGGCCTGCTGGCAGCGGCAAGGAACTGGCCGCGCGCTATATCCATGTGAACTCAAACCGGGCGGATGCGCCGTTCGTCTCCGTCGGCTGTGCCTCGGTCGAGGCGGAGCGGATGGAGGAGGTCCTCTTTGGTCGCGAAAGCGAGGAGCGCGGCGTGGAGCCGGGTCTTCTGGAAGAGGCCAATGGAGGCGTGATCTATTTTGACGAGGTGGCGGATATGCCGCCGGGCACGCAATCCAAGATTCTGCGCGTGCTGGTCGATCAGCAATTCCTGCGCGTGGGCGGCTCGGACAAGGTGCAGGTCGATCTGCGGGTGATCAGCTCCACCAGCCGCGATTTGGAGGATGCCATCACCCAAGGCACGTTCCGGCGCGAACTCTTCCACAGGCTCAATGTGGTGCCGATCGCTGTGCCATCACTGGAGGAGCGGCGCGATGATATCCCGCTTTTGGCCACTTATTTCATCGACATGTTCAACAAGACCCAAGGCCTGCCCTTGCGCAGCCTGAGCGGTGAGGCCAACGCGCTTTTGCAGACGATGACATGGCCTGGCAATGTGCGCCAGTTGCGCAACATGATTGAGCGGGTGCTGATCTTGGGCG
Source organism: Roseovarius carneus (assembly GCF_020141465.1). Taxonomy (NCBI): domain Bacteria; kingdom Pseudomonadati; phylum Pseudomonadota; class Alphaproteobacteria; order Rhodobacterales; family Roseobacteraceae; genus Roseovarius; species Roseovarius carneus. The sequence goes on along the minus strand of NZ_JAHSPD010000001.1, from coordinate 2,445,084 downwards.
ATGGCGCAGGCGAGATCGACGCGGCCGAGCTTCCGGGCGAAAGCGATGCAGCCCACGAGGATGGGCGCGTGGTGTTGTCTGGTGCGCTAGCCACTATGCCGCTCAGGGAGGCGCGTGAGGCGTTTGAGCGTGAATACCTTTTGACGCAGATCAACCGCTTTGGCGGCAATATCAGCCGCACCGCCGAATTTGTCGGGATGGAGCGCAGCGCGCTGCACCGTAAGCTGAAATCTCTGGGGGTTGTCACCTCGGCTAAATCGGGTGCGCGGGTGGCCAAAGTGGCAGGGTTTGTGGCAGGCTGAGCGCGGCTGAATTGATTTGACCGCGCAGGGCCGCTCTGCCATGCACGGGGGCTGATAGCGGGGGCGGCAAGCCGCCTCTAAAAACGGCCATGCGGGGCGAGGCGGTATGAAAGTCATCATTTGCGGCGCGGGACAGGTTGGCTGGCAAATCGCGCGTCACCTCTCGGGTGAGCGTAACGATGTGACGGTTGTGGACAGCAATCCCGATCTGGTGCGCAGAGCCACGGATACGCTGGATGTGCAAGGCCTCGCGGGGTTTGCGAGCTATCCCGATGTGCTGGACCGGGCGGGCGCGCGCGACGCCGATATGATCATCGCCGCGACTCATTCCGACGAGGTGAACATGGTCACCTGTCAAGTGGCCCATTCGGTCTTTGCCATCAATCGCAAGATCGCCCGGCTGCGCAGTCAGTCCTATCTCGACGCGATCTATTCCGACCTCTACCGCCGCGATCACATGCCGATTGATGTGGTGATCAGCCCCGAGCTTGAAGTGGCAGAGGCCGCGTTGCAGCGGCTTGCCGCGCCCGCCGCCTTTGATACCGAGACGTTTCTGGGTGGGGCGGCAAAGCTTATGGGGATCCGCCTGGCCGATGATTGCCCGGTGCTCAACACACCCTTGCGTCAGCTCAGTGATCTTTTCTCCACCTTGCGTGTGGTCGTTCTGGCCGTGCGGCGCGAGGGGCGACTTTTTGCGCCTGAAGCGGGCGATCAGCTTTTTGCCGGGGATGAATGCTATATCTTTTCTCCCGATGAGGATATCCCGCGCACGCTGGAGGTGTTCGGCAAGAAATCCCCCAAACAAGAGCGTGTCGTGATCCTTGGCGGTGGCAATGTGGGCCTCACAGTGGCCCGCAAGCTAGAGCAAAGCGGCAGGCGTATCCGCGCCAAGGTTATTGAACGCAGCCGCGCCCATGCCGAGAAGGCCGCGGACGCTTTGGAGCGGACCATCGTGCTGAATGGTGATGCGTTGGATAGCGCCCTTTTGGCCGAGGCGGGGATTGCCCGCGCCGATGCAGTTTTGGCCGTGACGGATGACGACAAGACCAACCTTCTGGCCGCCGTGCGCGCGAAATCCGAGGGCTGCCCCTTCGCCATCGCGCTCATCAACGACCCCACGCTGATCCCGCTGCTGGAGCCCATTGGTGTGGATGCCTATATCAATCCGCGCGCCACCACCGTCAGCTCCATTCTGCGCCATATCCGGCATGGGCGGGTGCGTGGCGTCTATTCCATCGGCGATGCCGAGGCCGAGGTGATCGAGGCGCAGGTGATGTCCACCTCCTCCATCGCAGGCAGCCAGATCCGCGATATCGACTTTCCCGAGGGCGTCCTTGTGGGCGCGGTGCAAAAGGGCAAGGTGATCCACAAACCCACCGGCAGCCTGCGGATCGAGGAGGGCGATGTGATCGTCATCTTCGCCATGGCCGCTGATGTGGCGCAGGTGGAGCAACTGCTTCAGGTCTCGATTGATTTCTTCTAGGGACATTCCCGGCCAGCGCGCCGAGATGCCGCTGATCCTGATCCTTGCGGCTTTTGCGGCGGCGGCGATGTTTGTGCCCGCGTTGCACGCGCTTTTGCGTGAGGATCACACCGTATCGCGCGCCTTTGCCTATAGCGGCGTCTTGGGGTTGGTGCTTATCGGGGCCATCGCGGTGGCGATCAGCAACCAAAAGCAGCGCGAAAGCTCGGATCTCAGCAATCTTCTGTCGCTCTTTCTGGCCTTTGCAGCGCTGCCGGTTTTTCTTGCCATCCCATTTTACGAAGGGCTGCGTACCACCAGCTTTCTCAACGCCTATTTCGAGATGGTGTCGAGCTTAACCACCACGGGCGCGACCATGTTTGACACACCGCGCCGCCTGCCGGATAGCCTGCATCTGTGGCGCGGTATGGTCGGCTGGGCCGGGGGGCTTTTGATTTGGGTGGCGGCCCTTGCGGTTCTGGCGCCGCTGAACCTTGGCGGGTTTGAGGTGACAGCCTCGGCAGAGCCGGGGCAGGGTGAGGGGCGGCTCGACCGGTTTGAACGCGCCCATACGGGCCGGCGCATGGCCAGTGCCGCCCGCACGCTGGCCCCCATCTATATTGGCCTCACGGGGGTGTTGTGGTTGATGCTGACGGTGGGGGGCGACCGCCCGCTTGTGGCGTTGATCCATGCGATGTCGACCCTCTCCACCAGCGGCATTTCCGCCGTGGGCGGGGTGCAGAATGCAGGCTCCGGGGTGGGGGGCGAGATCGTGATCTTTTTCTTCATGTTCTTCGCGCTGTCGCGGCTGACCTTCTCGACGGACACGATCACGACCGCGCGCCCCGGCGTCTGGAACGACCCCGAGTTTCGCCTAGGCGTAGGCTTGGTGATCGGCGTGCCGCTTTTGCTCTTCTCGCGGCACTGGATCGGCGCGTGGGACGACACATTGGCCGAGGATATCCCGACCGCGCTCAAGGCGCTTTGGGGGGGCATGTTCAGCGTCATGTCCTTTCTCAGCACCACCGGCTTTCAAAGCGCCTATTGGCCCGAGGCGCAGGGCTGGTCAGGGCTTGGCACGCCGGGGTTGATCCTGCTCGGCCTCGCCCTTGTGGGGGGCGGGGTGGCCACCACGGCGGGCGGGGTGAAGCTCTTGCGGGTCTATGCGCTCTACCTCAATGGGCAGCGCGAGATGGAGCGGCTTGTCCATCCGTCCTCCGTAGGTCGCAAAGGCGCGCGCAGCCGCCGCATCCGCCGTCAGGGTGCGTTTGTGGCGTGGGTGTTCTTCATGCTCTTCGCGCTGAGCCTTGCCGCTTTGACGGTGATTCTTGCCGCGCTTGGTGTGGGCTTCGAGGAGGCGATTATCCTGTCGATCGCGGCGCTCTCGACCACGGGGCCGCTCACACAGGTGGCGGGGGATGCGCCTATCATGCTGGCGCTCTTGGCGCCGGGGGCCAAGCTGGTGCTCTGCGCGGGCATGGTTCTGGGGCGGCTGGAATTGCTGGCGATCATCGCCCTGCTCAATCCGGGTCTGTGGCGCGACTGACGTGGCGCAAGCGCACACCCGCCCGATCAGTTGAAATTAGGGCTGGAAACTGCCAACCTTGCCCTGCATAGTGCTGCGCAAGGCGTGCCGGTCCGCGGCGCGAATAATAAAAAAAGGCTTTAGGGACAAATGGCTTCTGATCGTCAAAATCTTCAGGACGCGTTTCTCAACCAAGTGCGCAAGACAAAAACGCCTGTCACGGTGTTCTTGATCAATGGTGTGAAATTGCAAGGTGTGATCACTTGGTTCGACAATTTCTGCATCCTTCTGCGCCGTGATGGCCAAAGCCAGCTGGTGTATAAACATGCGGTCTCCACGATCATGCCAAGCCAGCCTATCAACCTTTATGACGGTGACGATCCCGCGTGATGGGTCATGATCCCATGCGCACCCGCGCGTGGGTGCTGCATCCCGATATTTACGGTGTAGGCGACAGACGTGCGCCCGAACTGGCCTTGGAAGAGGCGGTCTCGCTTGCTCATGCGCTACCGGGGCTTGAGCCATGTGGCGCGCAGATCGTTCGGTTGCAACGCGCCCATCCCGGCATGCTTTTTGGCAAGGGCAAGATTGCCGAGCTGAAGACCGTCTTTGAGGAGGCCGAGGTCGAGCTGGTCCTCATAGACGGCCCCGTGACGCCCGTGCAGCAGCGCAACCTTGAGAAAGAATGGGGCGTGAAGCTTCTGGACCGCACCGGGCTGATCCTTGAGATTTTCTCGGACCGTGCCGCAACCCGCGAAGGCGTTTTGCAGGTCGAGATGGCCGCGCTCAGCTATCAACGCACGCGCCTCGTGCGGGCGTGGACTCACCTTGAGCGGCAGCGCGGCGGGCTTGGTTTTGTCGGCGGCCCCGGCGAGACGCAGATCGAGGCGGACCGCCGCGCGATTGATCTGCAACTGGTGCGTTTGCGCCGTCAGCTTGAGAAGGTCGTGAAAACCCGCACCCTGCACCGCGCCGCGCGCGCCAAGGTGCCGTTTCCGATTGTGGCCCTCGTGGGCTATACCAATGCCGGGAAATCAACGCTCTTCAACCACCTCACAGGGGCCGAGGTGATGGCCAAGGACATGCTCTTTGCGACGCTCGATCCCACGATGCGGCGCATCGCGCTGCCCGGTGGCGGGCCCGAGGTGATCCTGAGCGACACGGTGGGCTTCATCTCTGATCTGCCGACCGAGCTTGTCGCGGCCTTCCGCGCCACGCTGGAGGAGGTGCTGAGCGCCGATCTGATCTGCCATGTTCGCGATATCGCGCATCCCGAGACCGAGGCGCAGAAGCGCGACGTGGAGGCGATCCTCGAAGGGCTGAATGTGGCCGAGGATACGCCGCGCATCGAGATTTGGAACAAGATTGATCTTCTGAGCGATGATGACCGCGCCGCCGCGATCGCGCGCGCCGAGCGGATGGACGACGTGCAAGCCCTGTCATCCGTCACGGGCGAAGGGATGCAGGCGTTTGTGGAGCGGATAGCAGAGGCGCTCGCGACCGAGATGCGCAATGAGACGGTCGAGCTGGCCTTTGCTGCGGGGCGTCAGCGGGCATGGCTCTTTGAGCGCGGTCTGGTTGAGCACGAAACGCAAACCGAGACGGGCTTCACCCTTGAGGTGCGCTGGTCCTTACGGCAAGCGTCCGAGTTTGCAGCGCTCGGCTGATCACCGCATTGCAATGACTTCGGTCAGCGCCCATGTATCTCAAGCGCTATGGCGCAAGGGTGGCCCGCCTTACAGGGCCCTTGGACACGGATATGGATAGTCTCTACATCGCGATTGGTTTGGTCGGCCTTCTGGCAGGGGGCGAGCTTTTGGTGCGTGGCTCGGTCGCTATGGCGTCGCGCGCAGGGCTTTCGCCCTTCGTGATCGGCCTTACCCTGGTGGGGTTCGGCACCTCCGCACCCGAACTTGCGGCGAGCCTCAGCGCCGCCCTTCGCGGAGCGCCCGACATCGCCCTTGGCAATGTGGTGGGCAGCAATATCGGCAACATCCTTCTCATACTTGGGCTTTCGGCGCTGATTGCGCCGATGATGCTGCCGCGCGGCAGCATGTTGCGCGATGGGGTGACGCTGGCGCTGGCGAGCCTTTTCTGCACAGCCCTCGTGCTCAGCGGCGGGGTGGGGCGTATTGCAGGCGTTTTTTGTGTGGCGGGTTTGATCCTCTATCTTATCCTTGCGCTGCGTCGCGGTGATGATGTGCAGGAGGAGATTACGCCAAAATCCGGGGCTCTTTGGACCTCGCTATTAGGGGTGCTTGCGGGTTTGGTGCTGATCATCGGCGGCGCGTATGCGCTTGTTATTGGGGCCACGGATCTTGCGCGGGCCGTGGGCCTGTCAGAAGCGGTGATTGGCCTGACCATTGTGGCCATAGGCACGTCGCTGCCCGAGCTTGCCACATCGCTTATTGCGGCGCGCAAAGGGCAGGGTGATATCGCGCTTGGCAATATTCTAGGGAGTGGGATCTTCAATATCCTCGGAATTTTGGGCATCACGGCGCTGGTGCTTCCGCTCGAAGTGCCGACACAGATCGCAGGCTTCGACATTTGGGTGATGCTGGGGGCGACGGCCCTTTTAGGGCTCTTTGCTCTGCGCGGGCGTCTGGGGCGTCCGGCGGGGGCGATGTTTTTTGCGCTCTACGTGCTCTATCTTGTTCTGTTGGTGGTCTGACACCTCAGGGTGCGGGTTGTAGCACTGTCACCCCGACCGATGCTGCGCGGGCAAGCTCGGGATCGAGGGACATGGGGATATACTCTCCCCGCCGCCAAAGCTGGGCCATATCATCGTAATGCCGGCTCAGGAAATGACCCGATTGCCCGGTGGAGGTGACAAACACGCTGCTGCCGGGATCGGCGAAGTCATAGACGCCTCGGTAAGCCGCGCCATGCACGTTCAGATAGGGCTTGGGGCCTGTCCCGATGGTACGCCCGCGCATGAGGGTGTTATCGCCGCCCGAGGTGCTCTGGCGGATGTTCACGAAATAGCGCAGTACCGGGACAGAGCCCAGAACCGGGTGATCATGGGTCGCCTCATGGGCATCGCCCCAGCGCAGCGATTCCAGCGCTGTGCCATACCGATCCGTGATCCACACCAGCGCATCATCAAGCGCCAGCCGCGAGATGTCGGTGCAGGTCTCCACCGGGCTTGATTGGCGCACATCGCACCACGCAGATGCCCCCTCCACATCCCGGTAGACCCGCTCGATAAAGATCGGGTCGTGATGGGTGAATTCGGGCGCGAGGGGCCCCAACTCGTCCTGTGCCAGACGCTGACCCAGCGCGCGCAGCCACGCGGCATAGATCAGTGGCTCGGGGCGGTGCTCGTTCATCTCGCCGTTCCAATCGGCCAGAAGGGTCAGCGCCTCTTGGCGCAGGCGCAGGGGCGTGCCCTCGGGCGCGCTCTCGCCAGTGAACCAAAGATCTGCCCCGATCAGCGGGAGAAGCGAGCGCGCGGTGAAGCTCACCGTATCAAGCTGCGCCTCGATAAAGCTGTCGCGGGTATGGACCTCGCGCGATTGCATCAGACGCTGCCAGCGGTTGATGCGTTGCGTGTCGCCCCAGACATAGCTCACATGCAGCGGGAAGGGCCGGTCCACCGTCTTGTTGTTGGTGTTGCCCAGAATACCGCCTTCGGGCGCTATGAACTCCGGGTTGGCCGAATAGGGGTAGCGCCCCTGCCAGCGGTTGTCCGAGATCCAGCCCCGGCTGGGCATCCGCCCCCCGCTTTCATGCGCGGCGGTGCGGCGGGGCATGGCGCCCACGAGCTTCATCGCGATCGTCTCACCATCCACCACAGTGAGGTTCTGTGCCGGTACCACGAACCGCTCGCCCGCCGCCAGAGCCTGCTCCACGGAGGTCGCGCGCATCAGGGCGATTGCGGCGCTAAGGGTGGTGTCGCGTGGGCTGAGCGCTGTCCACGCGAGCGAGGCCACATGGCCCGCCGGGGTGACGGCGGCCAGATCATATTGCGTGCCGGGCAGGACGGGGCCATTCTCGGTCCAGCGCAGGGTCATGGTGACGGGGTCCGCGCCCTCTATCTCAATGATGGAGCGGCGGGTCGTGAACGGCTTGTAGCCATTTTGCGCGCGGTATTCTTCGGGGTTGTCGGGGTTGAGCTGCTCGATAAACACGTCCTGATCATCGAGATTGGCCGAGGTGATGCCCCAACCCAGATTGTCGCTACGCCCGGCCAGAATGGCAGGCACGCCGGGGATCGTGGCCCCGATCACACCGCCTGTGGCCAGCTCCAGCCGCGCAAGATACCAGATCGCGGGGGCGGTGAAGCCCAGATGCGGATCATTGGCCAAAAGCGTGCCACCGGCGGCCGAACGCGATGGCGCTGCGGCCCAGACATTGGAGGCCCCCGAGAGGGCCGGGGGCTGTGCCGGCATCAGGGGGTGGCGCATCATCTCGGCTGTTTGGGTAAAGCGGGGCAGGGCGCCCGGCGCAAAGAAGCTCGCATATTCCGGCAGGGCCGCCACGCCAGTGCCGGGCGCATCGGGCAGAATATCGCGCAACCGCGCGTCATCGTCGAGCATCAGCGCCGTGCGCGCGCGCAACACCTCATGGGGCAGGTGCGCCGACAGTTGCACGGCCATCAACTTGATAATCGCGATGGAATCCGCAGGCCCCCAAGGCGAGATCGGCGCGTTGAAAAGAAACATCTCCGGTGCGCCACGGCCCAGAGCGTCCTCGTTGATCTGGGCAAAGCGCGCGTTCACCCCGGCGGCATAGGCCTCAAGGGCGGCTTTGGTGGCCGCGTCCTGCGCCTCGACCGAGGAGCGCGCGGCTGTGTAGATATCAAAGCGCCGCATCAGCCGATCAATGGGGAGGGTCCGGGGGCCGAACACCTCTGAGAGCCGCCCCTGCGCCGTGCGCCGCAACACGGTCATTTGCCACAGGCGGTCCTGCGCATGGGCAAAACCGAGACCGAAAAACACGTCCTGTTCGGCCTGCCCGAAGATATGCGGTACGTTGGCATTGTCGCGCACGATCTCCACGGGGGCTGTGAGACCGCGCACCTCAACCGTTGCGTCATAGTCGGGAAGGGAGCGTGACAGCAGAAAATAAAGGCTGAGCACCGCCAGCAGCCCAAGCGCGATCAACGCCCCCGCGATCCGCATCAACCATGTGTAGATCTGCGCCATCGAGCCTCCGCGCTGTGCCGCGGTTCGCGGCGCGTCTAACCTTGCTCGGGGATAATCAGAAAAGGTGCGGGAGACAATGGGGGCTCTTTGGGAGAGCGTGGATGTGCCATAGGGCAGGCACCGCTTGGAGCGCGGTCAGGATTTGGGTATTTTGGCCAAGAAAAAGTCGGGGCTATTGGAATGCAAAAAGGCCCCCCGCGCGTGGGAGGCCCCTTGGGTGTTGGTCAGGTGCAACGCTCAGCCCGCGAGCGCCTTGTTCAGGTTCTCGTCCACCTTCTCCAGAAAGCCCATCGTGGTCAGCCAGCCTTGATCGGGGCCGACCAAAAGCGCCAGATCCTTGGTCATGGAGCCCGCCTCGACCGTGTCCACCACGACCTTCTCCAGCGTCTCGGCAAAGTTCAGCAATGCCGCGTTATCGTCCAGCTTGGCGCGGTGCTTCAGCCCGCCTGTCCATGCATAGATCGACGCGATGGAGTTGGTCGAGGTCTCCTCGCCTTTCTGGTGCTGGCGGTAGTGCCGCGTGACGGTGCCGTGAGCCGCTTCTGCCTCGACGGTTTGCCCATCAGGCGTCATCAGAACAGAGGTCATGAGGCCAAGCGAGCCGAACCCTTGGGCCACAGTGTCGGACTGCACATCGCCATCATAGTTCTTACAGGCCCAGACATAGCCGCCGTTCCACTTCATCGCGCAGGCGACCATATCGTCGATCAGACGGTGCTCATAGGTGATGCCCGCCTCTTTGAATTTGTCTTGAAATTCAGTCTCGTAAATATGCTGGAACAGCTCAAGAAACCGGCCATCATATTGTTTGAGAATCGTGTTCTTGGTGGAGAGGTATACCGGCCAGCCCTTGTTGAGACCGTAATTCATCGATGCGCGAGCGAAATCAATGATGGATTTGTCGAGGTTATACATCGCCATCACAACGCCCGAATCCGGTGCGTCAAACACTTCATGCTCGATCTCGGTGCCATCCTCGCCGACGAATTTGATCGTCAGCTTGCCCGCGCCGGGGAATTTGAAATCCGTTGCGCGGTATTGATCGCCGAACGCGTGGCGGCCCACGACGATGGGCTTGGTCCAACCCGGCACAAGGCGCGGCACGTTGGAACAGATGATTGGCTGGCGGAAAATCACGCCGCCAAGAATGTTGCGGATGGTGCCATTGGGGCTACGCCACATCTTCTTGAGGCCAAATTCCTCGACGCGTGCCTCATCCGGGGTGATGGTCGCGCATTTCACGCCAACGCCGTATTTCTTGATCGCATGGGCGCTGTCGATGGTGATCTGATCATCCGTGTCGTCACGCGCCTGAATGCCCAGATCGTAATATTTCAGATCAACATCGAGATAGGGCAGGATGAGCTTTTTCTTGATGAAATCCCAGATGATGCGGGTCATTTCATCGCCGTCGAGTTCGACAACCGGGTTTGCTACCTTGATTTTGCTCATCGCGTGGGCCTTTCGTTATGGCTGAACAGGGGGTCTGGCGCGTCTTTAGCGCATTTTATGGGGTATGGGAAGGAGTGTATGCGAGTGTATACATAATTCACCACCTTAAACCTGACACGCCTTACTGCGCTTCTTGGGTCGCGATATCGTCAATCACACGCACCCATAGGGCAGTGTCCTGACTGCCCGGCACGGCGTGTTGCCCGGCCACGATGAAGGTGGGGACGGAACTCACGCCCATCTCGCGGACCTGAGTGTCGCGCGCGATGATCTCGGCGCGGTCTGCATCGCTTTCCAGAAGCTTCAAAACAACGGCGGCGTCCATGCCTGCGGTGTCGGCGATATCGGCCAGAACCTCATGCGCGCCAATATCGCGGCCCTCCTCAAAGTAAGCCCGGAAGAGCGCCATGACGACCGCCTCCTGATGATGCTCGATCCCGGCCCAGTGGATCAGGCGGTGCGCATCAAGCGTGTTGGGCGTGCGCTTCATCGCCTCAAAGTCGATCTTCAGCCCGGCGGCCTCGGCCCGCTCCACCACGGGCGCATAGGCTTGCACGGCACCCGCCTTGCCGCCAAACTTGCCCTCAAGATAGGCGCGCCGATCCATCCCGCCCTCGGGCATGTCGGGATTGAGCTGAAAGGGATGCCACCTGATCTCAAACGGGTGATCTGGCCGCTCCAGCAGGGCGGCGTCGAGCAGGGTCTTGCCGATATAGCACCACGGGCAGATCGGGTCGGAGATGATATCAAGTTTGACCATGCAGGGCCTCATAAATGGGCCGCAGGGCGCGGCGTTGCAATTTTCCGTTCGGGTTGAGCGGCAGAGTCGCCACGTGATGATAGGCGCGGGGCCGCTTGTAGCCTGCCAGCCGCGCTTGTGCAAAGGCCTCCAGCGTGGCGGTCTTGAGCGGGGCGGGGGCGGTGTAGAAGGCCATGATGACGCGCGCATCCTCGGCCACCTCGATATCTGTCACGGCGATCTGATCGAGGCCGGGTATGGCGCTGAGCGCCACCTCCACCTCAAGCGGTGAGACACGGTAGCCGCCCGCATTCATCATATCGTCATCGCGGCCCAGATAGGTAATGAGCCCGCTGGCATCCATCGCGCCCAGATCGCCGGTGAGGAACCAATCGCCAGAAAACCGCGCCTGCGTCTCCGCCTCGGCCCCCAGATAGCCGAGCATCAAGCCGGGATCGGAGCGGTGAAGCGCGATGGTACCGGGCGTACCCGGCGGTTGCTCTGCGCCATCCTTGCGGATCGCCACGCGGCGGCCCTTTTGCGGGCGGCCAAGGGCCGTGGGCGGGCAGGGGCTGGTGGGGCTGGACGAGATGAAGGTGGAGGCCTCCGACATGCCATAGGCCTCGTAGACCTGTGTGCAAGTGGCCTCGGCCCACCGCTGGCTGAGTGTCTCCGAGAGCTTTTCACCCGCGCTCAGACCGTGGCGCAGGCTTGGCAAATTGAGCATGGTGCGCGCGTTCAAAAGCTTGCGGTAGACGCCCGGTGCGGCGGCAAAGAGCGTGGCGTCATGCTGCCGCAGAAGCTCCGGAAGCGCCTCAAGCGGGGTGCCGTCGGCAGGGATCAGGGCAGTTGCCCCCACGCTCCACGGGTCCATCAGCCCGGTGCCGAGCGTATAGGTCCAGTTGAACGCGCCCGCATGCAAAAGGCGATCCTCCGCGCGCAGCCCGTACCAACCCTCATGCATCATCCGCCGCGCCCAGATGGCGCGATGCGCATGAACCACAGCACGGGCGCGCCCCGATGTGCCGGAGGTGAAGACGATATAGCCGGGCCGCTCAGGGTCGCCCATATGGTAGGGCGTGGGCGGCAAGGCGCGCCAGCCGCGCAGCGTGCCAAGCTCGGCCCGCCGGACCGATTTGGGGGCAGGCAGATCCGGGTCTTGCAAGGCGAGCGCCGGGGCGATCTGATCGGTCACGGTGGCCAGCTCCGGCACCGTGAGCTGCGAGGATGTGGGCACGGGCACCATTCCGGCGGCAATTGCCCCGAGATAAGCGATGGGAAAATCCACGCTATTGCCCAACCGCAAGAGCACCCTGTCTCCGGGCAGAAGCCCTGCGCCCAAAAGCCCGCTCGCCGTGCCCCGGACCGCGGCTTCAAGCGCGCCGTAGGTCCAGCTTTCGGCCTCGTCCGCGCCGATGATCGCCATGGCCAGCTTGTCAGGCTGCACACCGGCATGGGCCAGCACATAGGCGGCCATGTTGAACGGGGTGGGACAGGGATCAGGCTGCATGGGGAAAAGGGGTAGGGTGGCCCGCGCGCTTATGCAAGCGGCCCATGGCTCCGCCAAGTGCCGATGGCGCTTTTCGGGGGCACCGCAGAGGCGAGGAGTTGCACGGGCGGCAACAGCGGGCCTATATGAGAGCCATGAGCGATGACACCGAGAACAACAGCGCAGAGCCAAGCGAAAAAGTGAACGGCAACCTGATCCAGATCGCCCGCGAGAGCGGCGCGGAGGAGGCGGGTGAGCCGCTCAACCTCGGCCGCCGTGTGCGCGAACTCCGCAAGGCGCGCGGTTGGACGCTTGAGCAGGCTGCCGGGCAGGCGGGGCTTGCGCGCTCGACCCTCAGCAAGATTGAGAACGGGCAGATGTCGCCTACCTATGAGGCGCTGAAAAAGCTGGCCGTGGGGCTGGAGATTTCCGTGCCACAGCTTTTCACACCGCCGCAGCGCGACCAGATTAATGGCCGTATGGACGTGACCCGCGCGGCCAAAGGCACGCCATATGCAACGGCCACCTATGAGCACACATTGCTGGCGGGAAGCCTGCGCCAAAAGCGGATGATGCCCTATACCGCGCGCATCCGGGCGCGTAGCGTCGAGGAGTTTGACGGCTGGGTTCGCCATGACGGGGAAGAAGTGCTCTATGTGCTGACCGGGGTGATCCGGCTTTACACGGAATTCTACGAGCCCGTTGAAATGCGGCGCGGGGATAGCGCCTATTACGACGCCGCAATGGGCCATAACGTGATCAGCCTGAGCGCCGAGGATGCGACGATCCTCTGGGTCACATCCGTCAATTAGGACATGTCGCGGTTAACCGCATTCGGGTATTCCCCGGACTGGGCGCCGCAGCGTTTGCAAAGCATAATGCGGTCGCCGAGTCTGATGAACTTAATTGAACGTGACATGCTCTCTAAGACCAACAACCCCGCGCAAAACCTTGCGCGAGGCAATAAATCACACCCAATTCCGAGCGTTAAAGGCCTAGAACCAGCTTTGAACGCCGCGCGCAGCGCCTGAGATATCGCGTCCCGCGCCTTCGATTGTCGCACACCCGGCCAGAATGGCCAACATGCCCATCACCATGAGTTTTTTCATTGCTCTTGCCTTATCTGCTCTCAAACTGCTCATTTCGCTGAGTTTTCTCAGTCTTGTTTGGCCATCCACCAGACTTCGGGCAAAAATCCTATGCCGTCGCCGTAGATTGGCAGCCTGTCTTTTGGATACTGCAAGGCGGCTTGATGGGCAATACGGCCCACGGAATATTGTTGGATTGGAATGACATAGCGGCCTGAAATCAACACCCGGTCCAGCGCACGGGTGGCATTGATGAACTCCTCGCGCGTTGTGGCCGACAGCATCGCGGCGATCATCGCTTCGGCGGCGGGGCTGTTCATGCCCATGAGGTTACGGCTGCCGGGCTGGTCCACGCCGTCGGCACCCCAGTAGAAATATTGCTCGTTCCCGGGGCTGAGCGAGAGCGCGCGGCGCATGAAGGTCAGATCGAAATCGTAATTCGCCTCGCGCACGGCAAACTGCGCCTTGTCCGTGATCTCGATCTCGAGGGTGATGCCGAGCCTCTCCAGCGCGCGGGCATAGATATCCATCATGGCGCCCGCTTGCTGGATCAGACCGTCCTGCTTCAAGAGGACGGTCAAGGTCATCGGTGCGCCATTTTCATTGCGCAAAACACCCTCTTGCACGGTCCAGCCCGCCTCCTTGAGAAGGGTCACCGCCGCGCGAATATTGGCCCGGTTGCGCTTGGTCCCGTCAGAGACGGGCAGGGCATACCCTTCAAGCGTGCCGGGCAGAAGGCTGTCTGCGAAGGGCTCCAGAAGCGCGCGGACGGGTGCCGGCGCAGGTCCCGGCTCCATCCCCAGCACGGAGTTCGAGAAATAGGACGTGATGCGCGGCTGCCGCCCGCCCGTCAGCGCGTCATTGATGAACTCAAAGTTGAACGCATGGATGAGCGCCTCACGCACCCGCCAATCCGACAGCGCTGCGTTGCGGGTGTTCATCACAAATCCGGTGATCCCCGTCGGCTTTTCATGCGGGATTTCGCTGAGGATGATCTCGCCGCGCGCCACGCCCGGAAAATTGCCAAGTTCGGCCCAGCGCTCCGCGTTGAACTCACGGATATAGCTGACCTCGCCCGCCTTGAACGCCTCCTTCAGCACGGAATCGTCGCCGTAGAACTCAATGCGGATCTCATCAAAATTGGCGGTGCCACGGCGCAGGGGCAGATCATTGCCCCAATAGTCCGGATTGCGGCGGAGCACGACATTGCGGTCGATTTCATAGCTCTCGACCACATAAGGCCCGCTGGCGATAGGGATATCCTCCAGCACGCCGTCCTCAAACACTTTCCCCTCCCATTGCGCCTTCTTCAGGATCGGCCTCAGCCCCGCAAGAAGGGGTAGGTCGCGCTCGGGGGCGGAAAAATCCAACCGCACACTGCGCGGGCCGGTTTGGGTGATCGCGGCGGTCTTGCCGTGAAAGTTGCGGTAACGCAGATGTCCGCGTGTGCCCAAGGTCTCAAAAGACCAGATGACATCCTCTACCGTAACCGGGCTGCCATCGGAAAATCGCGCCTCCTCGCGCAGGGTAAATTCCACCCATGAGCGGTCGTCGGGCACCTCAACCGTTTCGGCGAGCAGGCCGTACAGCGTGAAGGGCTCGTCCCAAGAGCGGCCCATCAGAGATTCGGTGCCCAAGAATCGCAGCTGCCATGGCGGCGTGCCTTTCACCGCGAAAGGGTTCAACGAATCGAATCCCCCCACATTGCCGGTGACAATAGTGCCGCCGCGCGGCGCATCGGGGTTGGCATAGGGCAGTGCTTCAAACCCCTCGGGCAGGGCGGGCGCGCCATACATTGCGATGCCGTGCTGTGGCTCGGCCATGGCGGCGGTGACCACGCCGGAGGCCAGAAAAACAACGCCAAAAGCGGCCCGACGCGCAAATCCTGCTGAGAAATTAACTGGTCTCATTCCGGCAACAATCCCTATTCTGACTTATTTCTATGACCCTGAGCGTAAGGCTGGATTCACACCTTATCAAACTTTTAGCTTGGATGGCGGCGCGAGATTGCCTATAAAGGTCTCACTGCTCGATAGGTTTCTTGCCTGTATGAAACCTGCCTCAATAACTTAACGCCAGCTTCGTGCTGGCGTTTTTTTTTGGCCTGGTTTTTGGGCGTGGTGATGCAGCCCCATAGCCGAAGACGCGCCATCCTCCCATGCCAAATCCACCCGACCTTCATCGCATGGTCCTCATGTCCACACACCCCTGGCCCCCTGTCATTCGGCGGCGCGGCATTATATGCTGCATGTGCAACATAGATAAGGTGGCCGCAACATGGATCTCGCAACACCCCTCAAGGGCAAGACCGCAATCATCACCGGCAGCAACTCGGGCATAGGTCTGGGCGTGGCCCGCACCTTGGCCGAGGCGGGTGCCGATGTGGTGCTGAACTCCTTCACAGATAACGCAGATGATCACGCGCTGGCCGCCGCCATCGGCAAGGAGTTCGGCGTGACCGCGCGCTATATCAAGGCGGATATGTCCAAGCCTGATGAGTGCCGCGCCCTGATCGTCCAGGCTGGGGCCTGTGATATCTTGGTAAACAACGCAGGCATCCAACACGTCGCCCCGATGGAGGAGTTTCCGACGGAAAAATGGGACGCGATCATCGCCATCAACCTCAGCTCTGCGTTTCACACCACCGCTGCCGCCCTTCCCATGATGCGCGCGGCGGGCTGGGGCCGCATCGTCAATATCGCCTCGGCACATGGTCTGACGGCAAGCCCCTATAAATCGGCCTATGTGGCCGCCAAGCACGGCATTGTCGGCATGACGAAAGTGGCCGCCTTGGAAACCGCGAAAGAGCCGATTACAGCCAACGCGATCTGCCCGGGCTATGTGCTCACCCCGCTGGTAGAGAGCCAGATCCCCGACACGGCCAAGAAATATGGCCTGAGCGAGGAAGAGGCGAAGCAACAGATCATCCTTGAGCGCCAGCCCTCCAAGGAATTCGCCACCACGGAGCAGATCGGCGGCACCGCTGTCTTCCTCTGCTCGCCCGCTGCGGATCAGATCACAGGCACCACGATCAGCATTGATGGCGGCTGGACAGCACTCTGAGCTTCTTCTTGCCTTAAATATCCCCGCCGGAGGCGTCCCGGCCACGCCACAAATGAAAGCCCCGATATGACAGTCAAACGGATCAACCTCGCCCTTCAGGGTGGCGGTGCGCATGGGGCCTTCACCTGGGGTGTGCTCGACCGCCTGCTGGAAGAAGAGAGCATCGAGATCGCTGCCATCTCCGGCACCTCGGCGGGCGCGCTCAACGGGGCCGCCTACAAGGCGGGCTGGATTGAGGATGGCCGCGCGGGGGCCAAGGCGCGGCTCGACTGGCTTTGGGCGCAGATGGGGGCTGTGGATGATCTGCGCATGCCCGCATGGATGCTGGGCGCACAGCCTGCCGCCGAAGCGCTGAGCGCCGCAATAGCGCTCACACCGCCCGCCTTGATGGCAGATGCGGCGGCGCGCATGGTCTCGCCCTACGCATATGGGCCGTTCTATGCCAATCCGTTGCGCCGTGTGGTCGATGGCTTCGCTTATGACAAGGTCTGCGATGATCATGCGCCCTTCCTGAGCGTGTCTGCCACGAACGTCCATACCGGCAAGATCCGCATATTCGAGCGCGGCGAGATTGGCGCCGACGCGCTTTTGGCCTCCGCCTGTCTGCCGACCCTTTTTCAGGCGGTCGAGATTGACGGCGCGCATTACTGGGACGGCGGCTATACGGGCAACCCTGCGCTTTTCCCGCTCTTTCGGGATGACCTGCCCGCCGATATTGTGGTGGTGAACATCAACCCGCTGGAGCGCGCCGAGGTGCCGCGCAGCGCGCAGGATATCCAGAACCGCATCAATGAGATCAGCTTCAATTCCTCGCTTCTGCGAGAGCTGCGCGCGATTGAATTCGTGCAACGTCTTTTGGCCAAGGGCCGCGTGCCTGAGGGGGCAATGAAGCGGCTTTTCGTGCATATGATTTCAGATGATGATCTGATGCGCGAATTGTCAGTGGCTACGAAGCTCGCGCCCAATCCCTATCTTCTTGCGCGCCTGAAAGAGGCGGGGCGCGCCGCCGCCCAAGGGTTTATTGACGCGCATCTGCAGGACATCGGTGCGCGCTCCAGCACCGATCTTGAGGCGATGTTCAGCTAATACGTTTCACGAACCGCACGCGACATACGAATGTTGGGTGCGGTTCGCCTCAAGGTGAGTGTCTCAAGTTCAGGCCGAAACGCTGCAACGCTCCTCAAGCTGAGGCTTTGTCCTCGACGACCACTTTGCCATCGCCATTGGGGTAGACAAGCCCCGCCGAGATCACCAGCTTCGCCGCATCCTCAACGCTCATATCGAGCACCTGCACATCCTCTTGCGGGAAGAAGAGCAAGAACCCAGAGGTCGGGTTTGGCGTGGTCGGTACGAAGACCGACATCAACTCACCCGAGGCCGTGGTTTTGCGCGCCACCTCGCCCTTGGCCGTGGTGGAGATAAAGCCGATGGCCCAGATGCCCTTGCGTGGATACTCGATCAGGCACGCAGTCTCGAAGCTGCGCTCGGACTGCGCAAAGACCGTCTCTGCGATTTGTTTCACGCCCGAATAGATCGAGCGCACCACCGGCATCCGCTGCACCAGCGATTCTGCAAACCGGATCAGCGAACGCCCGATGAGGCCCTTCGCAATCCAGCCAACAATGATCGTAAAAACCAAAAAGACGATCACGCCAATGCCGCGCAGGTCGATCCCGATATAGCGCTCTGGGCTGAGCCGATAGGGGATGAGCGGCAGCACCACGCTGTCCACCCATCCTATGAGCGTCCACAAAAGCCAGATCGTCAGGCCGACGGGCGCGATAACCACCAGGCCCGTCAGGAAATTGGCCCGCATGCGCCCAAAGATGCCTGGGCGGCGCGGGGGAGGGGGAGGATCGTCGAAAGGTGTGTTCATGATTGAGCCGACAAGGAGTGATATGCTTATGTATGCGCAAAGCAACGCGGCGGCAACGGGGCCAGTGAGGGCGCGCGTTCAAAGTGACGTGTAACGCTGAAAAATCGGGCATGCGACGCCATTTTCAAACCGCACCATGCCCTCTTGCGCCCGGTGCCGGGCCGCGTTAAACGGGCGCCACTAGAAATCCGCAGGTATGGGCGGGCTCGTGTGGGGGAGACATCCCCACCGGTCCACCGGTTGAGGCATACGCCTCTCTCCCCGTACCGAGGCGAAAACCGGAAAAGGAATAAAAGCATGGCTCTTCCCGAGTTCACCATGCGTCAGCTGCTCGAAGCTGGCGTGCACTTTGGCCACCAAACGCAACGCTGGAACCCCCGCATGGGCGAGTTCATCTATGGCGCGCGCAATGGCATCCACATCATGGACCTCACTCAGACGGTTCCGATGCTCGACGCAGCCCTCAACGTGGTGCGCGAAACCGTGGCCAAGAACGGCCGTATCCTGTTTGTGGGCACCAAGCGTCAGGCGGCAACGCCCGTGGCCGAAGCCGCTGAGAAATGCGCACAATATTACATGAACCACCGCTGGCTTGGTGGCACGCTGACCAACTGGCAGACTGTGTCCAAGTCCATTCAACGCCTTAAAATGATTGAAGAAGCGCTGGAAGGTGGGGCCGAGGGCCTGACCAAGAAAGAGCGTCTCGGCATGGAGCGCGACATGGGTAAGCTTGAGGCCTCATTGGGTGGTATCCGCGAAATGGGCGGCGTGCCGGACCTGATCTTTGTGATCGACGTGCGCAAAGAGGCGCTGGCCGTGGCCGAAGCCAACAAGCTGGGCATTCCGGTTGTGGCGATTGTTGACACCAACTGCTCGCCCGACGGGATCGACTATATCATCCCCGGCAATGACGATGCGGCGCGGGCGATTGCGCTTTATTGTGATCTGGTGAGCCGTGCGGCCCTTGACGGGATGAGTGCGCAGCTTGGTGCTGCTGGCGTGGATGTGGGCGCGATGGAAGAGGCCCCTGCGGAAGAAGTAATGGCCGAGGCACCTGCTGCGCCCGCAGCCGAGCCTGCTGTAGAAGCCGCCGCCGAGGGTGACGCACCCGCAAGCTGAGATCTGGTGATCTGAGCTTTGAGACAACGGGGGCAGGGTAACCTGCCTCCGAACCCCTTTTTTGAGACATTGAAGGAGAGCCGAGATGGCGATCACCGCTGCAATGGTTAAAGAACTGCGCGACAGCACAGGCGCAGGCATGATGGACGCGAAAAAAGCGCTGACCGAAAATAATGGCGACATGGAAGCCGCCGTTGACTGGCTGCGCACCAAGGGCCTTGCCAAGGCCGCCAAAAAATCGGGCCGCACCGCCGCTGAGGGCCTTGTGGCCGTCAAAGTGGCCGGGGGCCGGGGCATCGCGGTCGAGATCAACTCCGAGACAGATTTCGTCGCCAAGAACGCCGATTTCCAAGCCATGGTCGCAGGTATCGCGGATGTGGCCGTGTCTGCGGCTGACGTAGAGGCGCTGAAAGCCGCCGACATGGGTGGCAAGACGGTTGAAGAGACCGTGACCGCCAAAGTGGCCACGATCGGTGAAAACATGTCGGTGCGCCGCATGGAGGCCGTCGAGGGCACGACTGTGGTGTCTTACGTGCACAACGCCGCTGCGGATGGCATGGGCAAAATCGGCGTGATTGTCGCGCTGACGGGTGACGAGGCCTTTGGCCGCCAGGTTGCCATGCATATCGCGGCCACGAACCCTGCCGCACTCAATGAAGCCTCGCTTGATGCGTCGGTCGTTGAGAAGGAAAAGCAGGTCCAGATGGATATCGCGCGCGAAAGCGGCAAGCCTGAAGCTGTGATCGAGAAGATGATCGTGGGCCGGATGAAGAAATTCATCGCCGAATCCACGTTGATGGGTCAGGCGTTCGTGATGAACCCGGACCTGACCGTGGAAGCGGCTGCCAAAGAGGCGGGCGTGGAGATCACGGGTTTCGTGCGTCTTGAAGTGGGCGAAGGCATCGAAGTGGAGAAGGAAGACTTCGCCGCTGAGGTGGCTAAAGTCGGCCAGAGCTGATCTCTTTGGCGCGGTTGGGAGGGGCCAGCCCCTCCCGCCGAAACCCTCACCGGGTTTCAGCGTCCTCCCCGGGATATTTCGGGCAAGAAGATGATCACGATCTTGACGATGATCAGGGTCTTATGGCGTGCGGCGTTCCATTAAATTCACTGGACAGGGCGAACACGGTATACTTGGAAAACCCTGCCGTTCCCGGTTTGATGAACCCTTGAAGCCTGTTAAACGCGATACGCTTTAAAGCGCGGTTTTAGCGCATGGCCGACGGTGTCTTTATATGAGCGTGCCGCCCATGTGCGTGTTGGGGTGCGAAATGCCACACTGGCGCGCGATCAGGTTGCATATGTGGATGTTCTGCACCGAGACCAGTCTAGGCTGGTTTATCAGCCTTGCGCGGCAAGCTGGCCATTGAGCGCCTCGATCGCCAGCGGATAGCCCGCAGCGCCGAAGCCGCAAATGATTCCGGTGGCCACTGGCGCGATATAGCTGCGATGGCGAAACTCCTCGCGGGCATGGATGTTCGAGAGGTGAAGCTCAACCACTGGCAGCGCCACGGAGCTGATCGCATCCATCAGAGCCACGGAGGTGTGCGTATAAGCCCCTGCGTTGAGGATAATGCCGCTATGGACACCGCGCGCGGCATGGATGGCATCGACCAGCGCGCCTTCGCTATTGTTTTGTTCGAATGTGATCTGCAGACCTAGGTCCTTTGCCTTGGCATGGCACATCGCCTCGATATCTTTGAGCGTGGTGTGGCCGTAAACCTCAGGCTGTCTTGTGCCCAGAAGGTTCAGGTTGGGGCCGTTCAATATAAGAAATGATATCATGACGCAGCTCCCTTTTGCGTGTTTTAGCGCCATTCAGTCGGCTCTGTCGAGATGGGTCGGGGATTTTTGCGCTTATTCTGCCGCAGGTCGGAGCGAGGCCATAAGGTGGTGAAACTTCTCGCCCTGCACGGCCACATGGGCGCGCAGCGCGTCTGCGGCTGCGGTGGGGCGGCCTGCTTCGAGCGCTGCGAGGATCGCCTCATGCTCGGCCATGGATTGCGCCATGCGCCCACGCAGGCGCAATTGCAGCCGTCGGAAGGGGCGCAGGCGCTTGAAGAGGCGCAGCGTCTCGGCCTCCAGAAAGCTGTTGCCGGATTGGGCGTAGATCATCCGGTGAAACGTCTCGTTGCTGGTGTAATAGGCATCGGTGTCTTGCGCGTCGATGGCGGCTTGGCAGGCGATATTGGCCGCGTGCAGCTTTGACAGGGCCGCGTCCGAGATGCGCAGGGCGGCAAGACGCCCGGCGGCGGCCTCAAGCTCGGCCATGACCTCGAACATTTCCATCAATTCCACCGGACCTGGCTGGTGCACAAACACGCCACGATGGGGGATATGTTCGACAAGCCCGGTGCGCGCCAGCTTTTGAAGGGCCTCGCGAATGGGGGTGCGCGATACGCCAAAACGCTCGGCCAAGCTATGCTCGTCGAGCCTGTCTCCCTGAGCCGCGCCACCACTGAGGATCATCTCTTCAAGGGCGGCGGCGATACTGTCTGCGCGGCGGGTGTCCATGGCTTTGTATATATGGGTATTCCATTCGGATGCAACAAAAACAGGATTGTATACAAAATGATTGACTCTCGAAACAGCGTGGCTACCCTTACGGCACAAGCGGCTCGGAGGGGCCGTGCTTAATCTGGGAGGATGATTATGAAACATACGCTCAAGGCGGCTGTCGCCGCGACGGCGCTCTTTGCTCTTGCAGGGGCTGCCAGCGCCACGGAACTGCGCCTGTCACATCAATGGTCCAACAAGGACATCCGCCATCAGGTCGCACAGATGGTGGCCGATGAGGTCGCCGCGGCTGATGTGGATCTCGACATCAAGATCTTCGGGTCCAAGTCGCTTTTCAAGCCGCGCGAACAGTATAAGCCTCTGAGCCGGGGCCAGCTTGACATGACCGTCTTCCCGCTCAGTTATGCGGGCGGTCAGCAGCCTGCGTTCAACCTCACGCTGATGCCGGGCCTTGTGAAGAACCATGATCACGCCGCACGCCTCAACAACAGCGAGTTTATGGCCGCCTTGGAAGAAAAGATGGCCGATGATGACGTGATGGTGCTCGTGCACGGCTATCTTGCAGGCGGGTTTGTCGGCAAGGACAAGTGCATCACCAAGCCCAGCGATGTGGAGGGTCTTCAGACCCGTGCGGCAGGCAAAGCGTTTGAACAGATGCTGGCCGGGGCAGGGGCGTCCATCGCCTCGATGGCAAGCTCAGAGATTTACAATGCGATGCAAACTGGCGTTCTGAATGCCGCCAACACATCGTCTTCGTCCTTCGTGAGCTTTCGGGTTTATGAGCAGGTGGCCTGCTACACCCCAGCTGCCGATGTGGCGCTGTGGTTCATGTATCAGCCTCTCTTGATGAACAAATCCAAGTTCGAGAGCCTGACCGATGAGCAGCAAGCCGCCCTGATGGCCGCGGCCGAGAAGGCCGAGGCGTTCTATCTTGAAGAAGCCAAGAAGCAGGATGCGGCCTCGGTCGAAGTGTTCCAGAACGCGGGGGTGGAAATTGCCACGATGAGCCAGGAAGATTTCGATGCCTGGCGCGCGATTGCGCAAGAGACGTCCTATGCGTCTTTTGTGGCGGACGTGCCTGATGGGCAGGCGCTTCTCGATATGGCGCTGTCGGTCGACTAAATCATCCCAAGGGGTGCGGCGCGTTGGTGCCGCACCCCTTTTTCCATTTCTCCTGACAGGAGGCCGCCATGGCAGGCCAGCTGACAACCCGTATCGCCAAAACTGGCGATAACCCATTCCTGCGTCTCGTCGCCGCCATCTCGACCCTCGCGGGATGTGTCTCGGCGGGCATGATCGTGGCGGCCGTCGCCATCACATGCCAGATGATCTACGTGCGGTTCGTGCTCAACGGCTCCACCATCTGGCAGACCGAGGCGGTCGTCTATCTGATGATCGCGGCCACGCTGATCGGCCTGCCTTATGTGCAGCGCCTGCGGGGTCATGTGAATGTGGACCTGATCCCCTTGGTCTTTGGTCCGCGCGGACGCTTTGCGCTGGCTTGCGTGACGCTGAGCGTGTCGATCACGATTGTGTCGGTGATGCTCTATTACGGGTTTGAATACTGGCTTTTCGCCTATGAGCGGGGCTGGCGGTCGGACACGGTGTGGGGGGTGCGCTTGTGGATTCCCTATCTCGCCATGCCCGTGGGTTTTGGCCTTTTCCTGTTGCAACTCATCGCGGATTTCGTCGCGATGATCCTGAAAATCGAGACGCCCTTCGGGCTGGAGGACAGCTGAGATGGACCCTCTCATTCTGGGCGCTTTGGTCGCCATCGCAACCATTCTGGTGCTCTTTTCCGGCGTGTCGGTGGCCCTTGGCCTGCTGATCGTCTCTGCCGGGTTCCTCATTATCTTCGACGGGATGCGCAGCCTTGAGCTGATGCCCGAAATCCTCTTTGGCAAGCTTGATAACTTCGCGCTGTTGTCCATTCCGATGTTCATCATCATGGGGGCCTCGATTGCCTCCACAAGGGCAGGGGCGGACCTCTATGAGGCGCTGGAACGGTGGCTCACCCGTGTGCCGGGGGGGCTTGTGATCTCCAACCTCGGGGCCTGTGCGCTCTTCGCGGCCATGTCCGGCTCCAGCCCCGCCACCTGTGCGGCCATCGGTAAGATGGGCATCCCCGAGATGCGCAAGCGCGGGTATCCGGACGGTGTCGCCGCAGGCTCCATCGCGGCGGGCGGCACGCTGGGTATCCTCATCCCACCGTCCGTCACGATGATCGTCTACGGCATCGCGACCGAAACCTCGATTGGCAGGCTCTTTCTGGCAGGCGTCATACCGGGCGCGATGCTGGTGGCGCTATTTATGGCATGGTCGCTCTATTCCACATGGAAGTCGGGCAACATGGCGCTGCTCACTCCGCGCATCTATAGCTGGAAGCAGAAATTCGAGATCCTGCCCCGCGTTCTGCCCTTCATCGCCATCATCATCGGCGTGCTTTACGCGATGTATGGTGGGGTCGCCACACCGTCCGAGACGGCCGCCGTGGGCGCGCTCATGTGTCTTTTGATCGCGATGATCATCTACCGCCTCTGGAACCCCAAGGACCTCTGGGTCGTGCTGCGCGATTCCACCAAGGAATCGGTGATGATCCTTTTCATCATCGGGGCGGCGGGGGTGTTTTCCTACATGCTCTCCAGCCTTTTCATCACACAATCCATTGCCGAATGGATAGGCACGCTGGAGGTCAATCGCTGGGTCCTGATGGGGGTGATCAACGTTTTCTTGCTGGTCGCGGGTTTCTTCCTACCTCCCGTGGCGGTGATCCTTATGGCCGCCCCCATCTTGCTACCAATCATCACGGTGGCGGGGTTCGATCCAATCTGGTTCGCGGTGATCCTCACGATCAACATGGAAATCGGCCTGATCAGCCCGCCAGTGGGGCTCAACCTCTATGTCATCAACGGCATCGCGCCCGATATCTCGCTCAAGACAATCCTCATGGGGTCGCTGCCTTTCGTGGCGTGCATGGTGATCGCGATTGTCCTCTTGTGCTTTTTCCCGGGCCTTGCCACATGGCTGCCTGATCTGGTGATGGGGCCCGGGGTGTGAGCATGCTGGCCGATCTCCTCTCGACGGTGTTCGAGCGGCGCTATTCGGCGCAGACGCCCGATTGGGACGGCGCGCCGATGGAGGAGATGTGCGACGCGCTGGTCAGCGCCTCGGGCGAGGTGTCCGGCCGGCATCTGGCAGAGCAGATCCTGGGGCGTTTTGCGGCGCTCGATGATGCAGGCAAGCTGGGGTTCTTCACCCATCTCGCAGGTGCCATGGGGATCGATCCGGCCGCTGTGCGCCGCACGCTCGATGCGTACGAGGCCACGCCCGGCAAGGAGAGCTACCGCGCCTTCACCCGCGCCGCCGAGCCGCTGCGCCAGGAGCTGATCCGCCGTCTCAATCAGGTGCCCGGTGCCACGGCGGCACTGGTGGCCATGCGCGCGGATCTCTTGCGGCTGGGGCGGGGCGTGCCAGAGCTTGAGGCGCTGGACCTTGATTTCCGGCATCTCTTTGCCTCGTGGTTCAATCGCGGTTTTCTGGTGCTGCGGCCGATAAACTGGCGCAGCCCCGCGCATCTGCTGGAGAAGATCATCGCCTATGAGGCGGTCCACGAGATCGAAAGCTGGCGCGATCTGCGCCGCCGGGTGGAGCCTGCGGACCGCCGCTGTTTTGCGTTCTTTCATCCCGCCATGCCGGATGAGCCGCTGATTTTTGTCGAGGTTGCGCTCACGCGCGGCATCCCCGGCGCGATTGCGCCGCTTCTGGCCGAGGCGCGCGCGCCGCTGGAGCGTGGGGCTGCGGACACCGCGGTGTTCTACTCCATCTCCAATTGTCAGGCCGGGCTGGCCAGCATTTCGTTTGGCAATTCGCTGATCAAACAGGTGGCCGCTGATCTCGCCGCCGAGATGCCGGGTCTGAAGACCTTTGTAACCCTCTCACCCATCCCGGGCCTGTGCAAATGGCAGATGGGGCAGGGGATCGAAACCGCGCCCACGGGGGCCCTTGCGGCGCATTACCTGCTCAACGCCAAACGGCCTCAGGGTGATCCCGTGGACCCCGTCGCGCGCTTTCATCTCGGCAATGGCGCGCGGATACATGGCTTGCATGAGGGGGCTGATATGTCCGACAAGGGCCGCGCGCAATCCGGCGGGGTCATGGTGAATTACCTCTACGACCTGCGCACGCTGGCCCAAACCCACGAGGCCTTCGCCAGCAGTTATGAGATCGCCGCCACGTCCGAGATACGCACGATGGCGGCGGCGGGGCAGAAAACACTTACGCAGGGAGGCTGAGACAAATGGCCAATCCGCTTTACGATCAGTTATTTGGCCGCCATGCGGGGGCGCAGACGCCGTTTTTGCATCTCGCAACCGGCGTCACCCTTACCCATGACGCTTTCCTGCGCCGCGCCGCTCAATTTGCCCATGTTCTGGCCGGTACCGGCCTGCGCCCTGGCGATCGGCTTGCGGCGCAGATCCACAAATCGCCCGAGGCACTGGCGCTCTATGCGGCCTGCGCTCAGGCGGGTGTGGTCTTCTTGCCGCTCAACACCGCCTACACGGCGGCGGAATTGCAGTATTTTATCGAGGACTCCGGCGCGTCTTTGATCGTTTGCGATGGGGCGTCTGAGGTGGAAATGGCCGAGATGGCCTCCGATCTGGGGGCGCGTCTGGCGGTGCTGAATGCGGATGGCACAGGATCGCTCGCGATGGCCGCAGATGGCCAGCCAGAGATGTTCGACACCGCAGATAGGGGCGCGGACGATCTGGCAGCTCTCCTTTACACATCCGGCACAACCGGGCGCTCCAAAGGGGCAATGCTGTCGCAGCGCAACCTGCTAAGCAACTCCGAGGCGCTGGTTGAATGTTGGCGCTTTACCGACCAGGACGTGCTTTTGCACGCGCTACCGATCTTCCATACGCACGGACTTTTTGTGGCGACTAATGTCACGCTTATTGCGGGCGGCTCGATGATCTTCCTGCCCAAGTTTGATGCGGAAGAGGTGCTCACGCGTCTGCCAGAGGCCACGTCAATGATGGGCGTTCCCACATTTTATACACGGCTTCTCGACCAGCCCGGTTTTGACCGTGCGGCGGCGGCGCATATGCGGCTTTTCGTGTCCGGGTCCGCGCCGCTTTTGGCCGAAACCCATGCCAGCTTTGAGGCGCGCACAGGCCACGCGATCCTTGAGCGCTACGGCATGACAGAAACCAATATGAACACCACGAACCCTTATGACGGGGCGCGCCGCGCGGGCACGGTTGGGATGCCGCTGCCGGGTGTTGAGTTGAAAATCACTGATCCTGGCACGGGCGAAACCCTTGCGCAGGGCGAAGTCGGGCAGATCGAGGTGCGCGGCCCGAACGTCTTTCAGGGCTATTGGAAGATGCCCGAGAAGACCGCCGAAGAGCTGCGCGCGGACGGGTTTTTCATCACCGGCGATTTGGGGCTGATCGACGATCAGGGCTATGTGCAGATCGTCGGACGCGGCAAGGATCTGATCATTTCCGGTGGCTACAACATTTATCCCAAGGAGATTGAGCTGGTCCTCGACGCGCAGCTGGGTGTTTGTGAGAGCGCCGTGATCGGCGTACCGCATCCCGATTTTGGTGAGAGTGTCGTCGCGGTTCTGGTGGCCGAGAAAGACGCGCAGCCTGATATGGCACAGATCGAGATCGCTGTGGGCAAGGAGCTTGCGCGCTTCAAACATCCACGCCGTATGATCACGCTAGAGGCGCTGCCGCGTAATACGATGGGAAAAGTTCAAAAGAACGTGTTAAGAGAGACTTACAGCGCGATCTTTATGCAGAGCGAGAGTGTAGAGTAGTCTTGCGGGGCGTGCTTTGGTCATTTCTAATATTTACATAATAATGATTATGCGAATATTGGCCGATTTCTGGGTGGATTCACAAACGAAGTGCAAATTCTGTACTAAAACAGAGAGATGCATGGAGTATGAAGAATGGGAAGCCACTACTGTCATCTGAAGCTGGACGAACGGCGTAAGCTCGCAAAGTGGCTTGAAGCCAAAATGCCGGTATCAGAGATCGCGGATAGATTGGGTCGTGACCCCTCTACGATCTACCGGGACATCAAGCGCAACCGATACACCGACAAAGAGATACCGGAGTTGAACGGCTATCACGCGGTCGTCGCGCAGGATAAGTACGAGCGGCGTCGCGCGGTCCATCGCAAGATGATCGTAAACCCGGAGTTGAAGGCCGCTATTGAGGACCGTCTCAAAGCTGGTTGGTCTCCTGAACAGATCGCAGGCCGGATGCGCCTAGAACGTCATCCGATCCGCGTGAGCCATGAGACCATCTACCGCTTCGCCTATTCCAAGGATGGCCGCGCAGAGCAATTCTATCGTCACCTGCCGGAGCATCGTAAACGCCGCAGGCCGCGTGGACATCGACGCCACCAGCGTGGTCACATCTTTGATGCGCAAAGCCTATTCTACAGGCCCGAACGCATTGCTGAGCGGTCTGAGTTTGGCCATTGGGAGTGCGATCTGATGATGTTCCGGCGCGAACATGGAAAGGTGAATGTGACTTCGTTGGTGGAGCGCGTGAGCCGCTATGCTGTCGTCATCCGCAATGAGGATCGCACATCCAAACCGATCATGGAGTCCCTGATCAACGGCTTGGCACCGCTGCCCGCAGATGCACGTCAGTCAATCACCTTTGATCGCGGGACTGAGTTCTCAGCCTGGAAGCGTCTAAAGGACGGCATTGGTGCGGATGCATGGTTCTGTGATCCCCAAGCACCCTACCAGAAAGGCACTGTTGAGAACACGAACAACAGGCTGCGCCGTTATCTCCCCAGATCAACCGAACCGACGGCGCTCACAAATCGATATTTGAGGTCGATTTGCCACCGCCTCAATTCAACGCCGCGCAAGTGCCTTGGCTACCGAACGCCTGCTGAGGTCTTTGAAAGCGAACTGATGGAGTTACGGAACCGATTGGAGTAAAACAACATATCAGGAACTGCACTTCAGCGTGAGTTCACACCCTGGCCGATGTTATTATGCCACCTAAACGAAATCAGGCAGCCTGACCTCTAGAGATCAGGCTGCTCTATCTCAAGGTCTAAAAGAAAGCCTGAAGGCCGGTTTGCGCCCGCCCAAGGATCAGCGCATGGACATCATGCGTGCCCTCATAGGTGTTGACCGTCTCAAGGTTCATCATGTGGCGGATCACCTGGAACTCTTCGGAGATTCCGTTGCCGCCATGCATGTCGCGGGAATGCCGAGCAATCTCAAGGGCTTTGCCGCAGTTGTTACGCTTGATGAGCGAGATCATCTCGGGTGCTGCCCGCGCCTCGTCCATGAGCCGTCCTACCCGCAGCGCCGCTTGCAGGCCCAGCGTGATCTCGGTTTGCATGTTGGCAAGCTTGAGCTGGAAAAGCTGCGTCTGGGCCA
Source organism: Roseovarius carneus (assembly GCF_020141465.1). Classification (NCBI taxonomy): domain Bacteria; kingdom Pseudomonadati; phylum Pseudomonadota; class Alphaproteobacteria; order Rhodobacterales; family Roseobacteraceae; genus Roseovarius; species Roseovarius carneus. Next base: position 2,415,885 of record NZ_JAHSPD010000001.1, on the reverse strand, counting down.
GCGGCTTCTTGAACTGATGCCGATCAAGCCCGTATTGCCGCGCACCGTGCCAGCAGAACTCGGCCGCCCCCATGACACCCCACGCAATGCCATAGCGTGCGCGGTTGAGACAGCCAAACGGGCCTTTGAGTCCTTCGACGCCGGGCAAAAGCGCGTCCTCGCCAACTTCGACATCCTTCATCACGATCTCGCCGGTCACAGACGCGCGCAGGCTCAGCTTTCCGCCAATCTTGGGCGCGCTCAGACCCTTCATGCCTTTCTCAAGGACAAACCCACGGATTTTGCCGTCATGCGCGTCGGACTTGGCCCAGATGATGAACACATCGGCGATCGGGCTGTTGGAAATCCACATCTTGGAGCCGGTGATCCGGTAGCCGCCATCGGTCTTTACAGCCTTGGTCTTCATGCCCGCCGGATCAGACCCAGCATCCGGCTCGGTCAGGCCAAAGCAGCCGATCAGCGTGCCGGCGGAGAGGCCCGGCAGGTATTTCAGTTGCTGTTCCTCGGTGCCATATGCGTAAATGGGATACATCACGAGGCTGGATTGCACAGACATCATGGAGCGGTAGCCGCTATCCACACGCTCGATCTCGCGCGCGACAAGGCCATAGCTCACATAGCTGGCGCCAAGCCCGCCATATTCTTCGGGGATGGTCGTCCCAAGCAGCCCCATTTCGCCCATTTCAGGGAAAAGTTCAGGTGAGACCGTCTCCTCCGCATAGGCCTTGATGACGCGCGGGGCCAGCTTTTCAGCGGCAAAACTGCGGGCGCTATCGGCAATCATACGCTCGTCTTCGCTGAGCTGATCGTTCAGGTAAAAGGGGTCGGCCCAGTCAAATGTGCCCAGATCGGGCGCGTCTTTTGCTTTGAGGGTCTGTGGGGCGTCAAGGCTCATGGGAGCGGTCCTTTCATGGGGGATGTGCGTATTTCTACTGGACCATACCGCAAAATACGCTCAAACAATAGCGCAGAACCTGCATCAACCCATGAGTAAACCGCATAGATGGCCCTGCCCCGCCGCTTTTTGCCGTCGACCGCTGCCCTTCGCGCGCTTGAGGCGTTGGATCGTCTGGGCAGCGCGACCGCCGCAGCCGAAGCGCTGGACCTTAGCCAGAGCGCGGTCAGCCGCCAGATCCAGACGCTGGAGGAGCAGTTGGGTCTGCGCCTTGTGCTGCGCGAAGGGCGGCGGATGGTGCTGACGCCTGAGGCAAGCGCCTATGCGGCGGAGGTGCGCGGCGCGCTCAGCCAGATCGCGCAGGCCTCCATGAAACTCACGGTCAACCCTGCGGGCGGTAGCCTGAGCCTCGCGATCTTACCCACGTTCGGGATGCGCTGGTTGGTCCCGCGCCTGCCTGATTTTGCGCGCAGCCATCCAGAAGTCACTCTGAATCTCTCGACGCGTGTGCGCCCGTTTAGCTTTGCGTCAGAACCCTTTGATGCCGCAATATATTTCGGTGATGGGGATTGGCCGGGCACAGAGGTGATGCGCCTGCGTGGGGAGGCTGTGATCCCAGTTTGTGCGCCTGATCTCATTGCCGGGCGCATGCCCTTGTCCCCGGCTTCGTTGCAGGATCTGCCTCTTTTGCATATCGAGACGCGGCCTGACGCGTGGGCGGCGTGGTTCACGGCCCAAGGTGCGCCCGACGGGGATGCGCCTGGCACGATTTACGACCAGTTCGCCACGATCACGCAGGCGGCTTTGCATGGGCTGGGCGTGGCCCTCCTGCCCGATTACCTTGCGGAGCAGGACTTGGCGAGCGGGCGGCTTATCTCCGCGTGGGGCGGGCCTTGCCCCAGCCCCGGTGCGTATTACCTCGTTTGGCCACGTGGTGCGGCGCAAACCGGCGCGCTGGCCTCGTTTCGCGCATGGCTTGCCGCGCAAGCGAGCGATGAGGACATGCTGCCACGCTAACCCAGAGCGTATCCCGCGCCGCGCACCGTACGCAACGGATCGTCCCCGCCATGCTGACAGAGCGCCTTGCGCAACCGCCCGATATGCACATCGACCGTGCGGGTATCGACGTAGATATCGCGCCCCCAGACCCGGTCGAGAAGTTGTTCACGGCTCCAGACCCGGCCCGGCTTTTCCATGAAGGTGCTGAGCAAGCGAAACTCGGTCGGCCCCAGTTTGAGCGTTTCGCCATCGCGGGTCACGCGGTGCGTCTCAGCATCAAGTGCGATCCCCTGATATTCGAGCCGCTCTCCCACCGAGGCGGGCCGCGTGCGGCGCAACTGAGCGCGCACCCGCGCCATCAGCTCGACCACAGAATAGGGCTTTACCACATAATCATCGGCCCCCGTCTCAAGGCCGCGCACGCGGTCCACCTCCTCGGAGCGGGCCGAGAGCATGATGATCGGAATGGCGCGCGTCTCGGCGCGGGATTTAAGTTGGCGACACACCTCTATCCCCGAGACGCGCGGCAGCATCCAATCCAGGACGATAAGATCGGGCGGCCCTTCGCGGACAAGCTCCAGCGCCTCTTCACCATTCTCGGCACTCTGCACGGCAAAGCCGTCGGCCTCAAGGTTGTAGAGCAGAACCTCGCGCTGCGCCGGTTCGTCCTCCACCAGCAAAACGCAGGGTTGATCAATGCTCATCCCCTGCCCTCCCTCAAATATCGACGGGTTTGGTCGAGGTCAGATCACCCTTGGGGCGGCTTTCCTCGGGCATCTCGCCGGTGACGAGATAGATCACCTGCTCGCAGATAGAGGTCACATGATCGCCCATCCGCTCGGTGTTCTTGGCGATGAAATGCAGATGCATACAGGCGGTGATGTTGCGCGGATCTTCCATCATGAAGGTCAGAAACTCGCGGAAAAGCGCGTTATACATCTGGTCCACATCCTGATCGCGCAGCATCACCTCATACGCCAAATCCGCGTCACGCTGAATATAGGCGTCGAGCGCATCTTTCAGCATCCGCTCCACCTCACGCGCCATGCGGCGCAGCGCGGCGGGAGAGCCGTTGACGGGTGGAAGCTGCGCCAGAACCGTGGTGCGCTTGGCCATGTTTTTGGAGTAATCACCAATCCGCTCAAGGTTGGCGGAGATCTTCAGGACCGACAGGATCAGGCGCAGGTCAATCGCCGTGGGCGCGCGCAGGGCGATCACCTTCGCCACCTCCTGATTGATCATTTCCTCCAGATCATCAATCGCGCGGTCGCGGCGGCGGACGGTCTCTGCCAGCTCCTGATCTTGGGTCTCAAGCGAGGTGGCAGCATCAATAATGGCCTCTTCCACGAGGCCACCCATCTTCATGATCTGGGCCTGAATGACCTCAAGGTCGCGGTCAAAAGCCGAGGCGATATGTGTGTCTTGCATTGTGCTTACCCGATCCGGCCGGTGATGTAGGATTCAGTCCGTTCATCCACGGGGTTGGTGAAAATCGTGCTCGTTTCGCCGTATTCCACAAGGTTTCCAAGGTGGAAAAACGCGGTCTTTTGGCTGACGCGGGCAGCCTGCTGCATCGAGTGGGTGACGATCACGACCGAATAATTCGAGCGCAGCTCGTCGATCAGCTCCTCCACCTGCGCCGTGGCGATGGGATCAAGTGCCGAGCATGGCTCATCCATCAAGAGAACTTCTGGCTCGGTCGCAATCGCCCGCGCGATGCAAAGCCGCTGCTGCTGCCCGCCCGAAAGGCCCGTGCCGGGCGCATGAAGCCGGTCCTTCACCTCGTTCCAGATCGCGCCGCGGCGCAGGGCGCGCTCCACGATATCGTCCATCTCCGCTTTGTTGCGGGCAAGGCCGTGGATGCGGGGTCCATAGGCCACATTATCATAGATGGATTTGGGGAACGGGTTGGGCTTTTGGAACACCATGCCGACCTTGGCGCGCAACTGCACCGGGTCCACCCGGCGGTCATAGATATCCTCACCATCCATGCGGATGTCGCCTTCGATCCGGCAGATATCTATCGTGTCGTTCATTCGGTTCAAACATCGCAGGAAGGTGGATTTTCCACAGCCCGACGGACCGATGAATGCGGTCACCGTCTTGTCGACGATATCCACATCCACGTCCTTGATGGCGTGTGTGTCACCGTAGTAAACCTGCACGCCGCGCGCGGCGATTTTGATGTCAGTCTGGGTCACTTGCTTCTCCAGTTGGGCAGGCGCGTCATACATGGTTGGGCTCCGATCTTCCACCGCTCTACCACCGCCGCTCAAACCGGCGGCGCAGAAGGATGGCAATGATGTTCATGGTCAAAAGGAAGACCAGAAGAATGATGATCCCGCCCCATGCGCGCTCGTAAAACGCGGGGTCCGAGCGGCGTGCCCATTCATAGATCTGCGCGGGCATGGCCGAGTTGGGGTCCAGAAACCCCGCCGATATGCCATCGGGATAGTTCGTGGCAACATAGCCGACCATCCCGATCAGCAAGAGCGGTGCCGTCTCACCCAAGGCTTGCGCGAGGCCAATGATCGTCCCGGTCAGGATGCCGGGCATGGCGAGCGGCAAGACATGATGAAAAACGCTCTGCATCTTGGACGCGCCCACACCCAGCGCCGCATCGCGAATGGACGGAGGCACGGCCTTGAGCGAAGCGCGGGTGGAGATGATAATCGTCGGCAGGGTCATCAAGGTCAGCACCAATCCACCCACCAGAGGGGCCGATTGTGGCAGATGCGCGAATTGGATGAACGCGGCCAGACCCAGAATGCCAAAGACGATGGATGGCACGGCGGCAAGGTTGGAGATATTGACCTCAATGAGATCGGTCAGGCGATTTTTCGGCGCGAATTCCTCAAGATAGATGGAAGCGGCCACGCCGATGGGCAGGCTGAGGACCAGCACGACGAGCATCATGAAGAATGAGCCGATCATCGCGACCCCCATCCCCGCCTGCTCAGGGCGCGAGCCGGAGGCGTCCGCGCCAAAGATAAACGCGGAGTTGAAGCCCTTTGCGATCACGCCCACGCCAACCAGCGCATCTGTGAGGTCCAATTGCTCCACCGAAATATTCTTGTCGCGCGCCACATCCTCGCGGAACACGCGGTCCTTCATATATCCGTCCACGCGCGATGAGGCGAGGAGGCGGAATTCCACCGTCTCTCCCACGCGGTCGGGGTTGGCCAATACATAGTCGCGCACCTGCGCCGGGGCGGAGGCCGAGAGGAGGTTTTTCATATCACCGGGCTTGGATAGCGTCGTGTCGATGCCGCGCGCCTCAACCTCGGCCAGAAGGGCGCTCTGGATGAGCGGCGCATAGCCGAAGGTCGAGACCTTTTTCATCTCCTCCAGATCGCGATTGCCGTTTTTATCAAGCTTTGCGGGGTCGAGATAGACCTGCGCGGTAATGAAAGTCTGCTGAAATGCGCCCACACCGTTGCTCACGATGGAGGTGACGAGGATCAAGAGAAACACCACGCCAATCGCCACCGCCGTCAGCCCGTAAAAGCGAAACCGCGTCTCGGCGGCGTTGCGCTTTTTGGTACTCGCGTCCGCACGGGTCAGGCTGCCTTTGGGCGCTGGTGTCTGTGGTGTCTCGGAAGCAAGGTTCATGTCGGTCATTCGTATTGCTCCCGGTATTTGCGCACGATGTAGAGGGCGAAGACATTGAGGCCCAGCGTGATGATAAAGAGCGTCATACCAAGCGCAAAGGCCACCAGCGCCTCGGGCGAGGCGAAGTCATTATCGCCGGTAAGCTGGCTCACGATCTTGGCGGTGACGGTGGTCATGGCGTCAAACGGGTTCATGCTGAGCCGGGCCGCCGCCCCTGCCCCGAGCACGACGATCATCGTCTCGCCAATCGCGCGGGAGGCGGCCAGAAGGATTGCGCCGACGATGCCCGGAAGAGCCGCAGGCAGGATCACCTGTCGGATCGTCTCGGATTTGGTGGCCCCAATCGCATAGGAGCCATCGCGCATCGCTTGCGGCACGGCGTTAATGATATCATCGCTGAGCGAGCTTACGAACGGGATAAGCATGACACCCATCACCAGCCCCGCCGTCATCACCGCGGTGCCCGCCTGCATCCAGCCAAGGCCCTCATCGCCAAAGACCGTGACCAAGAGAGGCCCGACCGTCAGCAGCGCAAAGAGCCCATAGACGATTGTCGGAATGCCCGCCAAAACCTCGATCATTGGCTTGGCCATGGCGCGCACCTTTGGCCCCGCATATTCCGACAGGTAGATTGCCGCGAAAAGCCCGATGGGCACCGCGACCAGAAGAGCGATAATCGAGATATAGAGGGTGCCCCAGAGAAGCGGCAGAACACTGAGAGACGAGCCCCCCCCAAAGCTGGGTGACCATATAAGGCCAAAAAAGAAATCCGACGCCGGGTGCAGGCGGAAGAACTCCACCGTGTTGAACACGAGCGACAAGATGATGCCCAGCGTGGTCAGGATCGCCAGCGACGCCGCCGCGATCAAGAGCGCCATAACCACCTTTTCCACCACATTGCGGGCGCGGAAATCACGGTCCGTGCGGCGCAGCGCGAGGACAAACCCGGCAAGTGCCACTCCCAGCACCGCCAGTGTCATGGCCCAGCCTGCGGCGGCTGAAAAACTGCGGTAGGTTTGCGCCGCGCCCAGCATCGCCGGCGTCACATCCGAGCCGAGCGCCACGCCCAACCCCGCCAAACGCGCGCGCAGGTCTTGCGGATCAGTCATTCCGCGCGCCTCATCCGCGCTCAGGTCTCCTGTAGCCACGGCCAAGTCCAGCCCTTCGGCCACGCGGCGCACATCACTCATCACAAGGCTGATGGTGCTGCCCTCAGCCACGGCGCCTTCAGGCAATTGGCCCGCGATGCGCTGCTCCACGATAAGGGGCTGCGCGATCAGCCACAGGGCCAGAAGGCCAAAGCCCGGTAAAAAAATGCTCAGGGCGACATTAGCCCCATAGAAATGCGGTAGCGAGTGCAACCCACGTGCGTCACCGCCTGCCGAGCCAAGCGCACGCCCCCGGCCCAGCATGAAGCCGAGCACAGAGAGAAACGCGACGATCAAGACAATTACGAACGTTGGCATGGCAGCACCACCGGAATTGAGTATTTTGGCAAAAATCCTCGGGGGCAGCACCGCCGCCCCCGAAGGTTGGTTTGTCGTCTGGCTTAGCTACCGCCGCCCATGACCTGCTCGCCCGCGACCGCCTCTTGGGTCTGGGCAAGCTCAGGGTCGGAGACGAGGCCGTATTGTGCCAATGGGCCATCGGGACCTGCGATCTCATCAGAGATAAAGAATTCTGCGAACTCCTTAAGGCCGGGGATCACGCCGATATGCGCCTTCTTGATGTAGAAATAGAGCGGGCGCGACACTGGGTATTCGCCCGAGGAGATTGTCTCGGTCGAGGGCGAGACACCGCCCATGGTCGCGACCTTCAGCGTGTCGGTGTTGTTTTCATAGAAGGCGAGGCCAAATACGCCCACACCGTCAACATTGCTGTCGATGCGCGCGAGGGTCTCGGTATAGTCGCCATCGATATCGACCGATTTACCATCGGTGCGCACGGCCATACAGGCCTTCTCGGTGGCGTCCTCATCCATGCCCATATCCATCATCGCCTGCATCGCGCCGGTGTCTTCGCAGCCCTGAAGCAGGACCTTTTCCTCAAAGACTTCGCGCGTGCCGTGCTTGGTGCCGGGGATGAAAGCCGCAATCTCAACGGCGGGCAGATCGGCATTAGCGTCGGCCCATGTCATGTTGGTGTTCGCGCTCAGTGCGCCGTCCACGGGCATCTCAGCGGCCAGCGCGTTGAACCAATCGCTGGGTGTGAATGCAGTGAGGGCGGGACCGTCGATCTGGCTCGCGAAGACGATCCCGTCATAACCGATGCGCACTTCGATAATGTCCGTCACACCGTTCTCGGCACAGGCGGTCACTTCTTTTTCGCGTATTGCGCGGCTGGCATTTGCGATGTCGATCGTGTTCTCGCCGACCCCTTCACAGAACCGCTTGAGGCCCGAGGAGGAGCCGCCGGATTCGACCACGGGTGTGGGGAAATCAAAGTTCTCGCCGAACGCTTCGGCGACAATGGCGGCATAGGGCAGCACGGTAGAGGAGCCTGCAACCTGCACGTTGTCGCGCGCATGGGCAGCTCCCGCGCCAAGGGCCAGAATAGCTACGGCAGAGACGGTCATTTTGGGATGTGTCATGGATCAACTCCTGATTTCGCAAAGGCGGCCCCCCGCGTCTCGGGAGGTCCTGACGCAGGCCTAGACCCCCGCAACGACGCTTTTGTTACACTTTTGTAACAGCTTTATGACAATGCGCGGCGATACCTGTGGATGGTTTCGGAGGCGACGGCGGGAGGATGGCATGTCTCAGACATCCAAGGGCAGCAAGACGCTGAAAGTGCTGCCCTTTCCCAGAGCGCTCTCGATCCTGAGCCGCCCGCGATGGCGATTGATGATATGTTTTACAATCGCAAGACCCAGCCCCGTGCCACCCTTCTCGCGGCTGCGATGACCATCCACGCGGTAGAATCGCTCGGTCAGGCGGGGAATGTGCAGCGGATCGATTCCCGGCCCTTGATCCGTGATCGTGACCGCTGCCGCAGGGCGGCGCAGCGCGGGGGCCGCCTCAAGCTGCGTCAGGGTGATCCGCACCGCGCCCCCCTGCCCGCCATATTTCACGGCATTCTCGATCAGATTGGTGAAAACCTGCCTCAGCTGATCCGCATCGCCCGGCACCTTAATCGCTGCGTCCGGCAGGGTCAGCGCGAGAGCCGCACCCGCATCTTGGGTCAATGGGCGCAGCGTTTGGCACACTGATGTGAGCAGCGCCCCGAGATCTACACTCTCGCGTGGGCGCACACGTTCCTGCGCCTCAACCCGGCTCAGCGACAGCAAGTCATGCACCAGACGCTCCATCCGCGCCGCCTCGCGCGCCATGGTCCTCAAGAAGCGCTCAGTGGCCACCGCATCACCCTTGGCGGGGCCTTGAAGGGTTTCGATAAATCCCAGCAGCGCGGTGAGTGGCGTGCGCAACTCATGGCTGACATTGGCCACGAAATCGCGGCGCATCTGCCCTGCCTGCTCCAGATGGGTGATATCCTCAAAACAGACCAGAACCGCCTGCATGCTGCCCCAGTCCACGGGCCGCGCGGTCACGGTGTAGGTCACATCCGCCTCTCCTGCATTGGTCAGATAGCGCGCCTCGCGCGGGGCGTGGGTGCGCAGAGCGTCCTCGATGGCATCCAGAACTGTGGGTTGGCGGATGGCGGTGATAAAATGACGCCCCGTGATCGCCCCCCCCAGAAGCGCGCTCGCGCCGCTATTGGCGCCGATGATCCGCTCGGCGCGGCCAATCAAAAGCGCGGGCTGCGGGATCGCCTCCAGAAGCGAGGAGATGTCTGGCAGGCTCATCCGCCTTGCAAAACCTCAAGCCCCGCCTGAAAACGGCGCATATTGGCCTGATAGCCAAGCGCGCTGCGGCGCAGGCCCTCAATTGCGGCGTCGTCCAACTGCCGGACCACCTTGCCCGGCGCGCCCATCACGAGGCTGCCATCCGGAATCACCTTGCCTTCGGTGATCAGCGCGCCCGCACCAATCAGGCAATTGTCGCCGATCACAGCGCCGTTGAGCACGGTGGCCCCCATCCCGATCAACGTGTTGGACCCGATCGTGCAACCATGCAGCATCGCCTTATGTCCAACCGTGCAGCCAGCGCCAATGGTCAAAGGGTGCCCCATATCGGTGTGCAGCACCGCGTTTTCCTGAATATTGCTGCCCGCCCCCACGCTGATCCACTCATTATCACCGCGCAGCGTGGCGCAGAACCACACCGATGCGCCCGCCTCCAGCCGCACACGGCCCATCACATGCGCACCGGGTGCAATCCATGCGTCCGCGTCGATCACGGGTGTCTCGCCGTCAAGGGAATAGAGGGTCATTGGGTCTCCTCAAACTCGCCCTGAAGGCGGCGGATATGGTCGCTCAGCCGGGGTTGCTGAATGCGCTTGAGCCGCGCCGCACGCACGATTGAGATGAGCCGCGCCTCGGTCTGATCCAGATCGTCATTGACCAGAACATAGTCATATTCGCCCCAATGGCTGATCTCGTCCCAGCTTTTCTGCATCCGTTTGGCGATCACCTCTGGCGCGTCCTGTCCACGGCTTTCTAGGCGGCGGCGTAGCTCGGTGATGGAGGGGGGCAGGATGAAGATCGACAAGGTATGCTGGCTGAGATCGGAGTTCTGGATCTGCTGCGCGCCCTGCCAGTCGATGTCAAAGATCACGTCGCGCCCGGCCTCGATGGCGCGGGCCACGGGTGCTTTGGGTGAGCCGTAGAAATTGCCGAAGACATGGGCGTGCTCCAGCATCTCGCTCTCGGCCACGGCGGTGCGGAAGTCGGCTTCGGTCATGAAGTGGTAATCCTCGCCGTCCACCTCGCCCGCCCGCGGGGTACGGGTGGTGGCCGAAACGGAGAAATCAAGGCTGTCGTCCCACGCGCGCAATCGCCGCGTCAGGGTGGATTTGCCCGCGCCCGAGGGCGAGCTAAGGATGATCAAAAGGCCCCGGCGGCTGGCGGTCTTGGCATCACTCGACATTTTGCACCTGCTCTCGCATCTGGTCTATCACCGCCTTGAGGTCCAATCCGATGGACGTAAGCGCCACAGACCCTGCCTTGGCGCACAGCGTATTGGCCTCGCGGTTGAACTCCTGCGTCAGGAATTCCAGCTTGCGCCCGAGCGGGCTGCCACCCTGCAAAAGGGCACGGGCGGCGTCCACATGGGCGCGCAGGCGCACGATCTCTTCGCTCACATCCGCCTTCACGGCAAGCATGGCGAGCTCTTGTGTGATGCGCGCCTCATCGGCACCGTCCGTGTTGTCCATCACCCGGGCAAGGGCTGCTTTCAACGTGGCCTCGGCTTCGGGTCGGCGCGCGTCTGCGGCTTTTTCCGCCTCTTCGGTCAGACGGGCGACGGTGTCGATCTGCGCGCCGAGATCACGCGCCAGCGCCTGCCCTTCGGCAGCACGCATGGCGGTGAAGCTCTCTATCAAGGGCTCGATATCAGCCAAAAGGGCGGCTTTCAGCCCGGCTGTGTCTTGCTCCGCCGTGGCCGTCTCCAGCACGCCGCGCACATTCATCACATCGGCGGGGCGCGCGGGCGCAAGGTTGAGGCCCCGCGCCATCGCCGCGCGCTCGACCTCGGCCATGGCGCTCAGAACATCCTCAAGCTGCGCCGCGTTGATGCTGAGCCGCCCGCCGCTCTCCTCCGCCTGCACCCGCAGGTTCAGTGTGACATTGCCGCGCGCCACGGCCTGCCCCAGCCGAGCACGCAGCGCGACCTCAAGCCCTTCGACCCAATCGGGCGCACGGATGCGCAGATCAAGCCCTTTGCCATTGACGCTGCGCAGCTCCCAGCCCCAGGAAAACCCCGCCCCAGAGCCGCGCGTGGCGGCAAACCCGGTCATGGAATATATCACGCGTCGTCTCTCCGTCTGATGTCCCCTCTCGTCTAAGCCGCCCACCCGCCGCTTGCAAGCCGCTGAGGGCAGGCCCGCAGGGTGCCGTCATGGTGCCGTCACGGTGCGCAGATAGCGCAGGGACCGCCCGATCAGTTAACCAAATGAATTGGAATTTAGACAAAACCGATACCAATTGTGTTAGAAATATATCGGCAGGCCAGAGGGTCGGTGGTGCTTGGGGCACCAGACAGCCGCGCACGTATTGGGGAGTAGAACCGGATGACACAAGATCGCACCGTAGGCCCGCCCGTAGGCAGCAAGATCATGCGCATCCTTGGCGGGCGCGGCGCCAGTGAACAGGCAGCCTTGCTTGATTTTCAGAGCTATTGGACACGGATGCGGCGCGGCGGCGATGTGCCTCGACGCTCAGACATCGACCCGCGCGAGATCGAGCCATTGCTCCCCAACGCTTTCATTATTGAGCGGATTGCGCCGGGCCTTGCCCGCTTGCGCATTGCTGGCAGCCACCTGAGCGATCTGATGGGTATGGAGGTGCGTGGCATGCCGATCAGCGCATTCCTCACCCCTGGTGATCGCGATGCGCTGGCGCAGCATATGGTGCGCCTCTTTGATGAGCCTGCGATTGTGCGTCTCACGCTCAGCTCTGCCAGCGGCTCCGGCGCACCCGCTTTGGATGGTACGCTGATCATGCTGCCATTGCGCAGTGATCTGGGTGATATCAGCCGTGCTTTGGGCTGTCTTGTGAGCAGCGGCCCCTCGGGCCGTGCGCCGCGCCGGTTCTCGATCACCCATACCAAACTGACCAGCATAAACGTGAGCCTGCCAAGCGTGGTGGCAGCTTCCACACCAGAGCCGCTGCAAACTGGTTTTGCCGATCCCGCCGCGTCCTTCGAAGGCGTGTCCGGAACCACCCCGGCAAAATCGGGTGAGCGGTCTTACCTACGTCTCATCAAAAGCGACTGAGGCGGACGCATAGACCTGAAACCTCATAGAAACCACCTGCGGCACTTTGGCTAAGCGGCCCGTCTGAACGCTGATGTGGTGAGCGAGGCCGCAGCCGCGCGCAATCGGTTGAAACGCAAAAGGCCGAGGCTTACCCCCCGGCCCTTTCAATGCCTTACAGCGCGAAGATAACCTAGTTCAAACCGCTTCTGCGTGACGCTCCACCCGCAGGGCAGAAAGCTCCTCTGCCACCAAGAACGCCAGCTCCAGAGATTGCGATGCGTTGAGGCGCGGATCGCAGGCCGTGTGGTAGCGGTGGCTCAGATCCTCGTCCTTGACCGCATGAACGCCGCCCGTGCATTCCGTCACGTCCTGACCCGTCATCTCGAAATGCACGCCGCCGGGGATCGTGCCCTCGGCCTTATGCACGCCAAAGAAGTCACGGACCTCGCGCAGCACCGCATCAAAGGGCCGGGTTTTGTAGCCGGAGGCCGATTTGACCGTGTTGCCATGCATCGGATCACACACCCATGTGACGCTCGCCCCCTCTTCGCGCACGGCGCGAATAAGACGCGGCAGATGCTCGCCGACATTACCCGCACCGAACCGCGCGATCAGCGTAAGCTTGCCCGGCTCATTGGCCGGGTTGAGGCGGCTCATCAGCACTTTAAGGTCCTCGGCCGTGGTCGTTGGCCCGCATTTCAGGCCCACAGGGTTGAGAACGCCGCGCGCAAATTCCACATGCGCGCCATCGGGCTGGCGGGTGCGGTCCCCGATCCAGATCATATGGCCAGACCCGGCAAGCCAATTGCCAGACGTGCTGTCGAGACGCGTCAACGCCTCTTCATATTCCAGCAGGAGCGATTCGTGGCTGGTGTAGAAATCCACCGTTTGCAGCGCTTCGGTACTCTCGGAGTTCACCCCGGCGGCGCGCATGAAATCGAGCGCATCAGAAATTCGCTCGGCCATCTCGCGGTAGCGCGCGGCCTTTTCGCCCTCGGTAAAGCCCAGCGTCCAGTTATGGACCTTGGTCATATCCGCATAGCCGCCCTTGGAAAAGGCACGCAGCAGGTTCAGCGTTGCCGCCGATTGCGTATAGGCCTGCAACATCTTGGTCGGATCGGGAATGCGCCCAGCCTCGGTAAAGGCAAGCTCATTGATGATATCGCCGCGGTAGCTGGGAAGCTCCGTGCCGCCCACGGTTTCCATCGGTGCCGAGCGTGGCTTGGCGAATTGCCCCGCCATCCGGCCCACTTTGACCACAGGCACCTTGGCACCGTAGGTCAGCACCATCGCCATTTGCAGCATCACCTTGAACGTATCGCGGATCGCATCGGCGCTGAACTGATCAAACGCCTCGGCGCAATCGCCGCCCTGAAGCAAGAACGCCTCCCCGCGCGAGGCCGCCCCCAAAGCGCGCTTCAATTTGCGGGCCTCACCGGCGAACACAAGGGGCGGATAGGCGCTCAGACGCGCCTCCACATCGGCCAGAGCCGCCGCGTCCAGATAGTCCGGCATCTGAACCCGCGGTTTCGTCCGCCAAGTCGATTTTTGCCACTCCGCCATGATCTTGCGCTCCGATATCAATCAAACTCAGGCCCGTTGCTTAACAAACATGACCCGCTCTGACCATATAACGATTGTGCAATTCGATGCAAAGGCGCGCGCGCGCCCTTGTCACGCGGCGGGCTTTTGTGCAAAGCGGATAGACGGGTGCGACATGGGAAGGATGCATCACATGGTCCACGACCGTCCTAGGGCTCTCACAGGCGAAGGCGCGGCCCCGCGCCGTTTCATCTTTGTGCTTGTCGAAAATTTTACGCTGCTCAGCTTCGCCTCAGCTGTCGAATGTTTGCGCATTGCAAACCGTATGGCGGGCGCAGAACTCTACACTTGGTTAATTTGCGGCGATAGCGAGGATTACGTGGCCTGTTCTGCCGGGTCACGCTTTCAGGTGGATATCAGTCTTGATGAGTTGAGCCGTGATGACACAGTGTTGGTCTGCGGCGGTGGAGATATTCAACAGCATACGACCAAACGCCTGCTCAACTGGCTCCGGCGCGAAGCGCGGCGCGGGCTCAAGATAGGCGGGCTGTGCACTGCGTCTTACACGGTGGCCAAGGCCGGGTTGATGGAGGGCAAGCGCGCCACGATCCATTGGGAAAACCACGACAGCTTTGCCGAGGAATTTCCCGAGGTGGAGCTTACGAAATCGGTCTTTACCGTGGATGGCAACAGAATGACCACAGCGGGCGGCACCTCGTCTATTGATCTTATGCTGAAGCTTATTGCCGATGATCACGACGAAAAACTGGCCAATGCGGTGGCCGATCAGATGATTTATTCAACCATCCGCACGGATCAGGACACGCAGCGTCTTTCCGTGCCCACGCGCATCGGCGTGCGTCATCCCAAGCTCAGCCAAGTGATACAGATGATGGAGGCCAATATCGAGGAGCCGATCTCGCCCTCGCTTCTGGCCAAAGATGCAGGCATGTCCACGCGGCAGTTGGAACGGCTCTTCCGCCGTTATCTCAGCCGTAGCCCAAAGCGCTATTACATGGAACTGCGCCTGCAAAAGGCGCGTAACCTGTTGATGCAGACCGATATGACGGTGATCAATGTCGCACTGGCGTGCGGGTTTTCGTCGCCCTCGCATTTTTCCAAATGCTACCGCGCGCATTACAACACCACGCCGTACCGCGAGCGTGGCGCACAGGCCTCACGCTTGTCTGTGTGAGCCGCCTCAAGGTGACTTTCAGGGCGTGATGCGATAAAGCGCGCCATTGCCCGCCGAAAGTATCCAGATCGCACCATCCGGGGCCTCCCGAATATCGCGGAGCCGCGCTGTCTCTGGGCCCTCGATCACCTCTTGCAGGGCCAAGGGCGCGCCGCCCACCCGCGCGATATGGCCGAATTTCAGCGATCCCGTGAAAATATCGCCCCGCCACTCGGGCCAGAGCGCGCCGGAATAGATCATCAGCCCCGAAGGCGCGATCGACGGGTCCCAATAAAATTCGGGCTGGGCCATACCCGCCTTTTCGGTGCCCTCCCCGATCTTGCCGCCCGAGTAATGCCTGCCATAGCTGATCACGGGCCAGCCGTAATTCGCGCCCGGTTGCGCGAGGTTCAGCTCATCCCCGCCGCGCGCGCCATGCTCCGAGACCCAAAGCCGCCCTTCAAGATCAAGTGCTGCCCCTTGCGGATTACGGTGGCCATATGACCAGATCGCGGGCTGGCCATCCGCAAAGGGATTGCCTGGCGCAGGCTGGCCGTCGCGCGTCAGGCGCAACACGGTGCCGTTCTCATTGCTGCGGTCTTGCGCCGAGGGCCTGTCGCCCCGATCGCCCACGGTCATGTAGATCATCCCATCCGCACCCTCGACAAGGCGCGAGCCGAAATGCCGCCCACCGCTGCTCCCCGCCGCAATCTGGTAGAGCACCTCCCAATCCGTCAGGCGGTCTGCACCCTCTTCCAGCCGTGCGCGGGCCAGTGCGGTGCCCTCGCCCCGGTCTTGGCTCAATGCGAGAGAGAAATAGACCTCGCGGCTCTCGGCAAAATCGGCGGGGATGAGCAGATCGAGAAGGCCACCCTGCCCGACATCCGCCACTGGCCCCACGCCGCGCAGCGCGCTCAATGTCCCATCCACCAGACGCAAAACGCGCCCATCCTTCTCGGTGATCAGGATATCCCCATCGGGCAGGAACCCAAATGCCCAAGGTGCATCTAGACCGCGGGCAATCGGCGTGACGGTAAGCTGACCCTCGCTGCTGTCGAGCGCGTGAACGGGGCCGGCCGCGAGGGCGAAGAGGAGAGCGAATTGGCGGATCATTTGCATAGAGATAAGATAATCATCTACGCGTGCCTGCCAAGGGGCTGCCACAAATACAGCTATTCTCGGTACTTCTGTGGATAAAGCTGTGGATAAGTTTCACAAACCACGCAATTACGCGCGTTTGTCCGCCAATTGCGCCACGCCAAGGACGTCGAGCACCTTGGCCTCGATCTGTGCCGCATCAAGCCCCGCGACCCGGTACATATCCGCCGCGCTCGCCTGATCAATAAAGATATCCGGCAGCACCATGGAGCGGAATTTCAGCCCTGTGTCAAACACGCCCTCATCGCTCAAAAGCTGCGCCACATGGCTGCCGAAGCCGCCGACGGCACCCTCCTCAATCGTGATCAGTGCCTCATGCCCGGCGGCGAGCGCAAGGATCATCTCACGGTCGAGCGGCTTGGCAAAACGCGCATCGGCAATGGTGGGCGTGATCCCCTTGGCCGCCAGCGCCTCAGCCGCGCGGCGCACCTCACCCAGACGGGTGCCGAAGCTCAGAAGCGCCACGCGCGCGCCTTGCTGGATCATCCGTCCCTTGCCAATCTCAAGCGGGACGCCGCGCTCGGGCATCTCGACGCCCTCGCCTTCGCCGCGCGGATAGCGGAACGCAATCGGCCCCTCGTCATGCCCGGCGGCAGTGGCGACCATATGGACAAGCTCTGCCTCATCGGCGGCGGCCATCACCACAATCCCCGGTAAGTTGGCGAGGAAAGCCACATCGAAACTGCCCGCATGGGTCGCGCCATCCGCCCCCACCAGCCCCGCGCGATCAATCGCAAAGCGCACGGGCAGGCGTTGAATGGCCACATCATGCACGACCTGATCATAGCCGCGTTGCAGGAAGGTCGAGTAAAGCGCGCAGAAGGGCCGCATCCCTCCCGCCGCAAGCCCCGCCGCGAATGTTACGGCGTGCTGTTCGGCGATCCCTACGTCAAACAGACGGCCGGGATACCGCTCGGCAAAGAGGTTCAGCCCCGTACCATCGGGCATGGCGGCGGTCACGGCGCAGATGCGGTCATCCTTGGCGGCCATATCTGTCAGGGTGCGGGCGAAAACGGAGGTATAGCTGGGCGCGTTGGAGGGGGCTTTGGACTGCTTGCCCGTCACCAGATCAAACTTCGCGGTCGCATGGCCCCCGTCGCGGGCTGCCTCAGCAGGCGCATAGCCCTTGCCCTTCTTGGTCAGCACATGAATGAGCATCGGCCCCGTCGCACGCGCCTGCACTGTGCGCAGAACTGGCAGGAGTTGGTCCATATCATGCCCGTCAATCGGCCCGATGTAAGAGAAGCCAAGCTCTTCAAAGAGCGTGTTGCCCACGGCCATCCCCTTGAGCATATCCTTGGCTCGGCGCGCGCCCTCCTGAAAGGGGGGCGGCAGGAAGGACACGGCACCCTTTGCGGCGGCCTTGAGATCTTGAAACGGGGCCTCGGCATAGAGCCTGCTGAGGTAAGACGACAGCGCCCCCACGGGCGGTGCAATCGACATCTCGTTATCGTTGAGGATCACGATCAGCCGCTTGCCCAGATGCCCGGCATTATTGAGCGCTTCAAACGCCATGCCCGCACTCATCGCGCCGTCGCCAATCACCGCAATCGCATCGCCATGCCCGGTCTCGGACGCGCCGCCCAGATCGCGCGCCACGGCAAAGCCCAAGGCCGCGCTGATGGAGGTAGAGCTATGGGCTGCGCCAAACGGATCATATGGGCTCTCCGAGCGTTTGGTGAACCCGCTCAGCCCGTCTTTCTGGCGCAATGTGCGGATACGGTCGCGCCGCCCGGTGAGGATTTTATGCGGATAGCACTGGTGGCTTACGTCCCAGATGATCTTGTCTTTCGGCGCATCGAACACCGCATGAAGCGCCACGGTCAGTTCCACCACCCCAAGGCCCGCGCCCAGATGCCCGCCCGTCTCGCTCACAGCACTGACCGTCTCGGCGCGCAGCTCATGGGCCAGCGTGCGCAGCTGCGCATCGCTCATCCGTTTGAGATCAGCGGGGCTTTGGACTTGATCCAGAAGCGGTGTGACGGGGCGGTTCGACATGCTCTCACGCCCCTCCCTGGGGCCAAACTCTTAACGTGTGCGCTCGATAACGAAGCGGGCAATCTTGCGCAACGGGTCCGCGCGCTCTGCATAAGGATTTAGCGCATCACAGGCGAGGTCCACCAGATCTGCTGCGCGGCATCTCGCCCCATCCAAGCCCAGAAGCGACACGAACGTGGCCTTGCCTGCCGCCGCATCCTTGCCCACGGCCTTGCCCGCATGTGCGGCATCGCCGGTTGCGTCAATCAGATCATCGCGGATCTGAAACGCGAGGCCAAGGGCAGAGGCATAGGCGATGAACGGTGCAGGATCAGCCCCTGCAAGGCGCGCCCCGGCGGCGGCGGACCACTCAATCAACGCGCCGGTCTTGCCCGCCTGCATCGCTGTGATCTGATCAATCGTCAGCGGTGTTTGTGCACTTTCCGCCTCCATATCAAGCGCTTGCCCAAGAACCATCCCCTGCCCGCCCGCCGCGCGCGCAAGGCTCAATGCAAGCTCTGCGCGCACGTCCCCCGATCCGACCTCGGGGCGCGCCACAAGCTCGAACGCGAGGCTTTGCAGCGCGTCCCCGGCCAGAACGGCCGTCACCTCATCCCATTTCACATGCACCGTGGGCCGTCCGCGCCGCTGTGCGTCATCGTCCATACACGGCATATCATCATGCACGAGGCTATAGGCATGCAGCGCCTCGATCGCGGCGGCGGGAAAGACCGAGGCAGTGTCGGGCACATCGTGCATCCGCGCGCTCTCCATCACCAATTGCGCCCGGATACGCTTACCCCCCTCCACCGCATAGCGCATGGCCTGCGCGACAGCGGGCGACCCAAAAGGGGCCAGCGCCGCGTGCAGACAGGCAGAGACCTGATCCGGGACCGGCTGGGCGCTCACCTATGCGCCGTCCAGAGGGGCTGTGCCCGTGGGCGCACCATCTGGGCCAAGGGTGATCGCCGCGACCTTTTCCTCGGCCTCCTTCAGCTTCGCTTCACAGCGCTTTTTCAGCTCCGCACCGCGCTCATAGAGCGTGATCGACGCATCGAGCGCCACATCGCCGCGCTCCAGCTTGGCCACAACCTGCTCCAGTTCGGCCATGGCCGCTTCAAAGCTCATTTCGGCTACGGGCGTATCGTCGGGGGTTTGGGGCATGTCACGCATCCTTGAGGCAGTTTTCGGCCCTCACCATAGGGCGCGCGCACGCCATGTTCAATTCGCAGTTCAATTCGGTTGACCTGTGGGGCTTCGGCCCGCATCAAAGGGTATGACTGACGCACCAATCCCCAATTTTGACGCGCTGATGGAAATCGCCGAGCGGCTTCATGTTGTGGGCCAGCAGGACCCGCGCCTGGCCGCCGCTGAGCCGGGTGATCTGATCCGCAACGTGGCCGGGAAGCGCGCGATTTTCGAGGGCGTGTTTGAGGGGCGTGACGTGGTTTTTCGTCTGAATTATCGCCCCGAAGAGGGCGCGCCCGCCCGCGAATGGGCCGAGATAGAGCGCCTCTGGCCTTATATGGCCGAGGGCGATCTGCGCATTGCAGAGCCTGTCTATGCCAACACTGGCGCTGGCGTGATCGTGCTTGAACGGGTGCCAGGCACCCCGATGCTCACGCTGATGCGGCGGCTTGAGGCGGCTGAGCGTGTAGCGTTTTTCGCACCCGCCGCCCGCTGGTTACGCCAATCCACCGCGATGACAGACGCACCGCGCGTGGCAGGCACGGCAGGATGGGTGCGCCGCGCGCGGGCCGCATCCGAGAAACAGCCCTTCCCCGCCTTGCGCGCGCTGGAGGTGCAAATCCTTGAGCAAATGGAACGCCTTGGCCCCCATATCGAAGGCGCGCTCTGGCGCACCGCGATTTCCCACGGCGACTTTCACCCAAACAACCTGATCGTGGACGGCGCGCGGATCACCGGAATCGACCTTGGCGGCTCCACACGGATGCCCATTTATAAGGATATGGCGCGGTTTGTGATGCATATCGGGCGGCGGCGCATTGAGGCCTCGGGACAGCGGGCGCTTGGCGTGGACCTTGCGGCGCTTAAGACCTTTGCGGAGGTCTTTGCGCTGACCCAAGAGGAGCGTGCGGTGGTCCTGCCGTTCTTCTTGGCGTTTGAGGCGCTCATCCGCGTTGAAATCCGCGCCCTGCCCAAATGGCGGATCAAGGCGGCGGAGGCGATGTATCGCGATTTGCTCAGCGATTTGGCCCGCACGGGGCCTGGCACGCCTCTTTTTTAGAGTTTTTCGCGAAACGCCTTGGCATACAAAAAGGGCCGCCCCGGTTCGGAGCGGCCCTTTCTTTTTCAACTCAAGCTTTGATCAATGCGCCACTGCGGTCGATCCATCTCCGCCCGTTTTCAATGCCGCTTCGGCTGCGGCGGCTTCTTCGGCGTCCTGATCCCATTCGATGGGCTCGGGCATACCCGTCAAGGCCAGCTTTAGCACTTCCTGCACGTGAGTGACCGGGATGATATTGAGCCCCTCTTTCACGTTGTCGGGGATTTCCACCAGATCCTTTTCGTTCTCCGCCGGGATCAGTACCGTCTTGATACCTCCGCGCAGAGCCGCAAGAAGCTTCTCCTTCAATCCTCCGATGGGCAGCGCATTGCCGCGCAGTGTCACCTCGCCCGTCATGGCAATATCCTTGCGCACCGGGATGCCCGTGAGGACGGACACGATGGACGTGACCATGGCCAGACCCGCGGAGGGGCCATCCTTTGGCGTGGCCCCTTCGGGCACGTGGACGTGGATATCCCACTTGTCAAAGCGCGGCGGCTTGATTCCGAGGCTGGGCGCGACCGAACGGACATAGCTGGAGGCCGCATCAATGGACTCCTTCATCACATCGCCCAGCTTGCCCGTGGTCTTCATCCGCCCCTTACCCGGCAGGCGCAGCGCTTCGATATTCAAAAGCTCCCCGCCTACGGATGTATAGGCCAGCCCTGTGACCACACCGACCTGATCGGTTTCCTCGGCCAGCCCAAATTTATGCTTGCGCACGCCCAGATATTCACTGAGGTTTTCAGGTTTGACAACAAAGGCTTGGGCGGTTTTCTTAATAATCTGCGTGACCGCCTTGCGCGCCACTTTGGCAATCTCGCGCTCAAGGTTCCGCACGCCCGCTTCGCGGGTGTAATAACGAATTATATCCGTCAGAGCCGCATCGGTCAGCTCAAATTCGCCCTTGCGCAACCCGTGGTTCTTGACTTGCTTGTCCAGCAAATGCTGCTTGGCGATCTCACGCTTTTCGTCCTCGGTGTAACCCGCCAGCGGAATGATCTCCATCCGGTCCATCAGTGGGCCGGGCATATTGTAGCTGTTTGATGTGGTCAGGAACATCACGTTCGAGAGGTCATATTCGACCTCAAGATAGTGATCCATAAAGGTGGAGTTCTGTTCAGGATCAAGCACTTCGAGCATGGCGGACGCCGGGTCGCCCCGGAAATCCTGCCCCATTTTGTCGATCTCGTCCAAGAGGATCAGCGGATTGGTCGTCTTGGCCTTTTTCAACGCCTGAATGATCTTGCCGGGCATGGAGCCGATATAGGTCCGCCGGTGGCCCCGGATCTCGGATTCGTCACGCACACCGCCAAGCGAGATGCGGATAAACTCGCGCCCCGTTGCCTTGGCCACGGATTTACCAAGCGAGGTTTTGCCCACGCCGGGCGGGCCCACAAGGCACATGATCGGGCCTTTGAGCTTTTTCGAGCGTTGCTGCACTGCGAGATACTCGACAATGCGCTCCTTGACCTTCTCAAGCCCGTAATGATCGTCGTCCAGCACCTTTTCGGCGCGGCTCAGGTCTTTTTTCACACGGGATTTCACGCCCCATGGGATCGACAGCATCCAGTCGAGATAGTTGCGCACAACCGTGGCCTCGGCGCTCATCGGGCTCATATTCTTGAGCTTTTTCAGCTCCGCATCGGCCTTCTCACGCGCTTCCTTGCTCAGCTTGGTCTCGGAAATACGTTTTTCCAGCTCGGCAATTTCGCCCTCGCCTTCTTCGCCATCGCCCAGCTCCTTCTGAATGGCCTTCATTTGCTCGTTCAGATAATATTCACGCTGGGTGCGTTCCATCTGCGTTTTCACGCGGGTCTTTATCTTTTTCTCGACCTGCAAAACGCTCATCTCGCCCTGCATAAGGCCGTAGACCTTCTCCAGCCGCTCGGACACCGAGAGGGTTTCCAAAAGCTCCTGCTTTTGCTCCACCTCAATGCCCAGATGCCCGGCCACAAGATCGGCAAGCCTTGCTGGCTCCTCGGATCCACTGACGGCGGTAAGCGCCTCTTCAGGCACGTTTTTCTTGACCTTTGCATAGCGCTCAAACTCGGTCGCTACGGTTCGAAGCAGCGCCTCGATCGTTGCCACATCACCCGGCATCTCAGTCAGATACTCGGCCCGCGCCTCAAAGAAATGATCATTCTCAAGGTATTCGGCGATCCGCACCCGAGCGACACCCTCAACCAGCACCTTCACGGTTCCATCGGGCAATTTCAGCAGTTGCAGCACATTGGCCAGAACACCGGCCTTGTAGATGCCCTTGGCATCCGGGTCGTCCTCGCTTGGATCAATCTGGCTGCTCAGAAGAATCTGTTTGTCATCTGCCATCACCTCTTCCAGCGCGCGGACCGATTTCTCGCGGCCCACGAAGAGCGGCACGATCATATGCGGGAACACCACGATATCGCGCAGCGGCAACACCGGATAGGAGGAATTGAGGGGCTCTTGCATGCTCTTTCCTTTGTCGTGGCCAAGGCTCTGCGGCCTGGCTTTTTCTTGGCAAAAGGGTCAGGCCCCGCTCGGCGGCAGCCATGCCCTCTCCATCATCATGTGGTTAACTTGGGGCGGTGGCCCACATGTTTCAACCAATTGGTAGGCACCATGCCCTTGCGCGGGGCGGGCGGCAAGGCCAGATGTGGCGCAAAATGGCTAAAAATATCCGGGGTTATGGGCGGGGTGTCCTGAGTGGATGTCGTAGCGTCATCTCGGTATGGCAGGCCCTAGAGCGGCTCAATATCGCCTTGGGCGCGCAGGGCGTGGAAATTGGCCTGAAACGCGTCGAACGTGCCGGCCGCAATCGCCATGCGCATGCCCGCCATCAGCTCTTGGTAGTAATGCAGGTTGTGCCAAGTGAGCAGCATGCCCGAGATCATTTCCTGACTGCGAAAGACGTGGTGCAGATAGGCGCGCGAATAGCCCCGGCAGGCGGGGCATGTGCAGTCCTCGTCCAGCGGGCGCGGGTCATCCGCATGCCGCGCGTTTTTGATGTTGAGCACGCCACGCCGGGTAAACACCTGCCCCGTCCGCCCCGACCGGGACGGCAGCACGCAGTCAAACATATCAATGCCCCGCGCCACCGCGCCCACCAGATCGTCGGGCTTGCCCACGCCCATTAGGTATCGTGGCTTGTCCTCGGGCAGTTGCTCCGGCGCGTAATCGAGACAGCCGAACATCGCCTCCTGCCCCTCGCCCACCGCCAGCCCGCCAACCGCGTAGCCATCGAACTCAATCGCCCGCAAAGCCTCGGCGCTGCGCGCGCGCAGATCCTCCTCAAGCCCCCCCTGCTGAATGCCGAAAAGCGCATATCCCGGGCGATCGCCAAACGCATCCCGCGAGCGGGCCGCCCAACGCATCGACAACTCCATGCTCTCGGTGATCCGCGCCCGGTCGGCGGGGAGCGCGGGGCATTCATCGAAACACATCACAATGTCCGAACCCAAGAGCTTCTGGATCTCCATCGACCGCTCAGGGCTCAGTTCATGTTTCGATCCGTCTATATGGCTTTTGAAGGTCACACCCGCTTCTGTCAGCTTACGCAATCCTGCAAGGCTCATCACCTGAAACCCGCCGCTATCGGTCAAAATGGGCTTGTCCCAATTCATGAATTTGTGAAGCCCGCCAAGCTGCGCGATCCGCTCCGCCGTGGGGCGCAGCATCAGGTGATAGGTATTGCCCAGCAAGATATCCGCGCCCGTTTCGGCCACAGAGGATGGCAGCATCGCCTTCACGGTTGCGGCGGTGCCCACGGGCATGAACGCAGGCGTCCGGATCGCGCCGCGCGGCGTGTCGATCACGCCGGTGCGCGCACGCCCATCTTGGCCCTCAAGGGTGAAGCTGAACTTCTGAACCATCGCTCTGACTTTCGTATTTAATGCGTATTTCAACGGGTTTTACATCTTCAGCCCCCATAAACCGGATGAGCACGACTTGCAAAACCTCGCATGAGCCTGACATATAGACAAACTGCCACGCCAAAGGGGCCTGCCATGACCGAAGACCTGTTCCTCGACTTGCTCTCCGCCAACCTGTTGTACCTGCTGCTTTTCCTATTGATCGTCATTGTGATCGTGAAGGGTGTGAAGATTGTCCCGCAATCCGAGCAACATGTGGTCGAACGCTTTGGGCGGCTTAATTCGGTGCTGGCTCCGGGGATCAACATCATCGTGCCGTTTCTTGATGTGATCGCGCATAAAATCTCGATCCTTGAGCGGCAATTGCCCACGGCCAGTCAGGACGCGATCACCAAGGATAACGTGCTGGTGCAGGTCGACAGCTCGGTTTTTTATCGCATCGTGCAGCCCGAAAAAACCGTCTACCGCATCCGCGATATTGACGGCGCGATTGCCACCACCGTGGCGGGCATCGTGCGCGCCGAGATGGGCAAGATGGATCTGGATGAGGTGCAATCCAACCGCTCGCAGCTGATCCAGACGATCAAAGCAACTGTTGAGGACGCGGTAGACAATTGGGGGATCGAAGTGACCCGCGCCGAAATCCTCGATGTGAACCTCGATCAGGCCACCCGCGACGCGATGCTGCAACAGCTCAACGCCGAGCGCGCCCGTCGCGCCCAGGTGACCGAGGCCGAGGGCAGCAAACGCGCCGTTGAACTCAACGCCGACGCGGAGCTTTACGCGGCTGAGCAGATTGCCAAAGCCCGCCGGATCTCCGCTGATGCTGAGGCCTATGCGACCTCCGTTGTGGCGCAGGCGATTGCCGATAACGGGCTGGAGGCGGCGCAATACCAAGTGGCGCTCAAGCAGGTCGAAGCGCTCAACAAGCTGGGGAGCAGTCCGGGCTCGTCCACGATCGTGGTGCCCGCCAATGCGCTCGAAGCCTTTGGTGATGCGTTCAAAATGCTGAAGGGGAGAGGATGACCGCCCTTTTGGAGCTTTGGTGGGTTTGGGGGGCTGCCGGGCTGATCTTCGCTGTGGTTGAGCTTTTGGTACCGGGCTTTATCTTTCTTGGCTTCGCGATTGGCGCGGCCGTGGTTGCCCTCGTGCTTATTTTGGGCTTTGCCCCTGGCCTCGCGGCTCTTCTGGTGCTCTTTGCTGTTCTGTCGCTTCTGGCATGGATCGGCCTGCGCCGCGCCTTCCGACTGCCCCAAGGGCAGGTACGTCACTTCAAGGATGACATCAACGGCTGAGGTTGCACAGAGACCGCCGCGTGACACAGCTAGACACAGCACGCGAGGCCATCCGGTATTCCCCGGGCGGCAAAGCTGATAGGCTCGACCCGAACCAAAACACCTGAAATGCATCGCCTCAAGGAGACGCGCGCCCATGTCCGAGACCCCGGAGACCCAGACCCTGCAATTTGGCTGGGAAGAATGGATCGGACTGCCCGCGCTCGGCGTGCCCGCGCTGCGCGCCAAGGTCGATACAGGCGCGCGCACATCCGCGCTTCATGCGTTTGACATCGAGACCTTCGGCCCTGCGTCCAAGCCCAAGGTCCGCTTCACCGTCCATCCCATTCCGGGACGCGATGATCTAGTGATCGCGTGCTCCGCGCCCATCATTGATCGGCGCGACGTCACATCATCGAATGGCGAGAAGGAATCGCGCTTTGTGATTGAGACGGCTCTCGAAGTAGGCGGCGACACTTGGCCCATTGAGATCACCCTGACCAATCGCGGCACCATGGCGAGCCGGATGCTCTTGGGGCGACAAGCGCTGAAGGATCACATCTCCATCGTGGCCACCGACCGGTTCTTGCAACCGGAAATGAGCTATGATGTGTACCACACCGCCAAAATGCGCCAATCCGCACCCGACCGCGCGCTGCGCATTGCGGTGCTGAGCCGGGAGGATAACTACTCCACCCGGCGGCTTGTCCAAGAGGGCGAGGAACGTGGCCACACGGTTGAGGTGATCGACACCACGCGCTGCTACATGGCCATCAATGCCATGGCCCCCGAAGTCCATTACGACGGCAAACGCCTGCCCCGGTTCGACGCCGTGATCCCGCGTATAGGCGCGTCGATCACACCCTACGGTGCCGCCATCATCCGCCAGTTTGAGACGATTGGCACATGGTGCGTCAACGGCTCGGTTGGGCTTACGGCCAGCCGCGACAAGCTGCACGCTCATCAGATCATGGCGCGCGCCAAGATCGGCATGCCCAACACCGCCTTCGCGGCAAGCCCGCGCGACACTGGCAACCTTATCGGGCTGGTGGGGACAGCGCCGCTGATCGTGAAGCTGCTGGAGAGCACGCAAGGCAAAGGCGTTGTGCTGGCCGAGACAAAGAAGGCCGCCGAGAGCGTGATCGACGCGTTCCGCGGGCTGAAGGCGAACTTTCTGGTGCAGGATTTCGTGAAGGAAGCCGCAGGCGAGGATATCCGCTGTCTGGTGATTGGCGGCAAGGTGGTGGCCTCCATGAAGCGCACCGGGGCCGAGGGCGATTTCCGCTCCAACCTGCACCGTGGCGGCAGCGCGACATCCGTGCGTATCACCAAGGTTGAGCGCGACACGGCGCTGCGTGCGGCCAAGGCGTTCAACCTCAATCTCGCGGGGGTGGACCTGTTGCGCTCGGAGACGGGGCCGAAAGTGCTGGAGGTGAACTCCTCACCCGGCTTTGAAGGGATCGAAGGGTCCACCTGCAAAAACATCGCGGGCCTGCTCTATGAGACGATTGAAGCGCGGGTCCGCCCTGCCCCGATCCGCCGCCGTAAGGGTGATTGAGCCTGTAGTCTCGCAAATCTCCTATGCCGTGGTCTTGCACAACCTCTAGACGCGCGCCCGGATAATTCCTATATATTCACTCAGAATAGACCGCAGGATAGATCATGACCGAAAACCCCCAACCTTTCGAGGGCGCCCCCCTCATCGCACCGTCCAGCACCGAGCATCCGCTCTATGAGCAGGCGGTCGAGGCGTGCAAATCCGTGTTTGATCCAGAAATTCCAGTCAATATCTACGATCTTGGTCTGATTTATACGATTGATATTGATGATGAAAACGCAGTGAGAATCGCGATGACCCTGACCGCCCCCGGCTGTCCCGTGGCAGGCGAGATGCCCGGCTGGGTTGCCGACGCGATCGAGCCTATTGCGGGCATCAAACAGGTCGATGTGGAGCTGGTCTGGGAGCCACCCTGGGGCATGGATATGATGAGCGACGAGGCCAAGCTCGAGCTTGGTTTCATGTAATAGCAGCGCCGCGCGCCCGAAAAGCGCCCGGTGCCTCGCGCAAATCTTGAGATATCGCCGCAAAACGGGTATGATCCCTTAGCGACGAATGAGGTGCCCATAATGTTCGGAATTCCCGGAAAACAGGCCGTCACCATGACGGATAAGGCTGCGGCCCAAATCTCTAAGCTGATGACGAAAAACGGCCATCAAGGCTTGCGCATCGGTGTGAAAAAGGGCGGCTGCGCGGGCATGGAATATACGATGGATTACGTAACCGAGGTCGATCCACTGGATGAGGTGGTTGAGCAAGCTGGCGCGCGTGTGATGATCGCACCGATGGCGCAGATGTTTCTCTTCGGCACTGAGATCGACTATGAGGTCGCGCTGCTAGAATCGGGTTTCAAGTTCCGCAACCCCAACGTGACAGAGGCGTGTGGGTGCGGTGAGTCGATCAAGTTTGCCGAAACGTAACACGCCTTAAACCTTTATAAGAAAACAGTTTTAACGAATACGCCTTGCGTGCCGTGCCGCAATGCAAGACACTGCGCGCATGATATTCGGAGGGACGATATGCGGCGTAAACTGGCGGCTGGAAATTGGAAGATGAACGGCACCCGCGCCGCTTTGGGCACGCTTGAGGCCCTGTCGCGCGCCCATACGACCCCCTCCGTAGACATCCTGATCTGCCCGCCCGCCACGCTTCTGGCCGCAGCTGTAGAGGCCGTCGCGGCCTTCCCCCTCGCTATTGGGGGACAGGATTGCCACGCGGAGACGTCAGGCGCACATACAGGCGATATCTCCGCCGAAATGCTGCACGATGCCGGGGCGAGCGCCGTCATTCTGGGCCATTCCGAGCGGCGCGAAGCTTACGGCGAAACTTCCGAAACTGTGCGGGCCAAGGCGAAGGCGGCACAGGCCACGGGGCTCATGACCCTGATCTGCGTGGGCGAAAGTCTGGCGCAGCGGGAGGCAGAGAATACGCTTGATATCATCGGCGCGCAGCTTGCCCTGTCGGTCCCAGACACATCAACGGCCCAGAATTGCGTGATCGCCTATGAGCCCTGCTGGGCCATCGGCACGGGCCTCACGCCCACGCCAGAGCAGATTGCCGAGGTGCATGGCTTCATGCGCACCACCCTTGCCGCGCGGTTTGCGGATGCGGATGGGATGCGCCTTCTCTATGGTGGCTCGGTTAAGCCCGCTAATGCCGCCGAGATATTCGGGATCGGCGATGTGGACGGCGCACTTGTGGGAGGCGGGAGCCTCACCCCAAGAGATTTTTCGCCTATTATCAACGCCTTGGAATCCGCTCTTTAACTCTTCCCAAGCGGCAGGATTGTGGTCGATTTGATCTCCTCCATCGACAAGAGCGCCGTTACATTATGCACTTTCACCTCGGAAATCAGCGCTTGGTAGAACGTGTCATAGGCGCGCGCATTGGCGACCCGCACCTTTAGAATATAGTCGATATCGCCCGCGAGCCTGTGCGCTTCTTGCACCTCAGGCCTGTCTTGCAGGGCCTTTAGAAACGTCTGCTGCCAGCCCGCATCATGCTCGGACGTGCGGATGAGAACGAAAAAACACGCCTCAAACCCGAGCGCCTCGGCGTCCAGAAGATAGGTCTGATGGCGGATCACGCCCGCCTCGCGCAGTTTGCGAATCCGGTTCCACACAGGCGTCTTCGAGCTTCCCACCAACTTGGCAATATCATCGAGGGATTGGCCCCCATCGCGTTGCAACTCGCGCAGGATTTTCCGATCCAGATCGTCGATGCGAACAGACATTCCGCATATTCCTTTTTGCTGGAACATCGCCCCGTCGCAGTCACGCGGTTGGAACGAACGTCCTTAATCATCGCGCTATATGGCGCTCAGGGGGGAATAAATTCTATATTACATCCAACGTCAACCAAGCCGGAGGCAGGTCCATGCAACATTTTCCGATCTTCATGGCCCTTGCCGGGCGCCGCGTGATCTTGTCGGGTGGCGGGGATGCGGCGATGGCCAAACTTCGCCTCTTGATGAAGACCGAAGCGCACCTGACCGTTTTTGCCCCCACGCCCGACGCCCAGATCGTGACATGGGAGGCCGAGGGCCGCCTGCGGATCATCCGCCGCGCGATGGACCCCGGCGATGCCCTGTGCGCCGCTCTCTTTTATGCCGCCGATGAGGATGCAGCCGAGGATGCGCGCACCGTGCATCTGGCCCGGCGCGACGGCGCGCTCACCAATATCGTGGACAACCTCGCCGATAGCCAATTCATTACCCCTGCCATCGTTGACCGTGATCCGGTGACCATCGCCATCGGCACCGAGGGCACAGCGCCGGTGCTGGCCCGCGCGATCAAGGCCGATATCGAGGCGATGCTGCCTGCACGTCTCGGCCCCCTTGCCCGCGCCGCCAAAGGCTTTCGCCGCATGGCCGAGGCGCTGCCCATGGGCCGCGCGCGCCGGGCCTTCTGGACGGAGTTTTTCTTCACCAAGGGCCCCGATGCGCTGGACCGCGACGAGGCGGTGGATTTGCATCAGGTTCTGGATCAACAGCTGCAATCGCATCTCACTGCTCAAAGCGGCAAAGGCCGCGTTACCTTCGCCATTGCCGCCGCCGCCGATCCTGAGCTTTTGCCGCTCAAAACCCGCAACGCGTTGCATGAGGCCGATTTGGTCCTGCACGGACCTGAGATTGCGGGGGCAATCCTCGAATTGGCCCGCCGCGAGGCGGCGTTCGGGCCGCTCTCTGATGCTGCGCATATGACCCAAGCCGCGGCTGAGGGCACTCATATCCTCGCCCTCTCGGCCACGCCCCCCGCGCCTGCAACCCTCGCAGCCCTGCGCAGCGCCGGGATCGACGCGCTCGTCATCCCCGGCATTGCACCGCTGCCCAATCTCACAATGCTGAAGGAAACCGCCTGATGCCACGCGACTTTACCCCAAAAGTGATCACCGCCAACGCCCTTCTGGAGGGGGATGTCGTCTACCTCACGGAGGCCGGCATATGGACACGGCACCTCGCTGAGGCCGAAATTCTCACCGATGAGGCCGATGCGGAGCTGCGCCTTCTCGACGCACAAGCGCAGGCCAACACAGTGGTCGGCGTCTACCTCGCCGATATGACGCCCACGGATAACGGCCCCGAGCCCACGCATTTCCGCGAGGATTTTCGCCGCACGGGCCCGTCGAATTACAATCATGGCAAGCAAGCGGAGCGCGCGTAATGTATAGCTATAATGAGTTTGACAGCGCATTCATCGCCGAGCGCAACGCGCAGTTCCGCGCCCAAGTGGAGCGCCGGATTGATGGCAGCCTCACCGAGGATGAGTTCAAGCCCCTGCGCCTGATGAACGGGCTTTATCTGCAACTCCATGCCTATATGCTCCGCGTGGCGATCCCTTATGGCACGTTGAACAGCCGCCAGATGCGCACATTGGCGATGATCGCGGAGCGGTGGGACAAGGGCTATGGCCATTTCACCACGCGGCAGAACATCCAATATAACTGGCCCGAGCTGCGCGATGTCCCAGATATCCTCGACGCGCTGGCCGAGGTGGAGATGCACGCGATCCAAACGAGCGGCAACACGATCCGCAACGTAACAGCCGACCATTTCGCAGGTGCGGCCGCAGATGAGATCGCCGATCCGCGCCCCGTGGCCGAGCTGATCCGCCAATGGTCGACCGACCATCCGGAGTTTCAGTTCCTGCCGCGCAAATTCAAGGTGGCCGTCACCGGCAGCCCCAATGACCGCGCCGTGACAGCAGCCCATGATATCGGGCTGCGCATCGTGGAGCGGGACGGCGAGATTGGCTATCAGGTGCTGGTCGGTGGTGGCCTTGGCCGCACGCCGATGATCGGCAAAGTGCTGGCCGAATTCCTGCCCGAGGCGGACTTGCTGCCCTATATCGAGGCAACAGTTGCGGTCTGGAACCTGCTCGGGCGGCGCGACAACAAGTATAAATCGCGCATCAAGATCACCGTGCATGAGCACGGGATCGAGGATATCCGCGCCCGTGTTGACGCGACCTTTGCGCTGATCAAACCCACGTTCAGCGGGGTGGACCAAACCATGCTGGACGGTATCCGTGCACAGTTTGCCGCCCCAACTTTTCGCAGCGGCCCGGTGCATCATTACACCGCCGCTTACGCGGACAATCCCGGTTTCCGCGCCTTTGCCGACACCAATCTGGCCGCGCACAAAAAACCGGACTATGCCATCGTCACGATCAGCCTCAAGGCCCATGGTGCGACACCGGGGGACGCTACGGCGGACCAGATGCGCCTCATGGCCGACCTTGCCGAGCGGTATGGCCATGACGAGCTGCGCATAAGCCATGAGCAGAACGTGATCCTGCCCCATGTTCACAAATCTGATCTGCCCGCGCTCTATACGGCGCTGCGCGAGGCGGGGCTGGGCACAGCGAACATCGGGCTTATCTCCGACATCATCGCCTGCCCTGGCATGGATTACTGCGCGCTGGCCACCGCCCGCTCGATCCCGATTGCCCAAGAGATTGCGCTGCGGTTTGACGAGCTGAAGTTGGAGCATGAAATCGGCGAGATAAAGATCAAGATATCGGGCTGCATCAATGCCTGCGGGCATCACCATGTGGGCCATATCGGCATCCTCGGCCTCGATCGTGCAGGCGTTGAGAGCTACCAGATCACCCTTGGCGGCGATCACCGCGAAGATGCGCGCGTGGGCGACCGCACCGGCCCCGGCTTTGCCGCAGAAGAGCTGCTGCCCGCGATCGAGCGGATCGTCTACGCCTATCTGGCTGAGCGCAACGGGCCGGAGGAGACCTTCCTCGCCACCTATCAGCGTCTTGGCATGGCTCCGTTCAAAGCCGCACTTTACGATGAGGCCGCGTCCTATGCAGCCGAATGAGGCCACGCAGGACGCGCTGGCGGGCACACGTGCTGGCGCGCTCAACGACTGGTATCGCCTGCATGCGGCGCAGGAGGTTCTGACCCATGCCCTGCGCGCACCCGAAACCGGGCGGCTGGCGCTTGTCTCCAGCTTTGGGGCGGAATCGGTGGTGCTTTTGCATATGGTGTCGGTGATTGACCGCGCCACGCCTGTCTTGTTCATCGACACTGAAATGCTCTTCACAGAGACGCTGGTCTACCAACAGGAACTGGCCGAGCGGCTGGGCCTCAAGTCGCTGCATATCATCCGTGCAGGCGCCAAGGACATTACGGCCCAAGACCCGGATGGCACGCTTCACAAGACCAATCCCACCGCCTGCTGCGCCTTGCGCAAATCCGTACCGCTGGAGGCCGCGCTCAAGGGCTATGACGGTTGGATCACCGGGCGCAAACGGTTTCAGGGCGGCGCGCGCATTGCGCTCGATTTTTTCGAGGTCGAAAAGCCCTCGGGCCGGATGAAGGTCAACCCGCTGGCCCATTGGCGCCCCGAAGATGTGCGCACCTATATGGAAGAAAACCGCCTGCCCCGGCATCCGCTGGTTGCCAAGGGCTATCCGTCCATCGGCTGTTCGCCCTGCACCTCGCCCGTCGCCCCCGGCGAGGACCCGCGCGCGGGCCGCTGGCGCGGGCAGGCGCAATCCGAATGCGGCATCCATATCGAGAACGGACGGATCGTCCGGCCCCCAAACACCACGCAACCCCAACAAGGAGAAACCGCATGAGCATTCTCGTGACGGATCAGGGCTTCGCGCCCGATGACTGGACCACGCCGATTGCGGCGCTCAACGATGCGCATGACGGGATCGGGATCGACCTGCCCTCCTCCGCCGATCCGCTGGAGCTTGCCGGGCGCTTGCCGGAGGTTCCGCTTATCCGCGTTGATTTCCCGAGCTTTGCCGATGGGCGCGGCTTCACCATTGCGCGGCAATTACGGCTGATGGGGTATCAGGGCCGTCTGCGTGCACGCGGGCATGTCATTGCGGATCAATACAGCATGGCGCGGCGCGCGGGCTTTGATGAGGTGGAGATTTCCGACGATCTCGCCGCGCGGCAGCCCGAGGATCAATGGATGGCGCGGGCCGATTGGCGCAGCCATGACTATCAGACCCGCCTTCGCGGCTGATTGCCCCCTTTATCTGACCTCTGTCAAAGCCTAAAAGGAGGGGCCGGTGATATGCATCGGCCCAAATACCTTATGAATGAGATATCACCCGTGACGCAATCCGCTGCCAAAGCCACCCCCACCCTGCCCGATGCACAACGCGTGACGGAAGTGACCCATTGGACGGACCGGCTCTTTTCCTTCCGAGTGACGCGGCCTGCGTCCTTGCGCTTTCGCTCGGGCGAGTTTGTGATGATTGGCTTGATGGGCGATCCCAACCCAGAGACGGGCAAGCAAAAGCCGCTGCTGCGCGCCTATTCAATCGCCTCGCCCAGCTGGGATGATGAGTTGGAGTTTTACTCCATCAAGGTGCAGGACGGCCCGCTCACGTCCAAGCTGCAACATATTCAGCCCGGTGATGAGATCATCCTGCGCCCCAAACCCGTGGGCACGCTCGTCCATGACGCACTTCTGCCCGGCAAACGCATCTGGTTTTTCGCCACGGGCACGGGCTTTGCGCCGTTTGCATCGCTCCTTCGTGATCCGCAGACTTACGAGGATTACGACGAGGTGATCATCACCCATACCTGCCGCGAAGTGGGTGAGCTGACGTATGGTGCAAAACTGATCGACGAGATTCGCAATGATGAGATGCTGGCCGAGCTTATCGGCGAAGGCTTTGCAGATAAGATCCGCTATTACCCCACCACCACCCGCGAAGAGAGCCCCAAGATGGGCCGGATCACTGATCTGATGCGCTCTGGCGATCTTTTCACCGATCTCGGTGTGCCCGCGCTCAGCCCGGAGACGGACCGCGCGATGATCTGCGGGAACATGGCCTTCAATCTGGAACTCAAAGCCCTCTTTGAAGACTATGGGCTGGTTGAGGGCGCGAATTCGAAGCCGCAGCATTACGTGGTCGAGAAGGCTTTTCTGGACTGATTTTCAGGTAACGTTCAGACATCAAAAAACCCGCGCAGGAGTGCTCCTACGCGGGTTTGATTTTGACCTGAGGCCGGATCAGAGGCCGAGGGCCGTCTTCACCTGGTCCAGAACGCCCGAGAGAACTTCGGGATTGTTTGCAGCCTGCTCAAGGGCCGTCTTGAGGCCCATCTTTTGCACATCACCAAGGCTGGAGGCGTCGATCATGTCGCTCACGGCGCTCATGTCGAACCCACCAACGGTCAGCGCATCTGGTGTCGCGGTTGTGGCTGCATCTGTTGCGGCGTCAGTGGCCGTATCAGTCGCCGTGTCCGTCGTCACACCTTCAACCGCACCTTCCAGCGCCTCAACAGCCTCATTTGCTGTGTCGGTCACAGCATCCACAGCGCCTTCGACAGCTTCGGTTGCAGTGGCTTCGGCTTCTGTTGCGGCTTCTTCCAGTGCTGCTGCGGCTTCGGCAGCTTCTGCCTCTGCGGCGGCGGCGGCTTCCTCGGCTGCCTGAGCGGCGGCCTCGGCTTCGGCGGCTGCGGCTTCTTCAAGTGCGGCAGCTTCTGCGGCTGCGGCCTCTGCTTCTGCCTCTGCGGCAGCGGCCGCTTCCTCTGCGGCCGTATCAACAGCCTCTTCAACCTCAACAGCCACTTCTGGCTCGGGCTCTGCAACAATCTCGGTCGGCGAGTTGCCGGTCACAAGAACATAACCACCGATCAGAACACCGGCAGCAACAACAACCCATATCAGGTTTTTCATATCATTATCCCCTCTTACGCGCGGGCTTTGGACCCACAAAGGGCGCTCCCGCTTTACATGGCTCCCAAATGGCCCTGCCAACAGCAAGGCGCAAGGGGAATATCACGGCTCTCGGCGCAGAACAGCCTATATTGCGCCTTGAAGTGGCCTGCGCGCGCAGTTACCTTGCCGTCTCAGATGAAGGCCTTAACAATCAAAGGATCAAAGCCATAGCCCGCAGACCGCACAACGCGCCCCCGCAGCGCGACACAGGCCCCCGCGTCAACGACCGTATTCGCGATGAGGAGCTTCGCCTGATTGGCGCAGATGGTGAAAATGTCGGGGTGGTGTCGTCACGCCGCGCAATGGAAATGGCCGATGAGGCCGGTCTCGACCTTGTTGAGATTTCGCCAAATGCATCGCCCCCCGTGTGCAAGATCATGGACTACGGCAAGTACAAATACGAACAGCAAAAGCGCGAGTCCGAGGCCCGCAAGAAGCAAAAGATCATCGAGGTGAAGGAGGTGAAGTTCCGCCCCAACACCGACACCAATGATTACGATGTGAAAATGCGCAACGTGTTCAAGTTTTTGGAAAACGGCGACAAGGTAAAGATCACCCTTCGTTTCCGGGGCCGCGAGATGGCGCACCAGGATCTGGGACGCAACCTGCTTGAGCGTGTTGCCAAAGACGTCGAAGGCACCGGCAAGATTGAGAACATGCCGAAGATGGAAGGCCGCCAGATGATCATGATCATCGGCCCTCTGCCCCGCTAAGCCAAACGTCTGCACCCAACGAAAAACGGCGCCCCATATGGAGGCGCCGTTCTGCGTTTTCATAGGTGGCGCTTAAGCAGCGGCAACCGACCGCTTGGTCATCACAGCGACCAGATGCGCACGATAGGCCCCCGTGCCATGCAGATCACCGATCATTCCATCCCCCGACAGGCTCAGCCCCTCCAGCGCCGATGCGGCGAAATTGGCCGACAAAGCCGCCTCGGCTTCGGACCAGCGGAACACACCGGCCTCCGACGCGCCCGTGACGGCCACACGCACACCATCCGCATATTTCGCGACGAACACCCCAACCAGCGCAAAGCGCGACGCGGGCTGCTCGAATTTCATATAGGCGGCTCGCTCGGGCACCTGAAACTTCACCTCGGTGATGATCTCCCCCTCATCAAGGGCGGTCTCGAACATTCCAAGAAAGTAATCATCCGCCCCAATCTCGCGCTTATTCGTGACAATGATCGCGCCCGATGCCAGCGCCGCCGCAGGATAACAGGCCGAAGGATCGTTATTCGCAAGGCTTCCGCCGATCGTGCCACGGTTGCGCACCGCCGGGTCACCGATATGACCTGCCAAAGCAGAAAGTGCCGGATATGTCTTATCGGCCGCCACATCTGCATGAATGGTCGAGCCGCCAATACAAAGCTGCCCACGATCATCAACGCAAATGCCGCGCATCTCGCCCACACCGCTGAGCGCCACCAAAACACCGGGGGCCGCCAAACGCTGTTTCAGCGTCGGGATCAGGGTTTGCCCCCCACCAAGCGCCTGCGCCTCGTCCGCGCCCATGGCCTTCACCGCATCTGCGATCGTGGCGGGCCGTTCTATCTCGAATGCGTACATTGTCATTCCTCCCAAGGCCGGGCTACGCCCTTTGCCCTTCTTCTTTGTTAAAATACTCCGGGGGCATTCCCGGGGGCTGGCCCCCGGTTTTACCCATCTGTAGGCTGGCCCCCGGTTCTATCAATCGGCAGTTCGGCCAAATAATCAGCCTTGCATCGCCTCCCAGACACGCAGCGGGGTCACGGGCATATCGACGTGATCCACGTTGAAGCCCCCCGATTGCAACGCATCGACAACCGCGTTGATCACCGTGGGGGTTGAGCCGATGGCCCCCGCCTCGCCGCAACCTTTCACACCCAGAGGATTGTGCGTGCAGGGCGTCCCGTTTGAGTGATCAATCGAGAAAAACGGCACATCATCGGCGCGTGGCATCGCGTAATCCATGTAGGACGCGCTCAGAAGCTGCCCGTCCTCATCATAGACACAGTTTTCCAGCAAGGCCTGCCCGATCCCTTGGGTGAGCCCGCCATGCACCTGCCCGTCCACGATCATGGGATTGACGATATTGCCGAAATCATCCGCCGTGGTGAACTTCGCGATGGTCACCTTGCCGGTATCGGGGTCCACTTCGACCTCACAGGCATAGGCGCCCGCCGGATAGGTGAAGTTGTTCGGGTCATAAAACGCCGTCTCCTCCAGCCCCGGTTCCACCTCTTCCAGCGGATAGTTATGCGGCACGTAAGCGGCCAATGTCACATCGCCCCAGGCGACCGACTTGTCGGTGCCGGCCACGGTAAACTGACCATCCTTCAGCTCAATATCGGCCTCTGCGGCCTCAAGCAAATGTGCCGCGATCTTCTTGGTCTTGGCGATGATCTTCTCGGTTGCGCGCACCATGGCGCTGCCGCCCACAGCGATGGAGCGGGAGCCATATGTGCCCATACCCATCGGCGTGTTGGCCGTGTCGCCATGCTCGATCTCGATCATTGACGCGTCAATGCCAAGCATATCCGCCACCACCTGCGGAAACACCGTCTCATGCCCTTGGCCGTGAGAATGCGAGCCGGTCATCACGGTGATTCCGCCCGTTGCGTTCACCCGTACAGTGGCGCTCTCGTAAAGCCCTGCGCGCGCGCCAAGTTGTCCCACAAGGTTCGACGGCGCAATCCCGCAAGCCTCGATGAAGCAGTTGACGCCCATCCCGCGCAGCTTGCCGTTCTTCTTGCTCTCGGCACGCCGGGCCTCAAAGCCGGCGAAATCGGCGCGCGCTTCCAGCTTGTCGATCAGACGGTGAAAATCGCCACTGTCATATTCAACAGCCACAGGCGTCTGATACGGGAACTCGTCGATGAAGTTCTGACGGCGCAGCGCGATGGGATCAACTTTCAATTCGCGCGCGGCCTGATCGATCACGCGCTCCAACTGATATGTCGCCTCGGGACGGCCCGCGCCACGATAGGCATCGACGGGAATCGTGTTGGTAAACACCGCCTTCACGTTCACATAAACCAGCGGCGTCTTATAGTTGCCCGCCATCAATGTGCCATGCAGCCATGTCGGAATGGACGGCGCAAAGGTGCTCAGATACGCGCCCATATTGGCATGGGTCGAGGTACGCACGGCGGTGAAGTTGTTGTCCGCATCAAGCGCCAATTCGATCTTGGTCACGTGATCGCGCGCTTGGGCATCCGACAGGAATGCCTCAGACCGGGTGCAGGTCCATTTCACGGGACGGTTCAGGTCCTTGGCCGCAAAAGTGACGAACGCTTCCTCGGCGTAGTGATAGATCTTGGAGCCGAAACCGCCGCCAACATCCGGGGCCACAACGCGCAGCTTGTGCTCAGGAATGCCCAGAACGAAGGCCCCCATCAAAAGGCGGATCACATGCGGGTTTTGGCTTGTGGTATAGAGCGTGCTGTCGCCACCCGCGCGGTTGTAATCCCCCACAGCCACGCGTGGTTCCATCGCGTTGGGCACAAGGCGGTTGTTGATCAGCTCAACTGTGGTGACATGGGCGGCTGACTTGATTGCGGCGTCCACGGCCTCCTTGTTTTCCTCAACAAAACCCCAGTCGAAGCACAGGTTGTCGTCGAGATCGTCATGCACCTTGGGGCTGCCAGCCTCCAAGGCCTTCTTCATGTCCACAACGGCTGGAAGCTCTTCGATATCCAGCTCGATTGCCTCGGCGGCGTCGCGCGCCTGCTCGCGGCTGTCGGCCACAATGGCGCAGATCGGATCGCCCACATGGCGCACCTTGCCTTCGCAGAGCACCGGATGGCGCGGCTCTTTCATCACCTCGCCAAAGCGGTCGGTGACCTGCCAGCCGCAGGGGATGGACCCCGCTGTCTCGAAATCCTTGCCAGTATAGATCTTCACAACCCCCGGCATCGCCTCGGCGGCGGATGTATCAATCGATTTGATCCGCCCATGGGCCATATCCGAGCGCAGGAAATGCACATAGGCCTGTCCACGCAGGTTGATGTCGTCTGTGTAATTGCCGGTCCCGGTCAGGAACCGGATATCCTCGCGCCGCTTCGGGCTGGCGCCGATGCCACCATCTTTGGGCATAGTAATCCTCCAAATTGCTGGGCCGCCGGGACAATACCCGCGTGCCTCGCGCCGCTCCCACCATAGGGCGCGGCGAAATCCTTATTCAGCGGCGATTGCGCTGATATCCTGCCCCGATGCGGCAAGGATCGCCTTCACGATGTTGTGATACCCGGTGCAGCGGCAAATATTGCCCTCAAGGTAGTCGCGCACCTCGGCCTCGCTGGGCTTTGGGTTATCCTTGAGGAGCGCGGCTGCACTCATTACCATGCCGGGGGTGCAAAAGCCGCATTGCAGGCCGTGATGATCCTGAAACGCCTGTTGCAACGTGTTGAGCGTGCCGTCGGGTGCGGCCATCCCTTCGATGGTGACAATCTCTGCGCCTTCGGCTTCGGCGGCGAACATGGTGCAGGATTTGACGGCGCGGCCGTCTACATGCACCACACAGGCCCCGCATTGGCTGGTGTCGCAGCCGACATGCGTGCCGGTCAACTCAAGCGTTTCTCGGATAAATTCCACAAGCAACGTCCGGCCTTCAATTTCGCCGGACGCGGTCTTGCCATTCACGGTCATTGTGACCTGTGACATAAGGCTCCTCCCTGTTTTGTTTTTTGTTGAGGACAAGTTAAGCACGGAGTGTGGCGTTTGAGAAGATGGTTTCTTTGACCAATTTCAGGTTTTGGCGGTCCTACGCCGCCCCTATGCTGCCCTTACGCTACCCCAGACCGCCCGCGCCGGGGCATGGGGCGGGTGGGTATTTCCTTCAAAAGCCCGCCAACCCCCATGCCCGCGATGTCCGCGCCTGTGACTTCTATCCCGCAGACGGCCCGTGCCAGAACCCAATCGGCCCCGTTGAGCGCCGGGGCCCGTGCGCAGCCCGGAAGGCCGATCACCGCCTGCGCGCCCAGATGGCCGAGAAAGAGAAGGTTGCCCGGATCGACGGGCATCCCAAACCGCTCAACCCGCCCGCCCGCGAGGGTAAGGGCCGCAGGCCCGGTATCCATCACATCCGACGTGGCCGAGGCGGTGAGGATCAAGATCACCTCGCCCGTGGCTGCGTTGAGCGCGGCGCTGAGCGCGCCCTCCTCATGCGGCACAAGAGCGGTCTCTTTGAGGCTGAGACCAAGCGCCTCCACACGGCCCCGGATGGCAGCCTCGCCTTTGGAACCCGGCCCGCCGGGAATGTCGGTGATGATCAGGCTGGCGGTTTGCATCTTTGGCGCGGCCATGCGCACGGCCCCGCGCGCGGCCTCTGCGGCGCGGGCGACGGCCTCGCCGGGCACGCCGTAGGCGATGATTTTCACCGTCGCGATTAGCCCCTTAAGCGCCATTTGTTGCATCTGCGGCACGGTTGCCACGGTGATCATCGGATGCACCATATTGGCCGCATCAATCGCGGCCGCGTCCAGTTGCACCACACCCGGCCCCTCCGCGATGAGGTTCACACGACCCGTAAAGGCCGTGCTGAGGCTGATCCCCGGACCCGATGCGAGCGCGGTGGCCAGAGCTTCCGCCGCCGCATCCTCATGCAGATCGCCGGGCTCCATCCGGGCCACGACCACGCTTGCGTGCCCCGCCGCCCCAAGCGCTTCTAGAGCGGCCACATCGAGTACCGCGCCCTTGCGAATCCGTCGCCCGCCCGCGTGCAGGGAATGCGCAAGAATAGCGCCCTCGGCCTGCGACAAAGGCACGGGGCCGAATTTCACGCGGGCTTCCTCAGGCGCTGTGTCATCTCGGCCAGAATGCTGAGCGCGATCTCGGACGGTCCCGCTGCACCTATATTCAGACCGATTGGGCCATGGATGCGCGCGATATCTGCGGCGCTGATGCCCGCCGCCTCCATCCGCTCCACCCGCTTGGCATGGGTCCGCTTGGACCCCAAAGCGCCGATATAGAATACGTCAGAGGCCAGAGCCGCGAGAAGTGCGGGATCATCAAGCTTGGGGTCATGGGTCAGAAGGACCAGCGCCGTGCGCGCATCAAGGCCAAGGGCGGCCACCGCCTCATCGGGCCAATCCTCAAGGATTTTCTCGCCCGCGAACCGTTCAGGCGCGGCAAACCCAGCGCGCGGATCAATCAACACCGGATCATAGCCCACAACCCGCGCCATCGGCACAAGGGCCTGCGCGATATGCACGGCCCCCACGATGATAAGGCGCAAAGGCGGGTTGAAGACGCAGTGAAACGTCTCGCCGTCCTCATCAAAGCCCGAACGATCAGCGCGCAGCCGCGCAGGATCGCCCGCGTTAAGTCGTGGCGCACCCCCCAGCTTGGTCACGTAAATACAGGCCTCGCGCGCCGCGCGCCGCGCGCAGAGACCCTCCAGAAGCACCTCGGGAAGCACGCTTCCCACAGGCTCCACCAGCACCCGGATCGTGCCGCCGCAGGCCAGCCCCACAGCAAACGCATCACCGTCCGACACGCCATATTCCAGCATCCGCGCCGCGCCGCTCTCGATAGCCTCCATCGCCTCCACGACCACGGCCCCCTCGACGCAGCCGCCGGAGACGGAGCCCGCCATCTGTCCGCTGCCCGAAATGGCAAGCTGGCTGCCCACTCGGCGCGGCGCGCTGCCCCATGTCTGCACGACCGTGGCCAGCGCCGCGCCCTCGCCCGCGCGGTGCCATGCCAGAGCCGTCTCCACGATATCATCAAACCCGCTCATCGCTCCGCTCCTCTTTCGGCGTCCCTCCACCCGTCTTGTCCACTAACGGGACCAAGCTGCGCCATCAGCCGCGCCTTCTCGCCCGCATCATCGGGGCTGGAAATGACGGCGGCGAGCTCTTCCAGCGAGGCGATGGAATGACCCGCCCGAAAGCTGTGCACATGGGGCAACATCGCGGCGATGCCGCTGGCGCGGGGCGCGAACCCCTCCCACCTGAGCAAAGGGTTGAGCCAGATCAGCCGCCGCGCGGTGAGCGACAGGCGCTGCATCTCAGCGCTCAACTGTTCAGGCGCGTCTCGGTCCAGACCATCGGTAATCAAAAGCACGACAGCCCCCTGCCCCAGCACCCGGCGCGACCAGTCGCGGTTGAACGCGTGAAGGCAGGACCCGATCCGCGTGCCCCCCTCCCAATCCTGCGCCTCGCGCCCCGCCGCTGCCAGTGCGGCATCCACATCGCGGGTGCGCAAATGGCGGGTGATATTCGTAAGCCGTGTGCCAAAGGTGAACGCATGCACCTGCGCCCACCCCGCACCCTTATGATTGGCCACCGCATGCAGAAAATGCAGCACCATGCGGCTATACGTGCTCATGGAGCCGGAAATATCGCAGATCACCACTAGGTTGGGCCAGCGTGGGCGCGGCGTGGCGCGCGAAAGCTGCGTGATCTCACCGCCGCGCCGCAACGCCTGTGCCATGGTGCGGCGCGCGTCGATCCGCGCGCCCGAGGGGCTGGCGCCATAGCGGCGCGAAGGCAGAGGCTTCACCGGGAGGCTGAGCTTTGCCAGCATGCGCTTGGCCTCCGCCATTTCGCCCGTGCTCATCTGCTCGAAATCGAGGCTCCGCAGACGCTCTTCGCCCGACATG
Organism: Roseovarius carneus; assembly: GCF_020141465.1. NCBI lineage: Bacteria > Pseudomonadati > Pseudomonadota > Alphaproteobacteria > Rhodobacterales > Roseobacteraceae > Roseovarius > Roseovarius carneus. Next base: position 2,372,955 of record NZ_JAHSPD010000001.1, on the reverse strand, counting down.
GTGGCAGAGGCGTCGATCTCAATGAGTGTCTCTTCATTCTCATCCTCATGCAGGTTGGGCATGTCGGGCTCGGCCCCGTCAAGCAAGGCCTCCGCCGCACGCTTCTCCGCCGCCTGCGCGCTGCGGTCTTCCTGTACCCCGCGCACAGCGGGCAGCAGCAGCGACATCATATGCTCCATGAACCTCGGGTCGCGCCAATAAAGCCGGAACACCTGCGCAAAGACCGCGCGATGCTCAGGCCGGCGCACGCAAAGCGCATGAAGCGCCCAGTAAAAATCGGTGCGCGACGTAAACCCCGTCTCGGCCACCGCCCGCACTGCATCTATCACGGCACCCGGCCCAATGGGCAGCCCCGCCTTGCGCAGCGCGCGCATGAAATGAGTGACGTTCTGCGCCAGTTTGGGATCGTCGGGCAGATCGAGGGGCGGATATTCGGTCATGGCTCAAACACCGCCCGCGCCCGTGTGGCCACGGGTGGAATTTGGGTATTTGGACCAAGAAAAAGCATCATGCAGGCTCCAACGCCGCCTTGGCCTCTTCCAGAATGCGCTTCGCCTCGGAGCCTTGGAGTTTGGAGATATCGTCTTGGTATTTCAGCACGGCTCCGAGCGTATCTGCAATCACCTCGGGCGAGAGTGTGACCACATCAAGCGCCAGCAAGCATTTAGCCCAGTCGATGGTTTCCGCCACGCCGGGTTTTTTGAACAGATCCTCGGTGCGCAATTGCTGGACGAAGGCCACCACCTCGCGGCTGAGCTGGGCGGAAACTTCAGGGGCTTGGGCGGTGAGGATCTCAAGCTCGCGGGTGAAATCGGGGTAATCGACCCAATGATACAGGCAGCGTCGTTTGAGGGCGTCATGCACCTCTCGCGTGCGGTTGGAGGTGAGGATCACGATGGGCGGCTCAGGGGCGATGATTGCGCCGATCTCGGGGATGGTGACCTGGAAGTCGCTGAGCGCTTCGAGCAGGAACGCCTCGAACGGCGCGTCGGTGCGGTCAAGCTCATCAATCAGCAGGACGGGGGCGCCGCCCTCGTGGGGCCGCATCGCTTGCAAAAGGGGCCGCTCGATCAGGAATTCCTCCGCGAAAAGCTGATCCTTGAGGCCGTCGGTCGCCCCGCCGGCCTCTGCCGCGCGCAGGGCGATCATTTGCGCTGCGAAGTTCCACTCATAAACCGCAGAGGAGGCATCAAGCCCTTCATAGCATTGCAGCCGGATGAGTTTGCGCCCCAACCCTTTGGAAATGGCCTTGGCGATCTCTGTTTTGCCGACACCTGCCTCGCCCTCCAGAAACAAGGGCCGCCCAAGGCGCAGGGCAAGAAACATCGCCGTCGACAAGCCGCGCCCGCAAACATAGCGCTGATCCTCCAGAAGGGTTTCAACGCCGTCGATACTGTCTGGGGTTTGCATTGTGGTCCTCCTGAATTGCACCCCTCTATCATTAGCGGCGCGCGGCGCACTGTCCAGCAAACCCCTTGGGTTTTCCTAATTTTTGCCACAAAGGCGTTCTACTCCCTTCGGCAATTGGGCGACAAAATCGTGGCGCAAAATGCGCCCCCGAAGAGCCAGAGCAGTTTGAGGATCAGTGCCATGCAAGACGCGCCCAATACGTTTGATATGCCTTTATCCGGGCTGAAGACGCGCGAGGAATGGCTCGAAAAAGTTGCTGAGGTCACCGATGAGGACGGCTATGTCGAGCCTCTGGGCGCGCGTCACACTGCGATTTTTGTCGAAAACAAGCCCACTCTGCTGGTCACTTTTGAGACCCATGCCGGGATTGCGGCGCTCTCGGAAGATGCGCAGCCCTTGGGCTGGGAAATGACCAAGGCGCTGGGATGGTCGAGCCTTTGCATCGTGGCGGATGGCGACACATGGTTTCGCGACCGGGCGGTCTATGCCTATTTCGACCGGCTTGTGGATGACGGGTTCTTTGAGGAATTCGATCAGGTGATTTTCTACGGAGCAGGCCCTTGCGGCTATGCGGCGGCGGCCTTCTCCGTCGCCTCGCCCGGCGCGCGTGTCGTGGCCCTCGCCCCGCAAGCCAGCCTTGATCCGCGCGTCGCAGAATGGGACACGCGCTTCACCAAGATGCGCCGCACCGCGTTTGATGACCGCTATGGATACGCGCCCGACATGCTGGACGCGGCAGAACAGGCCTTTGTGCTCTATGATCCCGAGATCGCGATGGACGCAATGCACGCAGCCCTCTTCACCCGGCCCAATGTGACCAAATTCCGGATGCGCTTCATCGGGGAGCGAATGGACGAAAGCCTGATGCGGATGCAGATATTGCTGCGCATTCTGGCACAGGTCAGCGCAGGCAAACTGTCGCTGCACGCACTGGCCAAGCTTGCACGCGCCCGGCGCACCGATCCGGGGTATCAGTTCAACCTGCTGCGCAAGACCACCGCAGATGGGCGTCATTACCTCACTATTCTGCTGGCCCGCAAAGTGCTGGAGCAGCGGCGCGGCCCGCGCTTCAAGCGCGCGATGGCAGCGGCCGGCAAGGCTCTGGCCGATGAGGGCAAAGCGCTCCCGCCCGGATTTCAGGCCGAGGACACATAAGCGACACATAGCCAGACACTCCCCTCTGGCGCGCCCCATGGGTTTTCGGGTATGCCCCTTCCCATGACAAATCCAATAACAAATCACGCCCCCCAGAGCCTCACCATCCGCACGCCCGATGATTGGCACCTGCACCTGCGCGACGGGGCAATGCTGCACGCTGTGTTGCCATGGACGGCGGCGCATTTCGCCCGCGCCATCATCATGCCAAACCTCGTGCCCCCCGTGGTCACCATGGCCGAGGCCACCGCCTACCGCGCCCGAATCCTCGCGGCGCGTCCCGAAGGCAGCGTGTTTCAGCCGCTGATGACCCTCTACCTGACCGAGGAGACCGACCCTGAGGATGTCGCGCGCGCCCATGCCTCAGGCCTCATCCAAGCGGTCAAGCTCTACCCCGCAGGAGCCACGACCAACTCCGCCAGCGGCGTGACAGATTTTGCCCGCGTGCAGCCTGTGCTGGATAGGATGGCAGAAATTGGCCTGCCGCTCTGCGTGCATGGGGAGGTAACAGACGGCGATATCGACATATTCGACCGCGAGGCGGTGTTCATCGACCGCATTCTCGATCCACTGCGCAACCGCACGCCCGGCCTGCGCGTGATCATGGAACATATCACCACCTCAACCGCCGCCGATTATGTCCGCAGCGCGCCTGAAAATCTTGCGGCCACAATTACAACGCATCACCTAGTGATCAATCGCAACCACATCCTCGCCGGTGGTATCCGCCCGCATTACTACTGCCTGCCCGTGGCCAAACGCGAAGAGCACCGCGTGGCCCTCGTCCAAGCCGCCACATCCGGCGACGCGCGCTTTTTCCTGGGCACCGACAGCGCGCCGCACACCGACCCCGCAAAGCTTCAGCCTTGCGGCTGCGCGGGCTGCTTCACCGCCCCCAACACGCTGCCCATCCTTGCCCATGTGTTCGAGGGCGCAGGCGCGCTGGACAGGCTCGAAGGTTTCACCTCCCTGCACGGCCCCGCCTATTACCGTCTGCCGCCCAATGAGAGCCACATCATCTTGACGCGCGGCACGCCCGATATCCCCCAGCACATCCACACCGAAGAGGGCCCTGTCACGGTCTTCGATCCCGGCTTCGCGCTTGATTGGCGCGTGGCCTAATCCTCTTCTTGCTTAAAATATCCTCGCCGAAGGCAGAAATCTCTTTTAGACCCGCCGCCCCAAGGAGCCCCCAAGATGATCCCCAGCGCCTACCCCGCCCAAGACGAGATTGCCCGCCTCACCGCACGGATGCTGCTGGAAATCGGCGCCGTGCATTTCAACGCAGACAAGCCCTTCATCCTCGCCTCCGGCTTGCCCAGCCCGACCTATATCGACTGCCGGAAACTCATCAGTTACCCGCGCATCCGCTCGACCTTGATGGATTTTTTGACGATCACAGTGATGCGCAACGCAGGGCTTGAGGCGTTCGACAATATCGCGGGTGGCGAGACGGCGGGTATCCCTTTTTCGGCTCTCGTGGCAGAGCGGATGGCCCTGCCAATGACTTATGTACGCAAAAAGCCCAAAGGCTACGGGCGTGGCGCGCGCATCGAGGGCGAAATGAGCGAGGGCCAGCGGGTTCTGCTGGTCGAGGATCTGACCACCGATGGCGGCTCGAAGATCAGCTTTGTTGACGCCATCCGCGAAACCGGTGCCACCTGCGACCACACAGCCGTGATCTTCTATTACGGCATCTTCCCCGACACGCTCAAAACGCTGGGTGATCACGGCGTGACGCTCCACCATCTTTGCACATGGTGGGACGTTCTGGCCGAGGCCCGCAGGCAAGACGCGTTCACGTCAGAGACGCTGACCGAGGTCGAGGCTTTTCTCAAAGCCCCGCGCGCTTGGCAAGAGACCCGCGCCGAGCATTGATTCGCAGATATTGACGCAACGGCGCTATGGGTTCTCGCATGCGAAATTTTTCGCGCCCGTTTCCTTTCATGCCGCAACGTAGACAGCGTGACTGATGTCGGTCTACACTGCCTAGTGCGGGGTGGCCTGTACCACAAGATATTCCAAAGTCTCTTTTCCACAGCCCATCCACAGCCTTATACAATTGGACCGCGCCCTCCGCTCCGCATAAGACGAATGGTAAGAAGCCGATGGGAATTAGACATGAACGAGATCGCAACTTTCAACGCCACGGGCCAATCGGCCACAGCCGAGATCCAGAACGCGGACACAATGCCTCACTCGATCGAGGCCGAGCAGCAGCTTCTGGGTGCGATCCTGACCAATAATGATATCTACGACCGTGTTGCCTCCATCATCGGCGCGCAGCATTTCTACGATCCCGTCCATGCCCGCATCTATGAGGTCGCCTCCGCGCGCATTGCCAAGAACAACCTTGCCTCCCCCGTTACACTCAAGGCGTTTCTGGAGGAGGATGAAGGTCTCAAGGAGTTGGGCGGCCCCGCCTATCTTGTGAACCTCGCAGGCTCCGCGATCAGCACCTATGCCGTGCGCGATTACGCACAGATGATCTATGATCTGGCCATCCGGCGCGAGTTGATCAGCCTTGGTCAGGATATCGCCGGTAAGGCCGCGCGCATGGATGTCGAGAGCGAGCCTAAGGACCAGATCGTCGAGGCCGAGCAGCAACTCTACCGCCTCAGCGAACAAGGCCAAACCGACAGCGGATTTCAAAGCTTTCTCAAAGCCGTAACTGATGCTGTTAATGTGGCCAACGCCGCCTATCAGCGCGAAGGCGGTCTGGCCGGTGTGTCTACCGGCCTGATTGACATGGATAAAAAACTCGGCGGGCTGCACAAATCCGACCTTCTGATCCTCGCAGGGCGTCCTTCCATGGGCAAGACCTCACTGGCCACAAACCTTGCCTTCAACATCGCCAAATCCTACCGCCGTGGCACGCTGCCCGATGGGACAGAAGGCTCCGTCGAGGGCGGCGTCGTGGGCTTTTATTCGCTGGAGATGAGCGCTGAGCAGCTTGCCGCCCGCGTGCTCTCCGAGGCGTCTGAGGTCCCGTCCGAGCAGATCCGCCGCGGCGACCTGACCGAGGGCGAGTTTCGCCGCTTTGTGGATGCCGCCAAGCAGCTCGAATCCTGCCCACTCTATATCGACGACACGCCTGCCCTGCCAATCAGCCAATTGGCCGCCCGCGCCCGCCGTCTCAAGCGAACTCATGGCTTGGATGTTTTGATCGTGGACTATCTCCAGCTGGTGCGCGGCACGGGCCGGTCCGAGAACCGGGTCAACGAGATTTCAGAGATCACCATGGGCCTCAAGGCCATCGCCAAGGAGCTGGATATCCCCGTGATCGCGCTGAGCCAACTCAGCCGCCAAGTGGAAAACCGCGAGGACAAACGACCGCAGCTTTCAGATTTGCGCGAATCAGGCTCCATTGAGCAAGACGCCGATGTGGTCATGTTCGTGTTCCGCGAGGAGTATTATGCCGAGCGTGAAAAACCCTCGGACGAAAAACTTGACGAGATCGCGGCATGGCAAGAGCGCATGGAGCGTCTTCATGGCAAGGCCGAGGTCATTATCGGCAAGCAGCGTCACGGCCCCATCGGCACGATCGAGCTGAGCTTCGAGGGCCGTTTTACCCGCTTTGGAAACCTCGTGCAGCCTTGGCAGCAAGGCGCGCAAGTCGAAGAGCAGGAATTCTGAAACGCGCGAGGGCCGCACGCAGCATCCAAGCTTTGCCCTTGACCCCCCGCGCCACCCTGTCAAAACGAGCCCCATGAGCACCGCAACCCTCACCATAGATCTGGGCGCCCTCACTGCGAATTGGCAGGCCCTGGATGCCGCCAGCGCGGGCGAGGCCGCAGCCGTGGTCAAGGCCGATGCTTACGGTCTCGGCGCGGACCGCGTAGGCCGGGCCTTGGCACGCAGCGGTGCGCGCACATTTTTCGTGGCCGTGGCCGAGGAAGGTGCTGCCCTGCGTCATGCTTTGGGGCGCGGTCCGGTGATCTACATCCTCTCGGGCCACATGCCCGGCGATGCGGATATGATCGGCGATCTGGACCTCGTGCCGGTTATCAACTCTCTTGATCAGATGATCCGCCATGCGGAGACCCTACCCGGTCAGCCCTTCGCGCTTCAGCTTGATACGGGTATGAACCGGCTTGGGATGGAGACGTCCGAATGGATTGCCATCCGCGAAATTGCCCTGGCGCAGGGGCCGCAACTGATCCTCAGCCATCTGGCCTGCGCAGAGGACCGCGATCACGCGATGAACCCCGCGCAGCTCAATACATTTCTGGAAATGACGGAGGGTATTGATTGCCCGCTAAGCCTTGCCAATACGGGCGGGATTTTGCTGGATCAGGCCTATCATTTCGACCTCACACGCCCCGGTATCGGCCTTTATGGCGGCGCGCCCTTCGCAAACGCCAGCCCTGTCGCATCGCTTGAAATCCCGGTGATCCAATGCCGCGATGTGGCCCCCGGTGAGACGGTCGGCTACAGCAACACATGGACGGCGCCCCGCCCCAGCCGTATCGCCACGCTGAGCGCTGGGTATGCCGACGGGATCTTGCGTGCCATGGGCCCCAACGCCTCGGTCTGGGTCGAGAATACGCGCTGCCCGCTGGCGGGGCGCATCTCCATGGATCTTATGAGCGTCGATATCACCGATGCTGGCTTTGATCCCAAAACGGTTGAGCTTTTGGGGCCCCATCAAGGCATTGATGATCTGGCCGTGGCCGCAGGCACGATCGGCTACGAGATACTCACCTCATTGGGCGCGCGCTACACCCGCCGGTATATTGGCGGATGAGCTGGCTCAGCACCCTTTTGGCCGCCATTGGCCGCCCTGTGCTGGCCGGGCTCGGCGCCTTGGGCCGTATCTCGATTTTTGCGGGTCAGACGATTGGCCATATGATGCGCCCGCCGATCTACCTTAAAGAAATCGGCCATGCCCTTATGAGTGTTGGGTATTTTAGCCTTCCAGTGGTAGGGCTCACAGCCCTTTTCACCGGCGGCGCGCTGGCCTTGCAAATCTATTCGGGCGGCGCGCGATTCAACGCCGAGGCGGTCGTGCCCCAGATTGTGGCCATCGGCATGGTGCGCGAACTTGGCCCCGTCCTCGTCGGCCTGATGATCGCTGCGCGCGTCACCTCGTCCATCGCCGCCGAGATCGCCACGATGAAAGTGACCGAGCAGATCGACGCCCTCGTCACCCTCTCTACACACCCGATGAAGTACCTGACCGTGCCGCGCGTCCTCGCAGGGCTCATCATGGTGCCAGCCCTGGTGGCCGTGGGCGATATCATCGGCATCTTCGGCGGCTATATCGTCGGCACGCAAAGCCTCGGGTTCAACCCGTCGACCTATCTCAACAACACAGTGAATTTCATCGAAGCCCGCGATATCTGGTCGTCGCTGGCCAAGGGCGCGGTCTTCGGCTTCATCGCCACGCTGATGGGCTGCTACTACGGCATGAACACCTCACGCGGGGCCGCAGGCGTGGGCCGCGCCACCAAGGACGCGGTCGAGGCCGCAGCGATCCTGATCCTCGCGGCAAACTTCATCCTCACCAGCATCTTCTTCACGATATGACCGAGATCCGCCGCCCATCCTCTTCTTGCCCCAAATATCCCGGGGGAGCGTTGAAAATTCAAAGAATTTTCGACGCTGGGGCAGCGCCCCCACCACGCCTCATAAAGGCACACCGCAATGATTGATCTGCAAGACGTCCACAAAGCCTTCGGGCCAAAGAAAGTGCTGCAAGGGGTCAATCTCTTCATCCCTAAAGGCACGTCTATGGTCATCATCGGTGGCTCTGGCACAGGCAAATCGGTCTGCCTCAAATCAGTTCTTGGGCTCGTGCGGCCCGATAGCGGTACGATCACGTTGGACGGCGAAGATGTGAGCAAGGCCGAGCGCGACAGCTTCCTTGCGCGCTTCGGGATGCTCTTTCAGGGCGGTGCGCTCTTTGATTCGCTGCCCGTGTGGCAAAACGTGGCGTTTCGCCTGATGCGCGGCTCGCTCAAGCGCCCGCAGGCCGAGGCGCGCGCGATTGCTATTGAGAAGCTGCGCCGTGTGGGGCTTACCCCCGATGTGGCCGATCTCTTCCCGGCAGAGCTTTCGGGCGGTATGCAAAAGCGCGTGGGCCTCGCCCGCGCCATCGCCGCCGAACCCGAGATCATCTTCTTCGATGAACCGACAACCGGCCTCGATCCGATCATGTCCGGCGTGATCAACGACCTCATCCGCGAGATCGTGACCGAAATGGGCGCGACCGCAATGACCATCACCCATGATATGTCCTCGGTCCGCGCCATCGCCGACAATATCGCGATGCTGCATGATGGCGTGATCCAATGGACCGGCCCCGTGGCCGATATGGACGCGTCAGGCGATCCCTACCTCGATCAGTTCATCCACGGCCGCGCCGAAGGGCCGATCGAGGCGGTGCGCTGAGATGGATATCCTCTCAATCGGCCTCATCACCCTGCCCGCTGCCGCCGCCGCGCTGACCACTGTCGCAGGGCTGCAAATCCTCCGACACGGCGTCGCTCCGCGCACGGGCAGGGTGCTGGCGGTGTTGCCAGGTCTCACGGTGCTTCTCGTCCTGCTCTTCTCGGTCTGTCTGGCCACATTGGGCGGCGAGATATTTGCGCGGCTCATCACGTTGAGCTCTGCCGCTGGAGTGCTCATCATCACGGCGTGCCTCGCCCGCGCGCTCTGGCTGCGTTCCGGGGCCACGACCCTCACCATGATCAGCGCGGCCTTATGGGCCCTCTGCGCGTGGCTCCTCTTTGCCGCCTTCGCATTCTGAGCCCCCATGCCCACAACCCGAAATGTCCGCATATGCTGCTTGCCCTGCGCATCGCCAACCTAAGCCTCCTCATCCTCTTCCCCATCGCGTGGTTTGCACCGATGCTGCGCGCGGGGCTTTTGCCGCTCTTTGGTCTCAGCGAGATTTCCATCGTCTCCGGCCTCCAGTCGCTTTGGGGCACCGACATCCCGCTGGCCATTCTCGTTACCTTCCTCGCCCTCTTCGCGCCCTATGCCAAGACGGCCCTGCTGGCGCTGCTCCACTTCGGCCTCCTCGCGCCCCGCGCCCTGCCCACCCTGCACCTCTTGGGTAAGCTGGCCATGGCGGATGTGTTTCTCATCGCTCTCTATATCGTGATCGTCAAAGGCGTGGGGCTGGCCACGGTTGAGACGGCATGGGGGCTTTATCTCTTCACCGGCTGCATCCTCGCCTCGCTCGCCATCTCCCATCTCAGCGCGCGGCCCCTGCCCGACAGGGTTTGACGCCACCGCCCTTTGCGGGCATCACGCTTCTCATGGCAAAGACGCAAACCCCTCACACCTGCACCGCTTGCGGTGCGTCCCACACGAAATGGTCCGGGCGCTGTGACGCTTGCGGCGAGTGGAACTGCATCGTCGAGGATACGGGCCTCTCGAAAGGCCCCGCCAGCACCACATCGCTTGGCGCCGCGCGCGGCGCGCGCATGGTGCTCAGCGATCTCAGCTCGACCGAGGCCCCGCCTCCGCGCAGTCAATCGGGACTGGCCGAATTGGACCGCGTTCTGGGCGGTGGCCTTGTGCCGGCTTCGGCCATTCTTGTGGGCGGTGATCCCGGCATTGGGAAATCCACACTTTTGTTGCAAGCCGCCGCCGCCTTTGCCCATAAGGGCCTCAAAACCATCTATGTCTCGGGCGAAGAGGCCAGCGCCCAAGTCCGGATGCGCGCCGCGCGTCTGGGATTGAAGGACGCGCCAGTGAAGCTCGCCGCCGAGACCAACCTGCGCGATATTCTCACCACGATTGAGGCTGAGGCGCCCGATCTGGTGATCATCGATTCCATTCAGACCATGTGGCTCGATACCGTGGGCAGCGCACCGGGCAGCGTCTCTCAGGTGCGCGCCGCCGCCCATGAGTTGACCAGCTTTGCCAAGCGCAAGGGGGTGAGCGTCGTCCTCGTGGGCCATGTCACCAAGGATGGCCAGATCGCTGGCCCCCGCGTGGTGGAGCATATGGTCGACACCGTGCTCTATTTCGAGGGCGAGCGCGGGCACCAGTTCCGCATCCTGCGCGCGGTGAAAAACCGCTTTGGCCCCGCCGATGAGATTGGCGTCTTCGAGATGACCGGCGGCGGGCTGGCCGAGGTGCTCAATCCGTCGGCCTTGTTCCTCAGCGAGCGTGGCAAGCCCTCGCCCGGATCGGCCGTCTTCGCAGGCATTGAGGGCACCCGGCCCGTGCTGGTGGAGCTTCAAGCCCTCGTCGCCCCCTCGCCCCATTCCCAAGCGCGCCGCGCTGTGGTGGGCTGGGACGGCGCGCGGCTGGCGATGATCCTTGCCGTGCTCGAATCGCGTTGCGGCATCCCGTTTGCCGGGCTTGATGTCTATCTGAACGTGGCAGGCGGCCTGAAGATATCCGAGCCTGCCGCCGATCTCGCCGTGGCCGCCGCCCTTCTGAGCGCGCGTGAAGACGCCGCTCTGCCCGCCGATACGGTAGTTTTCGGCGAAATCAGCCTCTCTGGTGCATTGCGCCCCGCGCCCCAGACGGAAAACAGGTTGAAAGAAGCCCGAAAACTTGGTTTTACCGCAGCAATCCTTCCCGAAGGCGGTAAGCTGGGAGAGAAGACCGGACTCAGCCTGACCCGCGCAGGAGATCTGACCGGGTTCGTAGGTGACATTTTCGGCGCAGGTTAGCGCCACTCAGTAATTCAGGCGCAGATATGCGCCCCGAGGGACAAGGCGGAACGATCCATGGAAGGCTTCACCATTATCGACGGGGTCGTGGCGGCGGTCATCGTTCTCTCGGCGCTTTTGGCCTATTCGCGCGGTTTCGTGCGCGAGGCGCTGGCGATTGCGGGCTGGGTCGTGGCCGGTATTCTCGCCTTCCTCTTCGCGCCGCAGATGGAGCCGCTGGTCAAGGAAATCCCTGTCGTGGGCGAGTTTATCTCCGACAGTTGCGAGTTGAGCATGATCGGTGCCTTTGCCGCCGTCTTTGCCATCGCACTGATCATTTCCTCGCTGATCACACCGCTGTTCTCGTCGCTCGTACAACGCTCGGCCCTGGGCGGGATCGACCAAGGGTTGGGCTTCGTATTCGGCGTGGCGCGCGGCATCCTTTTGGTAACCATCGCCTATTTCGTCTATGATACCGTGGCCACCGCGCAAACCGTGCCAATGATCGACGACAGCCGCTCGGCGCGCGTCTTTGCCCAAATGACCGGACAGATTGAGAACAGCAACCCCGAGCAGGCGCTTGGCTGGATCACGGCGCAATATGAGGCGCTTGTCGGCGCCTGCGGCACGCCCGAGTAACCCCTTGAACACTCAGGTCCTCATTGCGACCGTAATTTTGATTGTGGCAGGGGCTTTGGTCAGCGTCCAGTCGCCGATCAATGCAGCCCTCGGGCGCGGCATCGGCAGCGCGATGGGGGCGGCTACAGTGTCTTTCGCCGTGGGGCTTGTGGCCCTGTTGATCCTGACTTTGGCGATTGGCGACGGGGCGAGCCTGACCAAAGTGGGCAAAGTGCCCGCAACGCTTCTGATTGGTGGCCTCATGGGCGCGGTCTTCGTGTTCTCGTCCCTCTGGGCAGTGCCGATCCTTGGCGTGCTGACCACCGCGATGGTGGTAATCCTTGGACAGATGATCGCGGCGCTGGTGATCGACCAGATGGGCGCATTTGGCCTCGCGCAGACCGATATCAGCCCACAACGCCTAATGGCTGCGGCTCTCGTGCTGGGCGGTGTCGTCCTGTCGCGGTTCTGAGGCGTCCAAAATGACGTTGTAATGGGTTGCAAGGCGAACTAGGCCAAGCTTCCGCGTGACACGGGGTCCCAGAGCCCCTATGTGTGACGTTCACATGACACACGGATTCGGAGCTGCTCTCTCTTGTCCAAGATGATGCCCCCCGCCCACCCGTTCGACGCCACCTATCTGCGTGATGCAGAGGATGGCGATAAGCTTAAAGAAGAGTGCGGCGTATTTGGCGTCATCGGCGTGACCGATGCGGCAAATTTCGTAGCCCTCGGGCTGCACGCGCTCCAACATCGCGGCCAAGAGGCAGGCGGGATCGTCAGCTACGATGCGACCGACGGTTTCAACAGCGCGCGCCGCTTTGGCTATGTCCGCGACAATTTCACCAAGCAAAGCCTGATGGAAACCCTGCCCGGTCAGCTCTCAATCGGGCATGTGCGCTATTCCACATCTGGCGGCAAAATGCCGGTGATCCGCGATGTCCAGCCCTTCTTTGGCGAGTTTGCCATGGGCGGCGCCGCGATTGCCCATAATGGCAACATCACCAATGCCGACGCGCTGCGCAAAGAGCTGATCGAGCGCGGCTCGATCTTTCAGAGCAATTCCGACAGCGAATGTATCATCCACCTCATGGCGCGCTCCCTGCAACGCACCATCCCCGAGCGAATGCAAGATGCGCTGCGCCGGGTTGAGGGTGCGTTTTCCATCGTCGCAATGACCCGCACCAAGCTCATTGGTGTGCGCGACCCGCTGGGCGTGCGCCCGCTTGTGCTGGGACAGGTCGCCGATGGTTGGGTGCTCAGCTCCGAGACTTGCGCGCTCGACATCATCGGCGCACAATATGTGCGCGAAGTGGAGCCGGGCGAGATGGTCGTGATCAACGGCAATAGCGTTGAAAGCCATTTCCCGTTCCGCCGCCAGAAGCCGCGCTTTTGCATCTTCGAGCATGTCTATTTCTCGCGCCCCGATTCGATCCTCGGCGGGCGCAGCGTATACGAGACGCGCCGCCAAATCGGTGTCGAACTTGCCAAGGAAAGCCCGGTGGAGGCCGATCTGGTCTGTCCGGTGCCGGATTCGGGCACGCCTGCGGCCATCGGGTTCAGTCAGCAATCGGGCATCCCCTACGCGATGGGGATCATCCGTAACCAATATATGGGCCGCACATTCATCGAGCCAACCGAGCAGATCCGCAACATGGGCGTGCGCCTCAAGCTCAACGTGAACCGGGCGCTCATCAAAGGCAAACGGGTCATTCTGGTCGACGACAGCGTCGTACGGGGCACCACCAGCCGCAAGATCAAGGAGATGATCCTTGATGCGGGGGCCGCTGAGGTGCATTTCCGTATCGCGTCGCCGCCCACAGCATGGCCGTGCTTTTACGGCGTAGACACGCCTCAGCGCGAAAAGCTGCTGGCCGCGACCATGTCCGAGGATGAGATGTGCGCGCATTTGCAGGTCGATAGCCTCAAGTTTATCTCGCTTGACGGGCTTTACCGCGCCGTGGGTGAGGGCAAGGGTCGCGACAATACCAGCCCGCAATATTGCGATGCGTGTTTTTCGGGCGAATACCCGGTCAAGCCCTCAGATCAGATCGCCAAGGGGTTTGAGCTGAAAGCAGCAGAGTAAACCGCCCTTCCGGCGCCTTTCCGCGCAGGTTTTTTTGCGGCGATTGTGCTGCGGGTACAGCCCTCTTAACTGCCCCTCAAAGCAATCATAAGGGGCCTGCCCATGTCCGAATCGTCCAATCCCACCGCTGATCACGCATCCACCGCTCCGGCGCGGCAAACCGTACCAGCCGTGCAGGAGCCGGACCGCATTGAGGCCGGCAATGACACTGCCAAGACTGAACGCGCAGCCACCATTGAGGGCGCTCTGCCCGATGACCCTGTCATCCTTTTGGGCACGTTCTCCGCCCCTTCCGGCACACATGCCTTGATCCGCGCGCGCGGCGACATACAGCGCGTCACCTTGGGCGACACTGTTGGCCGCAAAACCGTGGCCGCCATCGCAGAAGGCACGCTTGTCTTGGTGCGCGGCACCCGCTCGGAAATGCTCCACATCCCCGGCTAAGCGGCGCATTTTGCCACGCAGGCGGCGATTACACTTGATCCGGCGCGGCAAGGGTGGGATGCCACCGCCCATGGAACCGACAACACAACCCCTCGTGGCCCTCATCACCGGCGCATCGCGCGGCTTGGGCGCTGCATTGGCCGAAGAACTGGCCCCCTCCTATCACATCGTCGCCGTGGCCCGCACCACCGGTGCGCTTGAGGAACTCGATGACCGTATTCAGGCGGCGGGTCACCAAGCCACGCTCGCGCCGATGGACATCACGAAGCCCGAGGCGATGGCGCAGCTTTGCCGCTCGATCCATGATCGGTGGGGCGGTATTGCCCTTTGGCTTCACACGGCGGTCCATGCGGCCCCGATGACGCCCGCCGCCTATCTCGATGCCAAGGATTGGGCGAAATCCGTGGCCTGCAACACCACCGCCACCGGGCAGCTTATCCCCTATATCGCCCCCCTCTTGGGCACTTCGGGCCGCGCCGTGTTCTTTGATGACCGCCGCGCGGGCGACAAGTTTTTTTCGGCCTACGGCGCCACCAAGGCCGCGCAGATCGCGCTCGCCCGCTCCTGGGCTGCCGAGACACAACGCACCGGCCCACATGTGCATATCCTCAGCCCGGCACCCATGCCCACAGCCACCCGCGCGCGGTTTTTCCCCGGCGAGGATACGTCCGAGCTGACGCATCCGCGCGAAGAGGCGCGCCGCATGGTGAGCATTTTGGGCTGAAGGCGCGGTAAAACCACTGCAAATACATCGCCACGCTTGCCCGCCCAAGGTCAGGCGGATACACAAAAACATAACCCCTGCTGGAGGGCCTCAGCCTTGCGTATCCTGATCACCAATGATGACGGCATTACGGCCCCCGGCCTTGAGGTCATGACCGAAATCGCAGACGCGCTTGCGGGTCCCGGTGGCGAGGTCTGGTGTGTGGCCCCGGCGTTTGAGCAATCGGGCGTTGGGCATTGCATCTCCTATACCAACCCGATGATGCTCAGCGAGATGAGCATGCGGCGCTATGCGGTACAGGGTAGCCCCGCCGATTGCGTCCTCGCAGCGCTCCATCACCTTATGCCAAAGCGGCCCGATCTCGTCCTCTCGGGCGTCAATCGCGGCAACAACGCCGCCGAGAACGCAGTTTATTCCGGCACTGTGGGCGCGGCCATGGAAGCGGCGCTGCAAGGTGTGCCTGCGATTGCGCTCAGCCAATATTACGGCCCCCTCAACAAGGATCTGGACGACAAATTCGAAAGCGCGCGCCAGCATGGGCTTGCGACAGTGCAGCGGCTCTTGGACAAGGGCGTGTGGACCGCCGATGATTACGGCATTTTCTACAACGTCAATTTTCCGCCCGTGCCCGGCGCGGATGTCAAAGGCCTGCGCGCTGCGCGGCAAGGCTTCCGCCGCGATATGGGATTCGGTGTGAAACCCGTTAGCGCCCCCTCAGGACGCCAGTTCCTCTGGGTCACGGGCGCGCCCCAGGGCCAGCCCACCAGCCCCGGATCCGATGCTTCGCTCAATCTTGAGGGCTATATCACCGCCACGCCCATGCGGGCCGATCTCACCGCCCATGACGTGTTGGAGCCTTTGAAAGCCATCGAATGAGCGTTGAAGACGAAACCGCGGAACGCAAGATGCAGTTCCTCTTCGCCCTGCGCTCCAAGGGGGTGACGGATGTCCGCGTGCTTGGCGCCATGGAAAAGATCGACCGCGGCCCCTTCATTCGCGGTCTCTTCGCCGAACGCGCCTATCAGGACATGCCCCTGCCCATCGCCTGCGGCCAGACGATCAGCCAGCCGTCGGTCGTGGGCCTGATGACGCAGGCGCTCAAAGTCACGGCGCGCGACAAGGTTCTGGAGGTGGGCACCGGCTCAGGTTATCAGGCGGCCATCCTCAGCCAACTGGCCCGCAGGGTGTACACTGTGGATCGCCACAAGCGCCTTGTGCGTGAGGCAAGCGAGATTTTCCGCGATCTTGATCTCACCAACATCACGGCGCTTACGGCCGATGGCAGCTTCGGTCTGCCCGACCAAGCCCCTTTTGACCGGATCATCGTGACGGCTGCGGCCGAAGATCCGCCAGGTCCGCTCTTGGCGCAACTTAAAATCGGCGGTATCATGGTTGTGCCCGTGGGGCAGTCTGACGCCGTGCAAAGCCTGATCCGTGTTACAAGGCATGAGACGGGGTTTGACTATGACGAACTGCGCCCAGTGCGTTTCGTGCCGCTCCTTGAGGGTTTGGGCCGGGACGAAGCGCAAAGATGAGTTTTAAAGCCCCGGGTCACAATGGGGCAAGTGATGAGGATGATCGAGATGAGACTGCTCCAACGCCCCCTGCCCGTGCTGGCTGGCCTGACATTGATGGCGCTGGCTGCGTGCTCGGAAACCTTTGATATGGACCTGCGCGGTGGCTTTGACACCGGCAATGCGCTGGATACAGCCGAAGCGGCCCGCGCAGCCGCCTCCAATCGGCCCGCGCCCGATAGCCGCGGCATCATCTCCTATCCAGGCTATCAAGTGGCGGTGGCACAGAGCGGCGATACACTGAGCAGCCTAGCATCGCGGATCGGTGTTGATGCCAATGAGCTGGCCCGTTTCAACGGAATCCAGACGGGTGATACATTGCGCCAAGGCGAAGTGATCGCCCTGCCCGCGCGCGTGGCAGAGCCTGCGGGCGGCCCGATCCGTCCAGATAGTGCAGACATCACAGAACTTGCCGGAAATGCAATCGACGCCGCCGATAGCGCTCGGGTCGAGACAACAGCACTGGCCCCCGCTGAAACAGGCGCACAGCCCATCCGCCACCGCGTCAAACGCGGCGAGACGGCCTTCACTATCGCGCGGCTTTATGACGTGTCGATCAGAAGCCTCGCCGAATGGAATGGCCTCAACTCCGATTTCGCGGTCCGCGAAGGGCAATATCTGCTGATCCCCGTGGCCTTGCCCGGTCAGCAGACCCAACCCTTCGACGCAGCCGAGGCTCCAGAGCCCCGAGCCCCTGGCACAGGCTCCCCCACGCCCGAACCTCCCAGCGCCGCCACACCGCTGCCCGACGAAGACACCACCCCCGTGGCCGCAGCAGAGCCACCGGGTGACGCACCTGATCTTGGCGCAGAGCAGACCACCAGTACAACCGCCCGGATGAGCTACCCCGTGCGCGGCGATATCATTCGCCCTTACTCCAAGGGCAAGAATGACGGGATCGACATCGCCGCCGCCCCCGGCACCGCCGTCAAGGCCGCCGATAAAGGTGTCGTCGCCGCCATCACCAAAGACACCAAAGGCACACCGATCATCGTGGTTAAACACACAGACAACCTGCTGACAGTCTACTCCAACGTGTCGGATGTTGCGGTCTCAACGGGTGATACGGTCAACCGTGGCCAAACCCTCGCCAAGATCCCGTCAACAGGTGTGGCAGCCGTACATTTCGAAGTGCGCAACGGGTTCGATAGCCTCGATCCCATCCCCTTCCTTACGCCATAAATAGCGCAGGCGGGCCTCAGAGCGACAGGGCCCGCCCCTTCTTCTTAAAGCGTTTCGCCTTAAACTTGAGGCACTCAATTGAGGCGAAACGCGTGGAGCGCTCAAATGAAGTGCGCGTTTCACGAAAACCAGTGATTCAGCTTTTTCGCGAAACCCTTTAGCAAAAATACTCAAAAGCCTATGCGGGACTGGCAAAGCCTGCTCACGCAATCGGCGCGCCCATCCGCCCGGCAAGGTCGGTGACAAACTGCCACGCCACCCGGCCTGAGCGTGCGCCACGCGTGGCTTGCCATTCAATCGCCTGCGCGCGCAGATCATCCTCGGCAATCTTGATGCCAAGTGCCTGGCAATACCCGTGGATCATCGCCAGATATTGATCCTGATCACAGCTATGAAAGCCGAGCCACAGCCCAAACCGGTCGCTGAGCGAGACCTTCTCTTCAACCGCCTCGCCGGGGTTGATCGCTGCACTACGCTCATTCTCGATCATGTCGCGCGGCATCAGGTGGCGGCGGTTCGACGTGGCGTAGAACACCACATTATCAGGCCGCCCCTCAATACCGCCATCCAGAACCGCCTTGAGCGATTTGTAATGCTGATCATCATGGCTAAAGCTCAGATCATCGCAAAAAAGGATGAACCGCGCAGGCGACGCGCGCAAAAGCGCTAGGAGCCGTGTGACGCTGGTCAGGTCCTCGCGCTGCAATTCTACGATCTTGATATCCGCGCCCTCGGCACGCACGGCGGCATGCACCGCCTTCACGAGGCTGGATTTGCCCATCCCCCGCGCGCCCCAGAGAAGCGCGTTATTCGCGGGCAGGCCCCGCGCGAATTGACGGGTATTCTCCAACAGCGTGTCGCGTGATCGGTCGATACCAACGAGAAGTTCCATCTCGACCCGCGAAACATCTGCGACCGGGCTGAGGCGGTCCGGCGAAACGTGCCAGACAAACGCATCAGCCGCGCTCATATCGGGGGCGTCGGCGGGGGGTGGGCTGATCCGCTCCAGCGCGGCGGCGATCCGTTCTAGCGGATCACTCATTTGTCGCGCGCCTCATCCTCATCCTCATCATCGTCATCCTCAAACCACAGCCCCTCGGCACGCAGCTTGGCTTCGCGTTTCCGCTCCACCCGTTTCACCAGAAGAATGGAAATCTCATAAAGCCCGTAGACGACAACAAAGAGAATACCTTGCGTGATTACATCTGGGGGCGTGACCAGAGCGGCCAGCACCAAGATACCCACCACCGCGTATTTGCGCACAGTGCGCAGACCATCGGAGCTGACAAGCCCCGCCTTGCCCATCAGGGTCAGCAGTACGGGAAGCTGAAAACACAAACCAAAGGCCACGATAAACTTGATCGTGAGGTTGAGATATTCTTGTGCGGAGCCTTGGAACACAACGCTGAGCGGGGCCGCGTTCTGGCCGCCCTCGACCGCTTCGCCGGCGGTCCCGAATTGCTGAAACCCGAGGAAGAAATCATAGGCAAGCGGCGTGACCACATAGAACGCAAAACTCGCCCCAAGGATAAACATGAAGGGCGAGGCAATGAGGAAGGGCAAAAACGCCCCCTGCTCGGTCTTGTAAAGACCGGGCGCCACGAAGCGCCACATCTGATTGGCGATGTAGGGAAAGCCTAGGATAAATCCGCCGAGGAACGAGACCTTGATGGCGACGAAGAAGCCCTCTTGCGGCGAGATGAAGATCAAGTCGCAATCCTGTCCACGATCGGCGAGAACCTTGCAAAGCGGGTCTGTGAGAAAGTTAAAGATCGGTGTGGCAACCGTGAAGCAGATGATCATGCCCACCAAAAACGCCATCGCCGATTTTATGAGGCGCGAGCGGAGCTCGGTAAGATGCTCGATCAGTGGCGCACTGCTGTCTTCAAGCTCGTTTGTGTCGGTCATGCCTTGCCCTCAGGCGCGGGTTTCTTTGCGGTCTTT
The DNA here is from genome assembly GCF_020141465.1 of Roseovarius carneus. Taxonomy (NCBI): domain Bacteria; kingdom Pseudomonadati; phylum Pseudomonadota; class Alphaproteobacteria; order Rhodobacterales; family Roseobacteraceae; genus Roseovarius; species Roseovarius carneus. Next base: position 2,353,203 of record NZ_JAHSPD010000001.1, on the reverse strand, counting down.
TTGACCGCAGGCTTTGTTGCCTTGGCTGCCGGTTTTGCCGCGGTTTTGGGAGCGGCTTTTGGCGCCGCCTTTGCCCCTGGCTTTTTGGCTGCTGGTTTCGGGGCGGTCTTTTCAGCCGCCTTATTGGCCGCAGGTGGCTTCGGCGCAGTTGCCTTAGCCGCTGGGGCTGCGGCTTCAGCCGTTTGTGCCCCCTTGCGGGCTGCCTCGCCCTCGGCGTATTTCTGGCGGATCGCCTCGGTCTGGGCTTGCCGTTCGGGCGACATGCGTGAGGTCTCAGCCTTAGGCTTGCCCGCGTCTCTCGTAGATTGGGTGAAGCTGGTCGCGGTCTTGCGGACCTCGTCCATCGCACTGCCCACGGGGTTTGTCGCGGATTTCAGCGTCTTTTGCAGGTCGGTTACGCCAGCATCATCGGCCGCATCATTCATCGCCTTGGAGAATTCGCGCGCCATGCCCTTGGCCTTGCCCACAAACCGTCCAACGGTGCGGAACATGCCGGGGAGATCCTTGGGGCCCACCACGATCAGCGCGACAACGCCAATCACCAGCAGTTCCGACCAGCCGAGATCCAGCATCTGGGGCTCAGACCTTGTCTTTGTCGTGCTCGGGCGTCACGTCCTTGGCTTCATCCGAGGCAGCGGCCATGTCGTCTTCAAGCTCCTTGCTGCTGTCGTTGATGCCCTTTTTGAAGGATGTAATGCCCTTTCCCACTTCACCCATCAACGATGAAATCTTGCCGCGCCCAAAAAGCACCAGCACGACGACCGCGATCAGCAAAATGCCGGGAAGACCGATATTGTTCAGCATGTTTTTACTCTCCCATCCGCAGGGGGGCATCCGCGCCACCCCGGAAAATTCACTCACATTATCTAAAGCCTCTGAGGGCGGGATAAAAGACGCAATGCGCGCAGATAGTAGAATTTGGTAAAAAACTCGTCCCGTGCGCGGTGATTGCGGGGTGATTGCGCGGTGACTATGAGCGCGCGGAGAAGACGAAACACCGATCCCGCCGGATCATCAGCCAAAGTGCCATGCCCGGTTTGGGCAGGAACACATTGGGCACGGTGGCCTTGAGGATGGAGCCGTCATGGTCCATGCGAAACTCCACAAGGCTTTCAGACCCCATGAACCGCGCGCGCTGCACCACGCCGCGCGCGGGCGTGCCATCGCCGGGCGTGGGGTTGGGGCCACGGCCCGCGCGATCAAAGTCGATCTTGATATGCTGGGGCCGGATTACAATCTCGACCTGCGTGCCATCCGGCACGCCGGGAGCAAGAAAATTGCCGAAAGGCGTGGGCGTGAGCGCCCCATTCACTTCACCCCGGATCACATTGATATCGCTGAAAAATGCCACAGCGTCTCGATCCACAGGCGCGTTATAGAGATTATAGGGCGCGCCTTGTTGTACGATCTGCCCGCCGCGCATCAGGGCGATATCATCTGCCATGCGCATCGCCTCTTCCGGCTCGTGTGTGACCAGTAGAACCGCCGTATCCTGCTCGCGCAGAATCTCAAGCGTCTCGTCGCGGATCCCGTCGCGCAGACGGTTATCGAGCCCCGAGAATGGCTCATCCATCAGCATGATACGCGGACGCGGCGCAAGCGCGCGGGCCAGCGCCACGCGCTGTTGTTCGCCGCCCGAAAGCTCATGGGGGTAGCTTTTCACGTAGCGCCCAAGACCCACACGGTCGAGCAATTCGCGCACCCGTCCTGCCGTGCTGCCACGATCACCGGGTAGGCCGAAACGGACGTTATCGCCGACCGTCAGATGCGGAAACAGCGCAAAATCCTGAAACATCAGGCCAATATTGCGTTGTTCGGGCGGTATGCGAAATCTGGTGTCGCAGATCAGCGCGCCATCCACATAGATCTCGCCACTATCTTGCATCTCCACCCCGGCAATGATCCGCAAAGCCGTGGATTTGCCGCAGCCGGAAGGCCCCAGAAGGCATGTCACCTGCCCTGCCCGCACGCTCAGCGACACATCATCGACAACGCGCCGCCCGTCATAGCTGCGCGTTACGTTTTTGATCTCAAGGCGCGGCGGCATTGGCGGCAAGTGCGGTCTTCCATCTGTTTCCGACCGAACCTGTCGGGATTGCTGACGCGCAGATAGCAAGCCATGCGGCGCGGTGCAAGGCAAGCGGACCAATGGGGCGTTGGATCAAGCCCGTCGTGCACCGGAAAGAGTGGCCGCAAAGCCCGCCGCAAGCACCGCGATGCAGATCACCAAGAGTTGCTCATATTTATGCCCCTCGGGCAGGAGGGCCGCAAAAAACGCCCAATCGCGCCCAAAATACGCCAGTGCGCCCAGAATTGCCGCACCGTAAGCCACGAGGTAAGACCAGAGCGCGATACGCCGCCCCATGACCAGCCCCACGATCAGGATGGGCGTAAGAAACATGCTGGCTGTCCCGCTGACCGCCACCGCATCAAAGAGCGTCTGATTCCCCCAAAGCGTCAGCGCCGCCCCCAGCACCATGAAAACCGTCATCGCAATGCGACCCGACGCAAGGCTGCGCGCGCCGATCCGAAACTCCTCCACAACCAGCCGCGCCGCACTTGCCAGCGCCGAATCAAGCGTGCTGAGCGCGGAGACCAGAAGTGAAACCAAAAGCGCCACGTAGAGCCAAGGCGGGAACATCTGCTGCCATGTGCCCAAAAGCTGGCCCTCATATTCCGCGCCAATAAGGCCGGCTTGGACGCCGAACATGCCAAAGGCAATGATGCACAGCGTCGATATCCAAAACGCATGCAGGAAGGACCGCCGCGTGGTGTCGCGATCCGCCAGAAAACCACGATCCATCATCACCGGATCATGGGCGGGATATGAGAAAACCTGAAGAAACGCGACCAGCAGCAACACCTGCCCGTTCCACGCGCCAGCCGTGCCGGGGGCCGTGAGAACCGCGCCGAGCGAGAAGCCGGGGCTGAGCAGAAGGGCCACAAAGGCCACAGTAAAGACCACCAGAAAGACGCTCATTTGAAGCACATCGGTGCGCAGCGCCGCACTCAGTCCGCCCCACGCGCTATAGCCCAGACCAAGCAGCGCCACCGCCACGATCGACACCTCCCGCGCCAGCCCAATCTCGGGCAACACGGCTGCGAAGATCAGCCCGACGACGAGCAGATTGGCAAACACCTCGGACAAGAGCCGCAGCGCGATGACAAGGTTGTAACATCCCGTGCCCGCCGCGCCGAACCGCGCGCCAAGCCAGTCCTGCACCGATCCTGCCCCGCCTTCGCGTAGCCTGCCGACAATAAAACCGCCCGTCAGGAAAGAGCCGTAATAGGCCGCATAGGCCAGCGTGCCCCAGATACCGTAGAAATAGCCCAATATCGCGGCATTCATTAGCGAGCGGGCGAAGATCCACGTGGTGACCTGGCTGAGCACCAGCACCCAAAGCCCCGGCGCACGGCCCGCAGCACTAGCCCCGCCAAAGAACCCGTCCACCGTGGCGCGGCGCGGGGCGGCGATCAGGCTGGCGATGATGATGGCGGCGAAAATGGCAATGATGGCTGCGGTTTGCATGGGCGAATCCTTGGGGATATATGATTAGACCTGCCGCCTAGCAGCTTGATTGACCGGCCGCCAATGGGCCAAGGCGGCGCCCAACGAAGATGTGATACCGCGCGAGGTGGCGTTAAAGCGTCGCGTTCACCCCGCCTCCGTCCAGAAGGATGTTCTGTCCGATGATGAACCCGGCATGATGCGAACACAGGAACGCACAGGTCGCCCCAAACTCCTCCGCCGTGCCGTAGCGGCCTGCGGGGATGGTGGCGCAGCGTTGTGCCTTGGCCTCGTCCATGGTGATTCCTTGCGCCTTGGTCACGCCCGTATCGAGGGCCACGGCCCGGTCGGTCGCATGAATCCCTGGCAAAAGGTTGTTGATCGTCACCCCCTTGCCCGCAACCTGACGTGACGTTCCCGCAACATAGCCCGTGAGGCCCGCACGCGCCGCATTGCTGAGGCCCAGAACCGCGATGGGGGCTTTGACGGATTGTGACGTGATGTTGACCACCCGGCCCCATCCGCGTGCCATCATGCCCGGCACCAGCGCCTTGATGAGCGCGATCGGCGCCAGCATATTGGCGTCAAGGGCGGCTATGAAGTCGTCGCGATCCCAATCGGACCACAGGCCCGGAGGCGGCCCGCCTGCATTATTTACAAGGATGTCAACGTCCCCCGCCGCCGCGATCAGGGCCGCCTGCCCTTCTGGCGTGCTCACATCGGCGGCCACAATTGTCACCTCAACGCCGAACTCCGCCCGGATCGCCGATGCAGCGGCGTCAAGCGCCTCTGCCCCGCGCGCATTCATCACCAGATGCACGCCTTCTGCCGCCAAAGCCCGCGCGCAGCCCAGACCAAGCCCCTTGGACGACGCACAAACAAGCGCCCGTTTGCCGTTCAAACCCAAATCCATGAAGCGATCCCCTCATATTTCCCCGTGACCTCACCTGCGGGAGCGGCCACACTATCTTGAAACTTGCAAGTTGGCGGCATGCTGTTGCCACATTTCGTCGTTACGTCAAAGCCTATGCCAGCCCCTTGCAGACCAAAAGAGCAAATGATGACCCTCAGATCCGAAAACCCGGCCCATATTCAGACCTTGCATGTCTTCCGCTCCAGCGCATTGACGGTGATCAATGGCGCAAATCTGGGCGATGCACTGTCGTTTGGGGCCGAGCTTGATCTGGACGATACATATGAGTTGCACCAAAACGCCCACACCGAGCGACTGATTGTGACGGCGGGCCCCGGAGGCACATTGATCGCGGCCCCCAAGACAAATCTGGGCCGGGCGGGACACGTAATCCATATCGACTGCTGCCTGACCCTGATGACGCCGATGGGCGTCACGACCGAGGTTGTGGTGCTGGTCGAGGTGGACGCAATGGGCGATGTGGAGGCGGTTTATGCGCTGCCCCTCGCCGTGATGACCACGCGCACGGATTATACGCTTGTCGGGATCGATGTTGAGGGCGCGCGCACCCGGTTTGCCGAGGTTGCCTGCGTGGCGTTTACACGCGGGACGCGGATCACAATGGCCTCGGGCGCGCAAAAGCCCGTGGAGGAGTTGCAGGACGGCGATATGGTGCTGACCCGCGATGACGGTCCGCGCGCCGTGACGTGGATTGGCCGCTCGACCGCGCGGGCGGTTGGGGATTTCGCTCCCATCTGCATCAAAGCGGGCGCACTGCATAATGAGGGCGATCTATACGTGAGCCCCGATCATCGGCTATTTATATATCAACGCTCCGACGCGCTTGGCGCAGGCCGCCACGAGGTTCTGGTCCGCGCGCGTCATCTGCTGAATGGTGACACGATCGTGCAGGAACCGGGCGGATTTGTGGATTACTTCCAACTGCTCTTTGACGATCATCAGATCATCTACGCCGAAGGCATCGCCGCCGAGACGCTTTTGGTGGACACGCGCACCCGCGCTGCTTTGCCCGCGTATCTCAATATCAAGCTCGCCGAGAGCCTTCCGGGCCATGAAGGGCGCCGCCACATGAAATTCGAGGTGGGCGAGGCGCTGCTGAACCACCCGGATGCAGCGGCGCTTTTGCGCCGTGCCTCAACACGCTGACACGCGTGCTTTAAGCCTCAGGGCCGTCTCCCGCAGGCCTGCGCCGTCTTGCCACGGCCTAGCGCGCGGCCTATACGCCGAGCCATGCCTGATGATATCTCAAACCGCCCCGCTCTGCCGCCCGAAATCGCGCGGCGCCGCACGTTTGCGATCATCTCGCATCCTGATGCGGGCAAGACCACGCTGACGGAAAAATTCCTCCTCTTTGGCGGCGCGATCCAGATGGCGGGGCAAGTGCGGGCCAAGGGCGAAGCGCGGCGCACGCGGTCGGATTTCATGCAGATGGAGAAGGACCGCGGCATATCCGTCTCCGCCTCCGCCATGTCGTTTGATTTTGGTCATTTCCGCTTCAATCTGGTGGATACGCCCGGCCACTCGGACTTCTCCGAGGATACGTACCGCACGCTGACGGCTGTGGACGCCGCCGTGATGGTGATCGACGGGGCCAAGGGTGTGGAGAGCCAGACCCAGAAACTTTTCGAGGTCTGCCGCCTGCGCGACCTGCCGATCCTGACCTTTTGTAACAAGATGGACCGCGAAAGCCGCGAGACCTTTGAAATTATTGACGAAATTCAGGAAAACCTCGCGATTGACGTGACACCCGCAAGCTGGCCCATCGGCGTGGGGCGCGATTTCATCGGCTGCTATGACATGCTCAATGATCGGCTTGAGCTGATGGACCGCGCGGACCGCAACAAGGTGGCCGCCAGCATCGAGATTGATGGGCTGGACGATCCACGGCTGGACGAACACGTGCCCGCCGATCTGGTCGCGAAGCTGCGCGAGGATGTCGAGATGGCCCGCGAATTGCTGCCCGCGCTCAACATCCAATCGGTGCTGGAGGGGCATATGACCCCCATCTGGTTTGGCTCCGCGATCAATTCCTTCGGCGTGAAGGAGCTGATGCAGGGCATTGGCGCCTACGGCCCGGAGCCACAGCCACAGCGCGCCACCCCGCGCAACATCGCCCCCGAAGAGACCAGGGTTGCGGGCTTTGTCTTCAAGGTGCAGGCCAATATGGACCCTAAGCACCGCGATCGCGTAGCCTTCGTTCGCATGGCGTCGGGCCATTTTAAACGGGGCATGAAGCTGACCCATGTGCGCACCAAAAAGCCGATGGCGGTGAGCAACCCGGTGCTCTTTCTCGCCTCGGACCGCGAATTGGCCGAGGAGGCTTGGGCGGGCGATATCATCGGCATCCCCAACCACGGGCAATTGCGGATCGGCGACACCCTGACCGAGGGCGAAGCGCTGCGTGTGACCGGCATCCCCTCCTTCGCGCCCGAGCTTTTGCAAACCGTGCGCGCGGGCGATCCACTCAAGTCCAAACATCTGGAAAAGGCCCTCATGCAATTTGCAGAAGAAGGGGCCGCAAAAGTCTTCAAACCTATCTTCGGGTCCGGCTTTATCGTGGGCGTCGTGGGGGCGCTGCAATTCGAGGTGCTCGCAAGCCGAATCGAGCTGGAATACGGCCTGCCCGTGCGCTTTGAGGCCAGTCAGTTCACCTCCGCCCGCTGGGCACTTGGTGCCAAACCTGCCGTGGACAAGTTTATCGAGGCCAACAAACAGCATATCGCGCATGATAATGACGGCGATGTCGTCTATCTCACGCGGCTGCAATGGGACATTGACCGGATCGAGCGCGACTACCCGGACATTACCCTGACAGGCACCAAGGAAATGATGGTCAGCTAAGTGCCGTGCACGCGGCAGGAATAACGCCGCCGCGGTTTTCTGCGCCGCGACCCTGCGCGCGGGCCCCTTCGTAACATCGCCCCGGACGTCGTTGAAGGACATCGCCCTAATTAGGCATGCCTCACACCTGTTTCGCCGTCATCTAGCCACATTCTGCGCCCCAATTTTGCCAATCGGTGAGTCTCAAAACCCAAATTTCGCCCTGGCGGAGACCACAAACTCGCTCTCAATCCAGAATGATCGGGAAGAAACATGGTTAAATTTTTCGTCGCCAGCCGATTGCCGGACAGGCGTAAGTCGAAGTCTAGAAGATACCTAGACCCTGTTGTGTTTCCCGACTGGAGACAATCGACGAGAAGCACAGAATTGGTTCCATTGTAGACGACAGAATGCAGCTAAAAGGTGTAGTTTTTTCCAATTGTTACGCGTTACCCAGAGAGATTAAAGAAACGAACTGTTTCTAAAAATTCCATTAAAAATTTGCCGAAAAATGATAGAAGCAATTAAGCCGAAAACATGTCGTATTTAAGGCTACGTGTTGGCCTCGGGGTCTGATGGAGAGGCGCGTAAGATGTCTCGCCGTGGGCTGAACATCGCTGATTAAAGCTGTCAATGAAGCGCAGATTTCGAGCAAAAAGAATATGGGGAATACAACATGGGGCATACGAGGGCGAACATAAGCGCGTGTGGGTCCTAAGGAGTGACCATGCCAGATACATCATTTGCCCCGCCACCGCAGAAGAAGGCCACTGGCAAAGCGCCAGCTTTCCTGCGCCACGCGCGCAGGTTTTTCTTCGACGATCCTGAATTCAGTCAGAGCGCCAGCGCATCTCTTTTGACCAGAACCCACATGACCACCCAAACCCTGGAACACCAAGCAGGCCCGGACCATGCGTTTCCTGTGCTCTCTCAGGGGGGGGTATACAGGGCGTTGGGTAAACGCATTATTGACGTCACTTTTGTTTTGATCACATTCCCGCTTGCTTTGCTCTTTATTGGCATACCTTTCCTCATGCTTTGGCGTGAGGGCGGTAGCCCGTTCTACCGCCAGATGCGTTTGGGACAGAACGGAGACCAGTTCTCCATCCTCAAACTGCGCACCATGGTGCGGGACGCAGACCAAATTCTAGAGCGCACATTGGCCGCCGACCCGGCCCTGCGCCATGAATGGAACACGACCCAAAAGTTAAAGAACGACCCGCGCATCACCCGCGTTGGCGCCTTTCTGCGCAAGACCTCGCTGGATGAGCTACCGCAGCTCTGGAACGTGTTTCTGGGCGAGATGAGCCTTGTGGGCCCGCGCCCGATGCTGCCTGAGCAACTGCCGCTTTACGGCGACGCGCATCACTATTTCGCGCTGCGCCCCGGCATCACGGGCCTTTGGCAGGTGTCCAACCGTAACGAAAGCCACTTCCAGTTGCGTATGACGCTGGATGCGACATATCATTATGAACTTTCTTTCATTGAAGATATCCGGATCATGTGGCGCACATTCGGCGCTGTTTTGAGGCGGACAGGGTACTAATAGCGCGGCCAAAGCGCCCCAGGATCTGGCCGGGGGCTACGTTGTATTCTCATACGAGAAGCCGCATCTGATACGAGGAATTTCCATGTTGGAACGTTATGTCGAGACTGCCACAAGATCGGCCCGCCGGATGGGGGGCAAAGGCTCCAAACCGGCTGCCCTGCCCTTCGATCTTGAGCTGACGCGCCGCGTCAATGGTCAATACATGCCCTCACGCTGGTCCACAGGCGATCCTGACATGCCGCGCCCGGCACGTGCCGAATATGGCCTGACGGAGCCGACGGTCGCCGCGCAGGCAGCAGCCATGTATGGCCTCGATGCGGGCAGTTGGGATGATCTCGTTCGCGTGCCCTTCGGCCATGGCGCGCAATCCGCGCTCAATGCCCAGACCAAGCTTGCGGGTGGTGATCAACGTATCCTGCGCGCGATGGACGATCTGCGCACGCAGCTGTTGCAAACGCTTCAATCCGAGGTCTGGAACCGTATCGCGATCACAGCACCCACATCGGGCTGTGGTGCCACCTTCACGGCTGTTAACCTTGCCCTTTCGATTAGCCGCATCCCGGATTACCGCGCCGTGCTGATGGACCTCAATCAGCGCAATCCCGCCGTCTCCAAGATGCTGGACCTGCGCGGCCCCGGCGACATGAACCGCTTTCTCTCGGGCCATGTCACTGCGGAGGATCACCTGATCCGCTGCGACGACAGCCTTGCCGTGGGCCTCAACCGCGCCCGTCCGCAAAACCCCTCAGAGACGCTTCTGGCCCGCCAAACGGCCGAGGTGCTGGACGATATGATCGGCGCGCTAAACCCCGATATCGTGCTCTATGACATGCCACCCATGCTGGAGCATGACGACCTTGAGGCGTTTTTGCCTCAGGTGGACGGTGTTCTTCTGGTTGCCGATGCCGCGCGCACCCTGCGGGATCAGATCACGGAATGCGAGCGGCGGCTGGAGGGCAAGACCAAGCTTCTTGGCGTCATCCTCAACCGCACGCGCAGGCCCTAAATTCTAACCCGCGCCAGGCCGCGTTACGTCATATTCTTGCCTACATGCTATGCGACACCTCTGAGTGCGTGTAATCTGGGCCTTGCCCTTCACGCCAATCAGAGCCGCGCCCAAGGCGCAAGTTTCAGTGCAAAACGCACATGATGTGAGGCAGACAAGACCAGATGGGCCCGATCCATTCCATTGCCGAACTTTTGGACATGCTGCGCCGTCGCAAGCTGGTGATTGCGGCTGTCTTTGTGCTGGGTAGCATCGGCAGCCTCTTGTTCGCGGCGGCCCAGACCCATCTTTACACCTCCTCCGAGGTGCTTCAGGTCCAAAGCCCGCGGATCGCCGCCGAGCTTGCCCCCTCCACCATCGCAGGCTCTGCCGCGCGCCGTTTGCAACTGATCGAACAGCAGGTGATGTCACGCGGCGCCATTCTGGAGACGATCGACAGGCTGGGCCTATTCGCAGATCAGCCGGGCCTGCGCACCGCCGAAATGGTAGCCCTCGTGCGCCAATCGGTCTTTGTCGAAGGGGTCGCCGCCGCCCGCGAAGGGTTTGCCGATGATGGCAGCGTGTCGCTCCTGCGGGTCAATGCCAATTGGCCCACGGCCCGAGGCGCGCAAGCGCTGGCCCATGAATTCTCGCAGCGCACAATCGCGCTGAGCGTGTCCACGCGCCTCGATCAAGCGCGTGAAACACTGGATTTCTTCATCGCGCAGGAGGCTGTGATCACCGCCGATATCGCCCGCGAATCCGCCGCGCTCGCCGCCTATCGCGCGACCCATGACATGGCCCTTCCGGGCAGTATCGACCTGATGCAACGCGAGGTGGAAAGCCTGACCGAGGGGCTTTTGAGCATCGACCGACAGCTGATCACCCTGCAACGCGATCTGGCCCAACCCGCGACCACACGGATCGAGCGGCAGCAACGCGAAGACACGCAAGCGCAGATCGCGCAGCTAAGCGAGGAACGTGCGCTCTTGCAAAGCAACCTTGCAGGCCTCACCGAGACATTGCAGGCCTCGCCCGAGGTCACCGTCCAGATCGCGCAGTATGAGCGCCGCATCGAGGATCTACGCGCGCAGCTTCAGGACGTCACCGCCCGCCGCAAGGAGGCCGAGGTGAGCTACACTCTGGAAACGACATCGCAATCCGAACGCCTGACAGTGCTGGAGCCCGCGCCCCTGCCCGATTATCCCTACACCCGCTCACGCAAGGTGACGGCGCTTATGGGCGCTTTGGCGGCTTTGCTTCTGGGCGTGGCGGTGGCGTTCTTGATGGATTGGCGCACGCCGATCATCCGCACCGCCGATCAGATGGAGCGCGAGCTGGGCCTGCGCCCGGTCATCTCGATCCCCGAGATGCGCCCGGTGCGCAGCCCCCGTGCCCCTAAACCGCGAAAACGCGGGCGTTTGCGTGGCCTTATCACCGCGCTCACCCGTGGGCGGCGGCTCTGAGTGTTACTGTGCCAAAAGGGCGAGGATCGCAGGGGCGTGGAGCCAAAAGCTGAGCCCTGTGATGGCGATTGCCAAAGCGCCGAAGATCAGATCATGCAGCCCGTCCCACGCATGATGCTTGCGTGCGAGGCGGATGAGCACTGGATGGATCAGCACAAGGCCAAGCCCCATCCCCGCCATAGCGCCGAGAAGGCCGTAAGCCTGAAACCCGACCCAGAGCATCCCCATCTGCGCGATTGAGCGTAGTGCAGACCACACAAACGCCCCGCGCGAATCCCCGGCCGCAAGGGCCGCGCGATCATAGCTCAGCCCCAGCGCCATGGGCAAAAATGCACAAGCCATCACCGTGACCATCGCCCCCGCCGCCGCGTAGCGCGGATCGTAGAGCAGCCCAATGAGCCAAGGCCCCGTCAGCGCCATCAAAGCCAAAAGTGTGAACATGCCGGAGCTGAGCAAAAACCGCATCTTGCGCAGGCGTGCGCGGTGGTCGGCACTCTCTCCCGGCGGGCGGTCGCGGTAGACCGGGATCAGCACTTGCTGTGTGATGGATTGGCCCAGCGACATCGGAAAGCTCGCGAGGAAAAACGCGATATTGTAGATGCCGAGCGTGGCCAGCGGCAAAAGCACCCCCAAAAGCGCCTTGTCGCCTTGGGTGCAGATGAAGGCAAAGGCCGTCGAGAGGAATATCCATTTGCCAAAGCGCACCTGCTCGGCCACGGCGGCGCGTTCAAGCTGGAAGCGATTGCGCGCGCCGGGCAGATAGAGCGTGGTGAGAATGAGTTTGGCCAGCGCGATGAGGATGCCGCCCACCACCAGCGCCAGAACCGAGCCGGTGACAAGCGCCAAGACCACCATAAGCCCCACGCCAATCAGCTGCGCAATAAGATCGAGCACGGTCAGGCGACCAAAGACCAGATGGCGATGCGCAGTCTCGATCCGCGTCGGGAAAAACCCGGTGATCACCAGCGCGAACCCCGCAATCGGCAGGTAAAACGCCAGATCGGGCTGGTCGTAAAGCGTGGCCACAGGCGTCGCCAGCAGGAGCGTCACCCCCCAAAGGGTAAACCCGCGCATCACCTGAATGGTCCATGCGGTGTTGAGGAAATCCGGGTCGTCACCCCGCTTGCTCTGGCTGATGCTGGGGCCAATACCCACATCCGAGAACATCATCAGCCCCACGGTGATGACAGTGACCAGCGTCATCAGGCCGAACGCCTCAGGGAATAACAGCCGGGTGAGGATGAGGTTCGAAGCCAGCCGGATCGCCTGCGTGCCGCCATACCCCATGAGCGCCCAAGAGGCGCTGCGCAGGATACGCGCGGTCAGACGGTTCCCGCGAAACGCGGTGCTGAGTGCCTTGATCACATCAGGGCCTTTCATGGCTCATCTCCTTGGCTTAGGTCGCGGGCGCGCGGGGGTCAATCACGGGCGGCGGCACCGCCATGTGGCGGCCTGCGAAAGATGCGCGTTTGCAACCCGTCCGGAGCAATCGAAGGTGCGCGAAATGCGGGGCTTTGCGGGTCATGCCTGTGGCGGCTAGGGTGCGCTAAACCCAATTTCCAAGGCCGCGCACCCCGTGAAAATCGCCTATATCCTCAATACCTATCCGCAGCCCTCGCACAGCTTTATCCGGCGCGAGTTGCACGCGCTTGAGACGCAGGAGTTTGAGATCACGCGGCTGGCCATGCGCGCGGCGAATGTGGATCTGGTCGATCCGGGTGATATAGCTGAGGCCGGGCGTACTGAGTATGTGTTACGCGCGGGGCCAGTCGCGCTGCTTATCGCGCTCTTTCGTGCCCTCCTCGCGGGGCCTGCGCGCTTTGCCGAGGCGCTGGCTTTGGCGTGGCGGATGGGCGCGCGATCCGAGGTAGGGCGGTTTCGGCATCTGATTTATCTGGTGGAAGCCGCGTATATCCTGCGGCGCTGTCAAGTGCTTGGAATCACGCATTGCCACGCGCATTTCGGCACCAATGCCGCCGCCGTGGCCACGCTCACCCACGCGCTTGGTGGGCCGCGTTACAGCTTCACCGTCCACGGTCCCGAGGAGTTTGACGCCCCCCGCGCGCTTGGCCTTGCCGAGAAAGTCAGCCGCGCCGCCTTTGCCGTGGCGATTAGCAGCTATGGTCGTGCGCAGCTCTGCCGTCTTGTGGATCATGCGCAATGGGACAAGATCAAGATCGTGCATTGCGGGATCGAGGTTGGAAAATTCAACGCACCTGCGCCCATCCCAAAGACTGGCCTGCGCCTTGTTGCGATTGGGCGGTTTGTGGAGCAAAAGGGGCAGATGGTGCTGGTGCCCGCGCTGGCCCGATTGAGCGCCGCGCATCCCGAGCTTGAGCTTGTTATGATCGGCGACGGCTCGTTGCGGCCCGTGATGGAGGCGGCGCTGAAGGCCGAGGGGCTGAGCAAACATGTCCGCTTTACGGGCTGGCTGGACGAGGCTGGCGTGCGGGCCGAGCTGGCAAGCGCCCATGCGCTTATAATGCCCAGCTTTGCCGAGGGCCTGCCAATGGTGGTGATGGAGGCGATGGCCTCGGCCCGTCCGGTGATCGCCACCTATATCGCAGGCATGCCGGAACTGGTCCTGCCCGGTGAGACGGGCTGGCTGGTGCCCGCAGGCGATGATGCGGCATTGGCCAAGGCGGTTGAGACGCTGGCCGCAATGCCGCATACCAAACGCATGGCAATGGGCAAGGCCGCCCGCGCCCGCGTTTTGGAGCGCCATGACGCGCATATCGAGGCGGCCAAGCTCGCTGCGCATATCCGAGCGCTTTAGCGTCCCCGTTCCCATCCGCCCGTACCCCGGCCCAGCTGAACGGCAAGGCTGATAAAGGCATAGACGGCAAAACCAATCGGATCTTGGAGTGCGCGCGACACGATGCCACCAAGGCCCACGGGCGGCACGTCCTCATTCACCAAAAGCTCAGGATACCGCGCGGCGATCTGCGCCACCCCACGATCCTGCCGCCGCCGCACACGAATGAGGGCGCGCACCCCCTCCACCATGGGCCAGCGATAGGTGGCCGACACACGCACCCGCTCGGAAGGCACAAAGCTGAGCCGCGCGAACGTGTCGTCCGATATGATATCGGGCCAATCGCGCCACCGCGCGCGCCCACCTGTGTTAACGGCGAAAATCCCAAACCCCGGCACACCAGTCTGGACAAAGGGCAGGCTTTGCCAGAACCGCGCATAGGCCCTCGTGGCGAAGCTCTGCGCAGGGGTCACAATCGGCGTGCCTGAGGCATAGCGCGGCGCGGGCACGTCCAATATATCCGCTATCTGTGCAAGCAAATCAGGGCTCACCACCACATCCGCGTCAAGATAGACCCGCAGATCATGACGCGCCGCCGCATCGCCCAGACCCAGCGCATGGAGCTTGCCGCCCTGCGCTGTCTCAATCACCTCGGCCCCTGCCGCACGGGCGCGCGCCACCGTATCATCGGTGCAGGCGTTGGCGATCACCATAACTTGCATCTCGCGCCCGTGCAGGCGTGACGCGAACACCGCCCCCAAACAGGCGGCGATATAACCCGCCTCATCATGGGCCGGGATCATCACGCTCAGACCTCTCACTTGCGCCGCTCAATCACCTGCCAGCGCGCGGAGGTGTCACCGGGATAGCGCAGCGCGCCCCAGCTGCCCCATTTGCTCGCGGCCTGCACATCCGTGAAGACGTTGAAAATACCCGGCGTGCTCGCGGCCCAGCCCGCCATCAGCGCATCATAGATCGCGCCCATCTGTGGCGCATAATTCAGATGGGTGAAAAACGCGGTCAGCGCATCATCATCCACGCGCGTGCCGATCCCCACCACGTGGGTGCCGCCCTCATACATGATAAGGTCCAGCCCGTGCCGCGCCGCCACCTCTGCATGATAGGGCAGCACCCGGTCCAGAAGGTCGGTCAGCGTGTCGTCCGGATCGCCGCTATGGCGCCCATCGATAAGTTCCTCAGCGGCCATCTGCGTGGCCAGATCAAAACGGTGTTTGGCCATATGCATGTCGAGCGCCACCCCGGCCAGACCCTGAGCGCGGCCCTCAGCCTCCGCCGCATCAGCCGAGGCAGCAAGCCAGCCAGTGATCAGCTCGGCGCGTCGTTCGGTACCCAGAACATGGCCGAAATACCCGGTGACAGCATAGGCATCAAACGCCTCATGCGGCGGGCGCTGCCCCTCCTGCACCGCCAGAGGCGCGCCAAGAACGTCAGTCTCCAGACCCAACCACGCGGTTTGCGTGGCAATGACGTTGATCAGGCGCGCGCGGTCCTGCGCAAACACGTCCGAAAAGATATCCGCTACCTCAGCCGCCCGCATCCCGTAGAACTGCGCTCCGCGATGCTGGATCCCCCAGCGCGTCTGCCCTTGGGCATCGGCCCATTCGGTTTGCAGGAACTGCCAGTTCCAAAGCTCGTTTGAGAATTCCACATAAGCGCGCGACCCTTCGGGCAGCACTGCGCGCAATGCCTCGGCATAGGTGCGGACATAGGCGTCATCCGCCAGATGCGGGATGTTGATCCAGAGATCCGCGCCCACTTCAGCGGCCAATGCCGACATGATCTCCACCGGCGCGCCGTGGCGTGTGTAGGAAAAATCAGAGACCCGCGCGCGTGCCTCCCATGCGACGGGGCCATGATCATTGGTGTTCATCCAATCCATGAAGCGCAGCGCCTCGAACCCGTCCAGCATGTCCAGCCACGCGGGCCGAAAGACCGCGCCCGCATCAAAGGCCGCAACGTGCTCGTCCTTGACCACCGTGATACTGCGCACATAATCGCCTGTGCGCGCAGGGTCCGACCGCTGGATACGGATCTCAACCGGGCCGGGGCCGGGCGTATAGTCAAAGGTCACCTCGCCGCGCCCGTAGCGCACATTGGTGGCACGGCCCGACACCTCGACAATCCCCTCGCCTTCAAAGCGTAACAGATAGCGCCCAGCGAGCGCCCCGGCCCCTTCCGGCATATCGGTAAGGATCAGTGTGCCGATCGCCCCCAGATCAGAGGGTTTGGACATGGGCCAGCCCTCGTCGTCCAGAAGCCCCGACGCCTCCAGCGCCTCAAAACTGCGCCCGCCCCAGCGGCCCGGCTCATGACCGATCCAGCGGCGCGCGGTTTTCATCACGTCGAGAAAGGGCTGTTGCGTGCTCCAGTCGGTGATGGGTGCCAGGCCAATCGCCACGGGTGGTTTTGCGTCCTGCGCGAGCCCTGCCCCGGTGAAGGCGCCCAGACACACCGCGAGGCAAAGCGCCCCCTGCAAAAACGCCCGGCGCGGGATCATGAGCCGATCCCGGTCTGTGGCAGGGCCGTTACGACCTCCCACACCGATTGCTGCATGAGCCGCGCAAGATCCGCACCGGGATCTATCGCCGCACTGCCATCGGCGCGCATCAACGCATGGGGCAGACCCACGGGCGAGCGGTGATAGAGCACTGCATAATGCGTGAGCGCCACAAGGTACGCGCCAAGATCGTTCACATGGATCTGATCAACGCTGCCATCCTCCTTGCGCTGGAAAAGATCCTCGCGGCTCTTGACGGGGCCAAGCCCGCCCATCGTCTCCACGCTGCGCACGAAATGCGCCATGACCTGCCCCACCGGGATGAGATAGGCGGGCGCACGGGGGTTTTTGCCCAAGTCAGGGTATAACAGCGCGCCCTGCCAATAGGTCTCCAAATCACCATCGAGCCGCGCCATCCAGCCAGGCTTCACATCCAACCGGTGCCAGGATTCGTAGAGATAGATACGCGGCTGAGGCGTAGCTGCGCGCGCGCGATCGGCCCATTTGCCAAAATATATGGTGCTCTCATGGTATTTGACTGCGTCCTTGATCTCGACCATCTCGGTCAGCACCACGGCGCCATAGTCGCCCGATCCAACCGCCTCGCGGGCGTCGCGAAAGCGGGGGTGATCATTCTCGGCCTCAAATCCGTTGATGGCCGCGTCCGGCTCCCAATGCTCGCGCAGGGATGTGCCCCAGCCAAGCTGGCTTTCATATTCGTGCCCGGCCAGTTGCGCGAGCATCGCGGGCATGTCCCGCCCAACCAGAGAATGGCCCAGATGAAAGACGCGCAGCGGCCCCTCAGGCGCAGGGAGTGGTGTGGCATAGGAGGTCGCGATCTGCTCGGCACTTGGAACAGTGGCGCGCAGGACCCATGCCCCGGCACTGACCAGCAGCGCAAGGATCAGAGCACTGACGACAGATAACATCATAAGGCGCGCCATGGGCCAACCTCCAACTTTACAAACACACGCACGTCACAAATCCCTCAAGCCCCAGCGCGGTGCGGGTTTAAGCGCCATTCCGGTCACAATCACCCCCTGCCCGCGCCACGAGCGGCCCGAGAGGCATGTCCCCGCCTTGAACGGGTCTATGTCGCGCAGAAACGTGGCCTCGAACTGCCCCGTATCCAGATCGGGCGTGATCTCCAGCGTGTCGAAATCAAAGATCTTGCCCGTCACGCCATACTGGCATTTATAAGCGCATTCCTTGGCCGAGAAGATAAACCGCGCAAACGTGCCGCGCAGCTCGTCTGGCTGGCAGGCCAGCCATGCGCGCTCGGCCAATGTGCAGATCGTGGGGATCAACTCCGCAGGCAAGGGCGCATCCTCCTCCACATCGACGCCAAGCGCGCGAAACTGCTCCGACCGTGCGAGGGCCGCGATGCAAAGCGTCTGGTTATGTGTGAGACTGCCGGTCAGGCGATGCGGCCAGATCGGCGCACGATCGGCCCCGGCAGGCACGGCGGCGGGGGGCAGGCCCAGCCGCGCCATCGCGACGCGTGCGGCGGCCCTACCGGCGGCAAATTCGGCCCGGCGGCGCGGGGCCGCATTGGCAATTGCCGGGGCCTCCGTAGGCCAGACATCCGGCGCAGGGGCGCGCGGATCGCTGAAGGCCACAGCCACGCCCTCGGGGAAAATATCCATCGGCAGCGCGTCCTGCCCTGCTCCGACCTGTTGCAATGTGCCCGCTGCGATCATGGCCGCGCCTCCCGCCCGGCGCGCATCGCACGGCGCTTGGACATGGTGGCGCTGCGACCTGGCGCGTCGGGTGTTGGGGCTACGGCGGCAGCTGGTTTGATCCCACCAGTTTCCATATGCGCCACCAGATCAGCCAGCACCGGGAAACGGAAGATATCCGTGATCGTCAGCCGCGTATCGGGCAGTGCTGTGCGTAAATCGCGGTGCACCTGCACCGCCAATAACGAATGCCCGCCCAGATCAAAGAAATTGTCGCGTGCACCAATCTGCGGCAAGCTCAGAACCGTTTGCCAGACGCGCAGAACCACCTGCCCCATATCGGATGCAGGCATCTCCGCTTCGGCCTTGGGCACAGGGGGCGCGACAGCTTCGGGCGAGGCCAGCGCGTTGCGGTCAATCTTCTTGTTGGGCGTCAGGGGGAAGGTGTCGAGCGGGACCAGCACCGCAGGGATCATCGCAGCGGGCAGATGCTTGGCCAGATGCGCGCGCAGGTCCGGCTCGGCCAGAGCGGCGGAGGCGGTGAAATACCCCACCAGACGCGGATCACCCGTGGGGCCGGGCCGGGCCATGACGACCGCCTCGGTCACATGCTCATGCGCCTTGAGACAGGCCTCGATCTCGCCCATTTCCATGCGTTGCCCGCGTATCTTCACCTGAGTATCGGCACGGCCCAGATAGGCCATGCGCCCATCCGCCTGCCACGCCGCCAGATCGCCCGTGTCGTAGAGCACCCCCTGCCCTACGCCGTCCAAGCTGCGGAACCGCTCCGCCGTCAGCGCCTCGCGCTGCCAATAACCCTGCGTCACGCCCGCGCCCCCAATCCAGAGCGCGCCTTGGACGCCCACAGGCACTTCGCGGCCCGCCTCGTCCAGCACATGCAACGTGGTATTCGCAATCGGCGTGCCGATGCTCACAGGACCATCGCCTACCCGGTCCACGCTGGACCAGATCGTCGTCTCGGTCGGGCCATACATGTTGCGAATGTCGCGCGGGCCCGCGCTACGCAATTCCACGGCCAGATCCTGCGGCAGAGCCTCCCCGCCAACATAGAGCTGCTCCACCCGTGCCAAAGCACGCCGCGCATCCCTATCCATCGTCAAAAGCCGCGCCATCGAGGGGGTGCATTGCATATGGGTCACGCCGTGGCGCATGATCTGAGCCGCGATGGAAAAATCATCCGGGTCGAGCGCGGCCCCCGCATTGGCGCGGCGCAGCACCTCGGCCAAGGGCTTCAAACCCTCCATGACCACCTCGGGCGCAATGCCATAATCAATCAGGCATGCAATCTCATCCACGCCAATCGCCTTGAGCTGCTCTGTGCGCGCGGCGGCATCCTCAACCGTGCCAAAGAGACCTGCATCCTCAAAATACCGCTCAAACGCGAAATCGAGGATCGCCTCAAGCTCGTCCGCTTCAAGGCTGCCCAGATCCATCTCAAAAGGGGTGCTCACGCCCTTGGGCCGCTTGAACGCCGGGAAGGCCCAGGCGTATTGCTTGATCAGACCGGCGGCGGAGCGCAGGTAGTCTTTCATCGGCTCACGGGCCACCTCACGCGCCTTGTCGCGGGTCTCCGCGAGATAGGTGTGCAGCATCATTGTGACTTTGAAATCCGCCGGATCATGCCCCGCCTCGCGCAGGGCCGCGTAATATAGCGCTATCTTTGTACCCACCTCTTCAATGCTCTGCCCCAGAAGATGCGTGAGCACATTCGCCTCCAGCGCGCCCGCCTCGCGCCATGTCTCAGGGTTGCCTGCCGTGGTCACCCAAACGGGCAGTTCCTTGGACACCGGACGCGGCTGCGTGACCACGCTATGGGTGCCGCCGGTGGCCGTAGGAAAGGCCACCTCCTCTCCGCGCCAGAGCTTGCGGACGGTTTTCAGCGTCTCATAGAGCGCCGGCTTGTTTTCGGGCGGCGTATTCTCAGGCCGCAATATGAAATCATCCGGCTGCCAGCCAGAGGCAAAGGCAATGCCCGCGCCGCCATTGGTGAGGTTGTCTATCACGGCCCATTCCTCCGCGATGCGCGCGGGGTGGTGCAAAGGGGCCACGCAGCTACCGCCCCGCACGCTGAGACCGGGGGCAACCGCCGCCACGGCGGCACCTGTCACGGACGGGTTCGGATAAGGCCCGCCAAAGGCGTGAAAATGCCGCTCAGGCGTCCAGAGCGAGGTGAAGCCATGCGCCTCGGCAAAGCGCGCGCCCTCCAGCAGGAGGTGATATTTCTGCGCGCCCACCCCATCATCATTGCCCCAATAATAAAGGCCAAAATCCATGCCTCGATCCGAGCCGAGCGTGGACGTGCCCGATACCGCCGCCCTTGGCCCATCACCCGAGATCACCACGCGCATGCCGCGCGTGAGCGTGTAGAAAAGCTCCAGCACCGAAATGTCAAAAGCCAGCGAGGTCACCGCAAGCCATGTATCGCCGGGGGTGCGCGTGATATGCGCATCCATCGCAGCGCAGAAATTGGCCACATTGCGATGCCCTACCATCACGCCCTTGGGCGCGCCGGTGGAGCCTGAGGTATAGATCAGATAGGCCAGATCATCTGGCCCCGCGCCGGTTTCTGGATTGGCCTCGCGGTGGCCCTGAAGCGTCTCAAACGTGAGCACAGTTGCCTGCGTGGCGGGCAGCGATCCACGGAGCGCCTCTTGCGTGAGGATCACCGGGGCGGCGCTGTCGGCGATACAATGAGCCGTACGCGCAGCCGGATACTCCGGGTCGAGCGGAACGTAAGCCCCGCCCGCTTTCAAAATCCCCAGCGCGCCGATCATCAGATCAAAGCCACGCGCAGCCATCAATGCCACAGTGACGCCCGGCCCCACGCCTGCCGCTTGCAAGGCGGCCGCCACATGGTTAGCTCGCGCGTTCAGATCACCATAGCTGAGCGCCGTATCCTCGAAAATGAGTGCCGTGGCCGCAGGCATGCGCGCCACCTGCGCCTCAAACGCCCGTGGCATTGTGAGGGTGGCATCATAGGCAACGCATGTGTCGTTCCATGCGGTGATCGCCACGCGATCAGCCTCGGGCAGCGCCACGAGCGGTCCGCGCAACGCCTCCTCCAGCCGGGCGGTGAGAAGCGTGGCCGCATCTGCGCTCAAACGCGCCGCATCATAGATCAGCGCGGCCTCGTGCGGCAAAAAGCTGAGCGCGCAGCCCGGCACCGGCGCACCACTGAGCGATAGCGCCAGATCAGGCTGCCCTCGCCCGGCAAGCGCAGGCGTGCGCAGCATCAGATCAGCGGCAAATCCCGGACGCGATTGCGCGACTGCGATATCCGCCACTGCAACCATCGGCACCCAAGGTGTGATATAGCCCTCGGCCCCATCCAGTAGGGTCGCAAGCTCGGAGGTTTGCAGGGCCACGGCACCTCGCGCCCCGGCAGAGCGTTCCGCGAACTCCAAAAAGCGGGCAGCAATATCCTCAAGGCTGGTGCCATCCGGCACGCTGATCTCCACACGCTGCCAATCCGGCGCGGCGCTGCGTGGCCCGGCCAAAGGCACGCCGAGCAGCTCTGCCTCAAGCCTGCGCCGCCAGAGCGCCTCTGCCGGGGCGAGCTTTGCAAGACGCGCGCCCGCCGTGACGGCCCGAGCGGGCAGGTGCAACACATCGCCCTGCGCCACCAACGCGCTGGGATCAACGCGGCGTCCATCCATGTAGCGCAAGTCCCCAAGGCGCAGCGCGCCCCCGTCGGCCATCACCACAAGCGCCTCGTCTGACACCTCAAGAACCGTGCCCGGCGCGCCCCGCCCGCCCAACATCTCGGCAGAGCCCGCAGCAAGAACATGACCGCCCAGCTCAAGCTTGGCCGCACAAATAGGGTTTGCATGGTTTGCGAAATCCAGCGCCTCCACCAGATGCAGCGCTGTCTGCGCCGGTCCTCCAAAATCCAAATGCCCCGCAGCAGGCGGCAGGTCAGCGAGGCCAAGATAGAGCCCCGGCCCCTCCTGCGGCAGCGCGGCGGGCCTATCAGAGGCCAACTCGGTAATCACCTCGCCAAAGCTGTCCACGGCCTCCGCGTAACACCGCGCATTGAGGCTGTGCGCCGTCTCACCCACCGCGATGTCAAACCAGCGCTGGAGCAAGATATGGCCTTTGTCCACACCGCCCGCCATGTGGTGCCACGTAATGCCATAAGCTGCGGCCCCGTTCAAAAGCGCCCAGACCGGCGTGTTTACCCCGGCATAGTCCGGTAACGGCCCATCATGAAAATTCACCGCCCCGCGCGCGGCCCGCGCGATCACGGCCTCGGGCAGGATGCGCAGGTTCGCCGCACTGATCAGCCAGTCATGGGGAACGTCCAGAACCCACAGATCCCCCCCCACGGCAATCCCGCGCGCCTCCGCCCAAGCCTGCAAGCCGCCATGGCGCGTGCAGACGGCGCGCAGATCAACACCCGCCTCCACCAGCATTTCCGCCACGGTGAGGGTCAGCGTCTCGGAACCGATCAGAACGCAGGAAAACTGGCTCATTGCGCCTCCTCGGCTGTTGGGTGGCGTGGCTCAGAGGGGCGAGAGGCGCGTGAGCGGGTGCCTGCCACGCTGCTCATCAACAGATCACGCAGGAACTGCGGCGGATCTCCCAAGGGGCGGCGCGTGAACGGCCAGCGCAGCCGCCAAAGCACAGCACCCGCCACTCGTGCGATGGTAGCGCAGGCCGCATAGCCACGCCCATGGTTTTTAGTGAAATAATGCCTGCGCGAGGCGAACCAATAATCCGGCGTGCGCGCCCATGTCTTCATCCCCGTCGAGACAGAGCCGATATGCAAAACCTCCGAGAGCGGCTCATACACCACGTCCCAGCCCGCGCGGGTCGCGCGCAGACACAGATCCGTCTCCTCATAATAGAGAAAAAACGTCTCATCAAACATGCCGATCTCATCCAGCATCCGCCGCCGCATCATCGCCGACGCCCCCGCGACCCAGCCCACCGTTGTGCGGGCCTGCGGCACGGGCAGCGGCACAACAGACCCTGCCAAGAGGCGGCTGACGATGCCGGTGCGCACAGCGCCCTCAAATTCGCCCGCGATGGAGGGAAAGCGAAACGCCGTCTGATGCGCATGGCCATCCACACCGCGAATGTAGCTGCCGACAATGCCCGCTTTACGCTCGGTCTGCATAACCTCCAAAAGCGCGCGAATAGCACCCTTTTCCGGCCACGCGTCCGAGTTGAGGATGTAGACGAAATCAGGCGCGCTGCCGTCCGACAAACCCTGCCGGATGCCAAAATTATTGCCCGCGCCAAAGCCGCCATTGCGCCCCGATGGGATCAGCCGAACGCGCCCCTGCGCATCCCAGCCACCGTCCACAATAGCCTCGCCGATCACAGCGCAGCTATCATCGCCCGATTGGTTGTCCACGACGACAATCTCGCCGCGTATCCCCGCCATCTCGCGCAGGGCGGCGGCACAGGCCTTCACGGCCAGTTCGGGCGTGCGGTAATTCAGGATCACTGTGAGAACGGACGGATCGGCACTCATGTCATATCACTCCGCTGCTTTGTTTAAGGAGGTATCGGAACCGCGACGGGGGCTGCGCGCCAGATCGGCGGCGGCGGCGATATCGCTCAGATGTCCGGCGAGAACGCCCACATTGGGCATCAGAACCATGCTGTCATGGTCGCCCGGCACCTCGATCACCTGTATTTGGGGCGCGTATTGCGCCCATTGATTGTCGGGGTAGACATATTCGCGTGCCGCATTCACCCAATTGCCGGCTGAGACTTTCCAATGCTGGTCAAGTTTTGGCCGAAAAAGCGTGAACGGCCCGTCCCAAGGCGCTACATGGTAGGCGGCGACAGCAGCGCGGAAGGCCTGCTCGATCTCGGCATTGTTGAAGCTGCCCTCCTCGCTCGGTGCCACGCCTTGCCGTTTCTCGACCTCCCAAGCGGCCCGCGCGCGCGCCCAGTCCAGCAGATAGCCCGGACCCTTAGCGCGCAATTCCGCAAGCTTGATCAACGCCTTGTCTCGGCGATTGAGGCTGGGGCGTACGGGCAGCGGCGTGTCGAGCATCGCAAGCATGGACACATCCTCGCCAACCTCGCGCAACTGCTGCGCCATCTCAAGCGCCGTGATCCCGCCACCAGAAAAACCGCCCAGCATATAGGGGCCCTCGGGCTGCACCTGCCGCATCTCCGCGATATAATCGCGCGCGGCATCTGCGATTGTGTTGTGAGGTACTTCGTCACCAATCAGGCCGCGCGCCTGAAGGCCCCAGACAGGTCGATCCCGCCCCACCACAAGTGCCAGATGGCGCAGGTTGAGCACATTGCCGAACATACCCGCCACGATGAAAAGTGGCGTGCGCCCGCCCGACATATCGGGGTGAAGCGGCACAAGATGGCGGCGCAGCGGCGTATCAGCCACGCGCGTTTCGGCCTCAACGCTCTGCTCAACCGGCCCGGTCTGCGCCTCGATGAGCGCGGCCAATGCTGTAATGCTCGGTGCCTCAAAAAGTACCGAGATCGGGAAGTCGACGCCAAAGCCGCGCTTGATTTGCGCAAAGAGCCGCACCGCTAGAAGACTGTGCCCGCCGAGATCAAAGAAACTGTCCTCAGCCCCCACCTTGGCGATCCCCAGAAGGGACGACCACATCTCGGCCAATTGAATTTGCAACGCCCCTTCGGGTGCTCTGAAATCGCCGTCCAGCTCAGGCCGCTCAAAGCTTTGGCCCACCGGGCGCGCCGCCTCGCCGCGCGTGGTTTCAACCATCAGGTTGGTAAGGCTCATGGGTGAAATGGCGATCTGCGGCGCGCCCGTGCTCAGCGCGCGGCGCAGCGCCTCGGGACCTTCTTCGGCCGTAATGCCAAGCGCCATCATCCGCATCAGGCGCGTCTCACCGGGCGAGAGGGGTGCTACGTCCGCACCGGGTTCGGCCAGCATGTCCCGCTCGCTCAGCGCAGCGGGTTTGAGGCCCGCGTCCAGCTTGCGCATCTGCAACCCATCCGCGCTCAACACCACATCGCCTTCGGGTGTGGCCAGCACGATATCGTAGGTTGCGGTCTCGGCGTCCCCGCCGCGCGCCAGCCGAACCCAGGACACGATCCGCGCGGGCAGCGGCGCGAAGATACGCACCGATCCGTAGCCCGCAGGCACCCAAAGCTCGGAGGGATCATAGTCTGCGCTGAGCGCAATTGCCCAGCCGGTGGCAAGGTCCAAAAGCGCCGGATGCGCCAGATACCCATCCGACAAATCACCCGATGCGGCCTCTGGCAGCGCCAGATGCGCGATCCCCTCACCAGCGCCAAAGGCCGCGTCTTCCACCACGCGCCAGCGCGGGCCGAAGTCCAACTGCTGCTCTTGTGGCGAGACGAAAGGCTGTGCCGCCTGCCTGTCGCACCGGGCCGTGATAGCCCCGACATCAATACGTGGCGCGGCAAGGCCAAGTGGCACGATCTGCGCCTGAGCATGGGGTACCAAGCCTGTCCGCGCGCCAATGCGCTGCTGCGTGGCGACCACCATCGACAGCGCGCCATCGCTGCCCGCAATGCTCAGTTGCGTGTGCTGCATGCCGCCCTCAGGCACCTCCAGCGCGCGCAGAAAGTAAAGGTCGCGCAGCTCAAACGGTGCAAAACCACCCTCGGCTGCCATCGCCTGCGCGGCAAGCTCGATATACCCCGTGCCGGGCAGCACGATCTGTCCCGCGCGGGTGCGGTGCTCGCCCAGCATCCAATCCTCAGCACTCAGATCGGCGGCAAAGCGGCGCACGCCGCTTGCATCCTCGCACAGCGCATTGAAAACCGGACCCGAAAGCGCGCGCGCCTCGCCCGGCTCCGCGACGCCCATCCGCGCGGCCATCGCATCGGCGGCCATGCCCGTATCGGCCCACACGCCCCAATTGACCGCAACAATGCGGGTTTTGGCCCCCACCCGCGCGGCAGCAAAGGCGCTGAGATAAGCGTTGGCGGCGACGTAATCCACCTGCCCCGCCGGATGGATCAGGGCGGAGGTGGACGAAAAAAGCACCATGAGATCAAGCGTGCCATCGGGGAAGACTTCGTCGAGCACCCGAAGCCCGCCAATCTTGGGCGCGAAAACGGCCTGCACATGGCCCGCATCCTTGGCGAGGATTGGCGCGTCATCAATTGCACCCGCCGCGTGGAACACACCTGTGAGCGGGCCGAACTGTGCCTCGATCTCCGCCCGCGCCGCGCGCATCTGGGCGATATCCGTCACATCCGCGCGGCAGACATGCACGCGCCCGCCCGCCGCCTCAATCTCCCGCACGGCGGCGATGCGACGTGCGGTACGGCCCGCACCGTGATAGCTGCCCCAAGCCTCGCGCGGCGGCAGGGCGCTGCGCGACAACAGCACGATATTGGCCTCCGCCCGCGCCGCCAGATCGCGCGCCACGCTGAGCCCGATCCCGCCAAACCCACCGGTGATGAGATACGTGCCGCCCTCGGCATAAAGCGCGCCCGCTTCTGGCAAGTCGGCTGGGCGCAGCACCTTTGCGAACCGCTTGCCACCGCGCCACGCGGCGGGCACAGAGGACGGCTCGGCCAGAAGCTCCTCCAGGAGACGGTTTGTATGGTCAGGCTGTGTGCGTGCATGGCGGCCCTTGGGCGGCGCGGCAAGCTCCACATCCACCATATTGGCCGTAACGCTGGGCAATTCGCGCGGGATCACCCCAATGGGGCCTTCTAGCGTGGCCTTCTCGGGTGCCGCCATGCCGCCGCCGCGCGCATCCGCCGCGCCGGTGGCGAAGGCCGTGATATGGCATGGGCTCGGCATCTCGACCGCCCCGATCGCTTGCGCGATATGCAGGAGGCTGAAGAACCCATGGTCGATGTTGCGGTCGAAAAAACTGCTGCCCGGGCGGAAACTCTCGCCCTGCGTCACCAGCCAGAAATGGGCGATACGGTCCGGCAAGCGCCCGTCCCCCGCCAGCGCGAATAAGAGCGCCTCATACCCCGCGCGCCCCTGCTCGGGTGCGAGGATATATGTCTCCTCACCACGCCGCTGAAAGCTGTCACCAGAGCGCACGGTTGTCACCACATGACCCGCCTCGCGCAGCCGCGCAATCGCGGGCGCGGCAAAGCCCGCGTCATCCTCAAAGATCACCCATGTGAGCGGCGGACCGAGATCCGCCTCCACATCGAGCGCACATTCCGCCAGACGCGGCATCCAGACAGGCCGCGTGCCCCAGTCGGCTATATCATCGCTCCGCGCGAGGGTGTCTTCCACCGCCGCCTGCCCCGGCTCGATGAAATAGCGGCTGCGCTGAAACGGATAGGTCGGCAGATCGAGCCGCACGCGGCGCGCCCCGCCCCAGATCTGATCCCAATCGGCCTCGACCCCACAGGCCCAGAGCCGCCCGATCTGTTGCAGGAAAAAGGCGTCGTCGGCCATGTCCTGCTCCGGGTGGCGCAGGGAGCTGAGCACTTGGGCAGGCGTCACACCCGGTGCCATCCCGGCCAGCGCGCTCAGCGCTTTGCCCGGCCCGACCTCCAAGAAAACGCGCGGCACGTCCGGGAGCGCGTCAATGCAATCGCCAAAGCGGACAGTCTGGCGGAGCTGCTCGGTCCAATAATCCGGGTCTGTGGCTTGCGCCGCCGTGAGGGGCTTGGCCGTCCGGTTGGAGATCACCGGCATCTGCGGCGCTTTCAGGTCCAACCCTGCGACAAAGCTGCGGAACCGATCCAAAATGGGGTCAAGCATTCGCGAATGAGCCGCGATATCAATCGCCACCCGCTGCGTCTCCACATCGCGCGCCTTGAGCCGTGCGGCCAAACCCTCCAGCGCGGCATTGGGGCCGGACACAGCACAGAGCGCGGGCGCATTGACCGAGGCGATATCAAGGTCATTGCCAATGAGCGGCTCCAGCTCGGCCAGCGGCAAAGGCACGCTGAGCATGCCCCCCGCAGGTACCGTGTCAAAGAGCCGCCCACGCAGGAGCACAAGGTCAATGCAATCCTCAAACTGCATCACACCCGCGAGGCAGGCTGCGGTATTCTCGCCCATTGAATGACCCACCAAGGCAGCGGGCATAACACCCCAACTGATCCACAATTGCGCCAGCGCGTATTCGGTGATCATGATCAGCGGCAATTGCACCGACGGACGCTTGAGCGTTTCGGCAGCGGCATCTTCCTGCCCCGGCTCAGGCAGCCACAGCGCGCGGATGTCGTACTCAAGCTGCGGCTCCAGATGGGCAAACCCGCGATCCATCCACTCGGCGAAAACCGGCTCTGTCTCGTACAGATCGCGCGCCATGCCAGTGTATTGT
This sequence comes from Roseovarius carneus, assembly GCF_020141465.1. NCBI lineage: Bacteria > Pseudomonadati > Pseudomonadota > Alphaproteobacteria > Rhodobacterales > Roseobacteraceae > Roseovarius > Roseovarius carneus. The sequence goes on along the minus strand of NZ_JAHSPD010000001.1, from coordinate 2,324,742 downwards.
ACGCCACCACCGGGGAACATGAACACCGTCTCGGGTGCTGCGAGCACCGCATGGGTATGAACGCGCAGCGGATCGCCCGCCTCCAACAGCGCTGCCGCCTCCACCGGCGTCTCGGCCACGAGAACGCGGCGCTTGTCGAACCCGTGACGCCCCGCGCGCAGGGTCCATGCCAGATCGGCCATATCCGCACCGGGATGCGCGCGCAGATATGCGGCAAGCGCGGCTGAGCTTGCCTCAAGCGCTGATTTGCTACGCGCCGAGAGGGTGAGCACCTGAAACGGGAAATCGCTTTCGTCAGACGCCGCGCGCGCAGGCGCTTCTTCCAGCACCACATGCGCATTCGTACCGCCCACGCCGAGCGAGTTCACAGCCGCCCGGCGGGGCCCGTCCGCTGCCCATTCTGTCAGCGCAGCGTTTACGTGAAACGGGCTGCCCTCAAAATCAATCGCAGGGTTCGGGGCCTCAAAGCCAAGGCTTGCCGGGATTTGTTTGTGATGCAGGCTGAGCGCCGTCTTGATCAGCCCCACAACCCCTGCTGCCGTATCGAGATGGCCGATATTGGTCTTGACCGAGCCTATGCCGCAAACATGGCCGGGCGTCTGGCCATACGCCTCGGTCAGGGCAGCCACCTCGATAGGATCGCCCAGATAGGTGCCCGTGCCGTGGCATTCGATATACCCAACGCTTGACGGCGCAACATTCGCATCCGTCAAGGCCGCGCGCACCGCCGCCGCCTGCCCGTCCACGCTTGGCGCGAGATAGCCGGCCTTGGCGGCACCGTCATTGTTGATGGCCGAGCCCTTGATTACGGCCCAGATATGATCGCCATCCGCCACCGCATCCTCAAGCCGGCGGAGCGCCACGGCCCCGGCACCGCTGCCAAACACGGTCCCTTCGGCGCGGTGATCGAAGGCGTGGCAATGCCCGTCCGGCGACAGGATCTCATTTTCCTTGAACGCATAGCCCCGCCCCTGCGGCAGCTCGATCGTGACACCCCCCGCCAGCGCCATGTCGCATTCGCCTGATATCAAGGCCTGCCGCGCGTAATGAATGGCCACGAGTGAGGTGGAGCATGCCGTTTGCATGTTGATGCTCGGCCCTTTGAGGTCGAACACGTGGCTCACCCGCGTGCTGAGGAAATCCTTGTCATTGCCGGTATGGCGCAGAAGAAACATGCCGGTGTCTTCGACCAGATCGGGGTTTGAGCAGATGTTGAAATAGAAATAACTCCCCATGCCGCAGCCCGCATAGACACCGATGCGCCCACCAAACTGGCTCGGGACATGGCCCGCCTGCTCCATCGCCTGCCATGTAACCTCAAGGAACTTGCGGTGCTGCGGGTCAAGGATCGTGGCGTCCTTGGGACCAAAGCCGAAGAACTCCGCATCAAACTCCGCGAAGCCATCAAGCACGGCGGCGGCGGGCACGTAATTTTTGAGGCGCATCTTGGCCGGGTCCTCGCCCGCCGCGCGCAGTTCTGCCTCGCTAAGGCGCGAGATGCTCTCAATGCCTCCCGACAGATTGCGCCAGAACTCCGCTATACTCGCCGCGCCCGGAACCTGTGCAGCCATGCCCACAATCGCAATATCACACCTGCGCGAGGCACAGTGGTCGCGCAGCATTGCTGCTGTGCCGCCACTGATCTTGGCCGAGGGTGCAAAACTATCTGCCATAGGGGGGTCCAAGCTCCAGCTTGCCCGAGAATACACAGGTTGAAACCATTTCTATCTATCTCAACGCTTTTTCCCGACGAAGGGTTAGCGCCCGATTTAGGTAACAATTGGAACGCAAGATTTTGTTATAAAAAGAAACTTTGGAAATGTGCCCATAATGTGTTTAATCCGCCAATTGCGACAAAACCAATAGGAGAAACAGATTGGATACTAATCCGAAACAATTGCACATTTTTGCCACTTTTCAGTTATTTCTCGCCGAATCACTCACCGGTTGCTGGAAGCCCCGTTTCCCTCGCGCAGAAGGCTCATCTGATCCGCGCACCCATGACCGTGCGAGGCGGTCGCGGCTCTGACACTGGGGTATTAATCCGTTTCACATGCTGGGCCTCGCAGGCCCCCAGAACCGCCCCGGCCATCAGCCATGTGTAAGGCGTGAGGATCGCATTGAGCAGCATGTCGATCATCGTGATGGACAAGAGCAGCGCCACAGGCGCCAGATAGCGCGGCATCTGCCCGCCCGGCCAGCGGTTCATCCCCCACCACAGGATCAAGAGCGGCCCACCGATCATGCCCATCTGCGCGATATAGCCGACCCAACCGAAAGAGCCGAAGGTAATGATCCATTGTCCATCAGGGATCGTCAGAATTTCGCCCGACTCGACGTTTCGCACGAGGTTCCGCCCCCATTCACCCCAGCCGAACAGTTGCTTTTCATCCGCGCGCTCAAGAAGTTGCTCCTCGTTGTTGAAGCGGTATCCAAGGGATTGCGCGCGCGCAGGGCTATAGGCCTCTGCCCGCGCCAGAATATTGTCCAAGGGCACCCAGCCATTATTGCGCAGCATTGGGTAGATGAAGGCGACCGACGCGAAGATAAAGGCCAGCCAGACCTGGATACGGCTCGACGCAAACAAGAGCACAGGGGCCAGAATTAGCGCATAAAGCAGCGATGCAAGGCTTTTGCAGAGCACTAAAAGCACCATGAGATAGCACGCCGCGACAAAGAGTTTTACCTTGCTCTGCACAGGCGCTTCACGCGCCAAGGCGATAGCGGCCATCGCCGCACTCATCACCATGAAAGCAAGCCAGAGCGCATGCGGCAGGAAGACGATGGGCCGGAACCCGCCTTGGCGCATCATTTGCTCAAAATCATGCTGAAAGAAGCCGTAGACCCAGACGTTCATCTGTGGGCTCAGCCGGATCTCGATCAGCGAGGGGATGGAATAGATCAACGCGCCTATCATCAATGCGTAGAGCAATTCACGCAGGCCCGTCTCGGTGCTGAGATAGGCCCGCGCAAGAAAGAACGGCAGCAGGGTGATCACCTGCCCGATGATCACCGACAAAAGATCACGCAACCCCAGGCCGGGAAGTGACGCGGTGGAGAAGACAATCGGCGCAGTCTGCCCCAAAAGCGAGAAAACGATCGTGTCGCCATTGGTGAGCACCGTGGGCACCACCCCACCAATAAAGAGCAGCACAATCACCCGCATTGGCCATGTCATTGGCCAAAACCCCACCTTTTTCTTGAGCAGGAACACACAAAAGAGAAACGCGCAGATATTGGGGATGGATGTCTTGTTCATCGCCGGGATCAGCGGAAAATCAAAGGCCGCCGACTGTGGCAAGATCAGATAGCCGCCCAAAATAGACCAGATAATCGCGCGCTCGACCCCCAGACGCCGAAACAGGATCAGGCACACGATGGGCCAGATCATCAGCATCAAAAAGGCAAGCGCGTTGGGCATATCCTTGGGGCGGTCTCAGCTTGGGGTCGGGCCCTCGCGCCCGCTTTGGGGGCAAATAGCACAAGGGCGCATGATTTGTCCCGCCTACCCCTCGATTTTGCCTTTTCTTGGCCGCTTTGAAGGAGTTTGTAGGGGCACCATGTCGAGAGGCCTTTCATGATCCTGCACGTCCCGCCCCACAGCGTCCGTATCACGCACCCGACACAGGCGCGATTGATGGCAGATATCGGGGCCGCGTTGCGCGCACGGCGCGGCTTTGCCTTGGCCACCGTGAACCTTGACCATCTTGTAAAGATTGGGGAAGACCCGGCGTTTGCGGCGTCATATGCGGCGCAGGATATTGTCGTGGCCGATGGGCGGCCGATTGTCTGGCTTGCGCGGCTTGCGGGCGAGACGATTGAGCTCTTGCCCGGCTCGGATATGATCGTGCCTCTGTGCAGCTTTGCCCAAGAGGCAGGCGTGCCCATCGCGATAATCGGCTCCACGGAACTGGCCTTGCAGGACGCGCGCGCGCATCTTTGTGCCGCCCTGCCGGGGCTTGAGGTCGCATATGCCCACGCACCGCCCATGGGGTTTGACCCAGAGGGCGACACGGCGGCGGAGGTGCTGCGCGCGGTTGAGGCCTCAGGCGCGGGCCTATGCTTTCTGGCCCTCGGCGCGCCCAAGCAAGAGGCGCTGGCCGCACGCGGTCGCAGCCTCGCCCCGTCGGTCGGGTTTGCCTCCATCGGCGCGGGCCTTGATTTTCTGGGCGGCCATCAGCGGCGCGCACCCGCATGGGTCCGGGCGATTGCGCTCGAATGGCTGTGGCGCGCGCTCAGCAGCCCTGCCCGGCTCGTCCCGCGCTATGCCAAATGTTTTGCTATCCTGCCGGCACTGATCTGGCGCACATGGCGCGCGAAATGATCACTTATATTCGATAATCCGCACTTCACCCCCGCGCAGCCTGCGCCAGTAATAGCCCACCGCGCCCCGCGCCTCCGCGAATTTGCCCAAGACCGTGAAGAAACCCCAGGCCCAGCCGCCGCGCCGCGAAAGCCGCAAAACCTGCGCCGGATAGACCAGCCACAAGAGCCAGCCCCACGACACAGTGAAGCTCAGGGTAAGCAGCGCCAAAGGCAAAACTGCGCCCCAAAGAAGCGCCCTGCGTGTCTCCGCCACCCAATGCCGCTCGGGTGCCGCACCATGCAGCATAGCCCCTTCGGCAAAGGCATGGCCCGCCCGCATCGCGCGCTGCCACCACTGCTCAAAGCGGTGCATATCCGCATCGTGCAACGTCATATCCCGGTCTAGCCGCCAGATGCCCCAACCCTGCGCGCGTAGGCGCAAGCAGAGGTCCGGCTCCTCGCCAGCAATCAGCGCAGGATTATAGCCATCCAAAGCCCGCACAGCCGCTGCACGCATCACAGCATCCCCGCCACAGGCCTTGACCGCGCCGCTTGGGCCGTCCCATTCACGATCCGCCAAGGCGTTGTAAACACTGGCCTCGGGCGCAATTTCGCGCCGCCTGCCACAGACCACAACCACCTGCGGATGCGCCTCTAAACAAGCGATTGCGTCGGCCACAAAGCCCGGAACAGCCCTGCAATCCCCATCGAGGAAGAACACGAACTCAGTGTCCGCCAACGTCAGGCCTGCATTGCGCGCCCGCGCCGCCGTAAAGGGCTTGCCCATGTCCAGCGCCACGACCTGCGCCCCCGCAGCTTTCGCCGCCGAAACACTCCCATCGCTAGAGCCGCTATCGACATAAATGACCGACGCCACCTCGCCCTTGAGCGAGGCAAGAGACACCACCAATCGCGCGCCCTCATTGCGCCCGATCACAATGGCGGTAACGCTCATGGACCCGCCTCCGGTGCAATCACCGCCCGCATCTGGCTTACGAAGCGGCCCGCGCGGGCATAGTCCTGCAACCGCGCGAACGCGGCCTCCGCGATCCGTTTGCGGCGTGGCGCGTCGTCCAACAGGCCGCGCACCACATCGGCGAAATCGCTCAGATCCCAGCGCACCGGCACGTAAGTCTCATGCGCCAAGAAGATATCCGGGTCGGTCTCCACATGGCTCATATCCTGCTTGATCAGGACCGCCCCCGTCATCACCGCCTCATAATCACGCCAGCACACCTCACCATAGCCAAACGGGCTGAAACAGAGCTTCGATCCCCGCAGCTCGCGCAGAAAGAGATGATGTCGGATGCCAGTTCCGGTCACGCAATTGACCCCGTCCAAAGCGTCCACCGCCGCCGCGCATTGCGCCCGCATCTGCGCATACCATGGCGTGCCACCAACCGCGATGCGCGCATGCAGATCAATGGGCCGCGCGCCTTGGGGCCGCGCACCGCGCGCAAAAACCGGCAGCATGAAATCCGCCGTGGCAAAGGACGGACCCAGATGCAGCTTGTCCCAAAACGCCTCCGGCACCGGAAAATGTTGCTCCGTATGGGTCAGACCGAAGGCCCGCCCATAGTGATCCATAAGCGTCGTGTCGCCGAATGTCGGCTCGCCGTAGCGCGCCCGGTCGCGCAACACATGCTTGCTCACATACGCATCCACCAAAGGGCCGACCCGCGCGGCCAGCCGCAAATCCGTCGGCGCAAACCAATCGAGATAGATCAGCCGCGCCTTCGGATTGCGCGCGCGTATCCGCGCCACAAGCGTGACAAGCGCCTCATCCGAGATATCGAATTGTGTTTGAAAGCAAATGGTTGTGGCGTTCTTTGGATGTCCCTCAAGCCCGTATTCCTCGGCCACGACCTCGCGCACATCCATGTCCAGATCCCGCCGCAGCGCGCCTGCGTAATAATGAAACGGGAACAATTGGCTCTGTGGAATCCGGTGATCAACACTTAGCAGAAGCAGCTTGCGCGCAGCACTTTGATCAAAGGGACGTTGAAACGCGCCGCTGCGTTTGCGCTGGTAAAACGCTTGGCGCAGCTTGGAAGAGACACGATCCAACATCCTCAGATCGCATCCGTGATCAAATGGCGCGGCCGCGCAGCCTCAAGCTCTGACGCCAAATCCAGCAAAGCCCGTGCCTTGACCGTATCAAGCCCGCTCAGACACAGATCATGCAAGCGGTACGCCGTGTCCGGGCCACGTTTCAGCTCCGCAGGCTCGCCGATAAACGCCCGCACCTCCCCAAGCGCGCCCAGTTTCCGGCAAATCCGCATAACATCCAATGCACTGCGCAGCTTATGGCGCAGCCCACCGGATTGGGGCGCGGGCGCGGCAAACCCTTCGGCAAAAGGGATATCCGCATAACCCGGATAAGCGCGCGCGATGCAGTCATTGTGCAATTTCTGATCGCGCGTCACGGCATAAGGCAGCGACATGCAGAACCGTGCAAAAGGCTCATCCAGATAGGGACAAAAAACCATTTTCGTAGACTCTAAAATAGCTTGTGGTACGAAGTTAATCTCACGCCGCGTGCGGTGATACATCCAGAACACTTGATAAGGGTCCGGCGCATCCGCATAGGCGGCCACCGCCCGTCCAATATGCTCCAAGACCTCGCGATCCATCCCGGGTGAGTAAAGCGGCCCCGCCCCTTGCCCCCATCCGGGCTGCGAGATCACGCCGCCATGCCCCTCCACCAACCCGCGCGCGATGCCGACATAATCATCCTTCATCGCCAGCTGGTAGAACCGCTCCGCATCACCATCCGGGTTGGTCAGGATATCGCCTGCGATACCGTCAAACCCGGCGATATCGCGGCCCAGAAAGTAATCATGAAGCGGCATCATCTGCGCATGCTCATCCGCGCAAAGGCTCGTCATCACAACGTTCCGCAGCGCATCGGCCAGACGGGGCCGCGCATGGCCCAGCACATGATGCGGCACCCCGGCCCATTCGCACACCATACGCGCCGCCTGCGCCTCGGTATTCATCACCACACCATTATGATGAAACGTCACACACGCCTCGGGCCGCCGACCTTGATGCAGCATCTCCAGCAGGATATGGCGCGAATCCCGCCCCCCGCTCAGCGGCAGCGCCAAAGGCCCATCATAGCTGTGCAAAATCCGCGCCATCCCTGCGCGAAAATACTCCGTCATGCCCTCGACGACACCTTCGCGGCTGATCTGCCGCTCCACGGGGATATCCACCCCGCCCGTGATCTCCAACCGCCCCTCCGACCACACGAGGCGACCGCCGGGCGGCAGGGTCCGCACATGGGCAAGCGGCGTCTCATCATGGATAAAAATACCCATCCGGTGAAACACAGCCAGCGCCAGATCATCGCGCGCCGTATCCGCACCCTGCGCCACAAGCTCCAGAAGCGAGGGCGATATCATCACCCTGCCTGCTTTCTCATAGACATAAAGATTGAAAAACCCGAAGGGATCGACCTCAGCCCTGAGCGTCGCCCCATCCCAGTCCCAGCGCGCAAAAAGCCGCCCAACAGGTACATCGAATGACGGTCCCGATTGCCATGCAGAGACCCCGGACATCTCGGCGCGCCCGTCGTCCATGCGCACCTCCACAAATGGATAACCGCCCGCCTGCTGCACAATTTCGCCGATCTCAGTTACGCCCCCAATGCCATAAACCGCAGGCGCACCATATCAAGCAATCTTTATATGAGGTCCCCCGGCCCAAAACACCGCATAAGGGGCCTGCGCGCCACATTTGCGCTTCTTCTTAGCAAAAAATACTCAAAAAAACCGCTATCACCGCGCAATCACGATATCTGCGCACAGCCCTCCCAGACGCTCCGAGGGTCCAAGCCGCAAGTTCCCCCCATGCACCCGCGCAATATCCGTGGTGATCGCAAGCCCAAGGCCCACACCCGTGCCCTTATCCTGATTGCGCCCCGGCTCCAGCCGCGCAAAGGGCTTTACCGCCTCCTCGCGCAGCGCCTCGGGGATGCCCGGCCCATCATCCTCTACAGTGATCCGCAATGTGCGTGCCGTGATCTGCACCGAGACCTCCGCCCGGCTGCCATAGCGCACCGCGTTGTTGATCAGGTTCTCCACCGCCCGCCGGATGCCGCCGGGACGCAAGGGCAGCGCGCCTTCACCACGCACCTCATGCAAAGTCACGGGCAAGGCGCTGCGCACGCAATCCTCCACGATCCGCCTCACAAGGGCTACAGGGTCCACCACCTCCGGCTCATCCTCCGCCGCATCACGGGCAAAGGCCAAAAATTCGTCCAAAAGGCGCTGCATGTCATCTACATCGCGCAGCATCGGGGCCGCCTCTTCTTGATCCTCAAGCATGGTCAGGCTCAACTTCAACCGCGTAAGCGGCGTGCGCAGATCATGGCTCACACCCGACAGCATCAACGTGCGTTGCTCAATCTGCCGCTCAATCCGCGCGCGCATGTCCAAAAATGCATGCCCCGCCGCGCGCACCTCGATGGCACCGCGCGGGCGATAATCCTCCATCCGTCCGCGGCCAAACGCCTCCGCTGCCCGTGCCAGCCGCGTGATCGGCCTGAGCTGGTTGCGCAGATAAATATAGGCAACCACGGTCATAAGCGCCCCAAAGACCAGCATATTCACCAAAAGCTGATGCGGGTTGGAGGCGGACACCCGCCGCCGGTCAAACCTCAACTCCAGAGCCCCGTCCCGCCCCTCCACATAAAGCGCCACGACCTGATTATCGGGCAGATGCACCGCGCTGATTTCCGGCACCAGCCGTCGCAGCTCACGGATCACCACAATCCCTGTCAAATCATGCCAGCGCCGCAAATCCGCCTCCGGCACCTCATTGCTAGCCAAAACACGGCGCTCCATATCAAGCGCCCGCGCCAGAGCATCCCCATCCGCCGCCATCACAAGCGAAATCTCGCGCGCCGCGGTCACCGTCATCTGCCGCGTCACCCCTTCAAAAAGCCGCTGCACAGACACGACCGACACCACGATCAGCACCGTGATCACCGGCAAGAGCAGGATCAGCGTGGCGCGCCCCGTAAGGCTGCGCGGCAGGTAGCGTTTGAGCCAATGAAAAGTCATGCGAGCGAGCCTAATCCGAAAGCCATGCCGGGGAAATGCCTCAATGCACCTTTACACCGCGCGCCGCGCAGCCCTATCCAAGACCCATGAGCGATGATTTCAACCCCGCCCCCGGCACAGCCATCCCCCTCGCCCTCGACCTGCGGCGGATCGTGGCCCCCAATCCGTCGCCCATGACCTACCGTGGCACGAATACCTATCTCATCGGCCAAAGCAATATCGCCGTCATTGACCCCGGCCCGGACGATCCAAACCATCTGAGCGCTATCCTAAGCGCGCTGGAGCCCGGGCAGCGGATCACCCATATCCTCACCACCCATGCGCATCGCGACCACACGCCGCTCGCGGCTCCGCTTAGCGAACAGACAGGCGCGCCGGTCTATGCGTATGGCGGGCCAGAGGCCGGGCGCAGCGCAGTGATGGCAGATCTCGCAGCCACCGGCCTCATGCGCGGCGGCGAAGGTGTGGATGAAGGCTTTACCCCTGATATCACCCTGAAAGATAACGAGATCATTACTGGCACAGATTGGCAGATCCGCGCCCTCTGGACCCCCGGCCATTTCGGCAATCATCTCTGCTTTGAGATGGGCGGGGCCATCTTCTGCGGCGATCTGGTAATGGGCTGGGCCAGCTCCCTCGTCTCGCCCCCCGACGGGGACCTCACGGATTTCATGGCCTCATGCCGCAGGCTGCAAGAGTGCGGCGCAAAGGTCCTGTACCCCGGCCACGGCGCGCCCATCACGGACCCCGCCGCGCGGCTCAAGTGGTTGATTGCGCACCGCGAGACCCGCGAAGCCCAGATCTTGGCGCAGATCGCCCACGGCCCGGCCACAGCCAGCCAGATCGCACAGGCCATCTACACCGACACAAACCCTGCCCTCCTGCCCGCCGCCGTCCGCAACGTCCTCGCGCATCTCATTGACCTGATGGGCAAAAAACACGCTGCACCCCAAGGCGCACTGCATGCGGACACCCCATTCAGGGCCCTACAAGATCGCCATCAAAATAACTGACAAACCCTCTGGACGCCGCCCAGACCCATTGCTATACGAACCGCGGTATTCCGGCGTAGCTCAGCGGTAGAGCAGTTGACTGTTAATCAATTGGTCGTAGGTTCGATCCCTACCGCCGGAGCCAAAATCTCTAAAAGAGATCAAAGAGTTACAAATCTGCCCTTCTGGGTGGATTTTGTTTTGTGCAACATTTCTGCAACATTGATATTGGCGGCACGGTGTTAACGCTTTGGTAACCTCGCTTGGTTAGCGATTAGGAAGCTGGCTGAGCGAATCTGTTTGAAATCAGTGCTTTGCTCACACCATAATCAGGAGCAAGCGCACCGATGCTGCACTATGCATCAGGAACACCAGCAAATGACGACTTTCAGGTGGTTGAGAACCAACTGGCCCGTCAGCGGTTGTTCTCGGTGCATCCAAATCATTTTCAGCCGTTGTCTCGGTGGGTAGATGATTTGCGGCACGGTGTGTTCTCTTTCGAGGATCAACTGGCGCGCACTCCAAGCCTGTGAGTGGCAAGCTCGCGCATGCCGACGCTCGTATGCGTCTGGAACTATCCGAGCGCGGTTTTGATCCTCAGAAATGGGTGCCCTACGAGGATGCACTGCACAGGCTCAGTAATCGTCTCGGTCCCCGCTACCCAAAGCGCATCATGCTCGACTCCGGCGCGCTCACGGATTGGGGCAAAGGTAAGGGATGGCAGTTTTAGCCCGTCTGTCACGGCAAATAACGCCCCAGAGAGCGAACTGGCGCCGCGCAGAGCAAAGCTTGCGTTTGTAGGATGGAGGGCGCGATGCGTGCTGCCAGACATTCTCTTAGCGTATGCTGGTCTGTCTCAAGCTATTCGATGCCGCAATAGACACCGGGCCCGAGGGATACCCCCCCGGACCCAGATGCGACCCAGCTACGTTTCAGGTCCAGTGCGCGACCGAGCGGCGCTCATAGCTTTCGCGGAACTGGCCTGTGGAGATCGGCATCAGCTCGCCCGTGCCCCAATCAAGGATCACCGCATATTTGCGCACGGCGTCCATCTCGTTGATTTTGCCGTCCTTATACATCTGCGCGACCTCTTCGGGGTCGGTGCGCGCCCAGGTGACACGGTTTGCGCGGATATGGGCGCGGGCCTTGTCGGTGGCGGCCACGTCAATCTCGTAATCGAGCATATCGGCATCGTTCACCTTGATCACCACGCCGTAATCCAGCTCGGCCCGGCCAACCGACACATACTCGTCGATCACGTCTTCAAGCACATGCACGGGGTCACGCTCCATCGGATCGCCATAGCCGCCCCCGCCCGCCGTGGGGCGGGTGAAGCGATCCCCGCTCTTGATGCGGTAGTTGGAGAAGACGGAGCCGAGCCATTTTTCCTCGCCCGTCTCGCCATCGGCGATCATCAGGCCATGCGGCATCGACGGCAATCCGCCCTCCACCCCCCAGACCACGGCCCGCTCCCGGTCGCAGATATAGGAGATCACGGTGTTTTCGGCCTCCAGCAAAGTCGAGGCCTTGATCACGCCCGCACCACCACGCCATTTGCCGGGGCCGGGGCTGTCTTGCATGATCTGGAACTCGTCCGCGCGGGTCGGGTTCACGCGTTCATTGCCCTCGGAAGGTTGCGACATGAGGCCAGTGCCAAAACACGCGGTCGTCACGTCGCTGCCATCCTTGCCGTTGCGCCCGCCCCAGCCGCCGGGAAGCCATTCGTAGAACATGTAAATGGGCTTCTCGGGCTTGCGCAGGTCATTGCCGCCCGCCAACAGGTATTCGAGGTTAAAGGCACAGGCGATGGCGCGTTCCGGCATGATCTGGGACCACATCTCGAAGATCGCGTTCATGATCTTCTCGAACGGCATCAGGAACCCGGTCACGGCCACGGGCCACTCGGCGCTGACCACGCTGCCCTTGGGCGCCTTCACATCCACCATCCGGTAAAAGCCGCTGTTCATCGGCAGGTCGGGGAAGAAGGTCTTCATCCCCGCCACCACCGCCGAAAAGGTCGCGCCATGGGCGGAGTTGTAGATCGACGAGATCGTCGGGTGGCTGCCCTCGAAATCATAGGTGATCTGATCGCCCTTGATGGTCATCTTGATATGGATGGGGATCATCCCCTCGCCCGCGCCGGGATCACGGTCAATGTAATCCACCGCCTCCCATGTGCCATCAGGCAGCGCCGCAATCCGCTGCCGGACGGAGCGTTCAACGTAATCCTGCACCGCGCTCATACCCTGCATCACCTGATCGCGGCCATATTTGGCGACAAGGCGCTGCAACTCGCGCTCGGAGACCTGCGTCGCCTGCGCTTGGGAGTGGATATCGCCAATGATCGAGGCGGGATCGCGGGTGTTGGCCGCGATCATATTGGCCACGTCCGAGCAGAATTTGCCCTTATGGAAGAGGCGGATGGGCGTGATCCGCACCGCCTCGCCAAACATCTCATGGGCGCTCACGTTGAACGATCCGGGAACAGAGCCACCAAGGTCGGACCAATGCCCGTTGGATTGCGAGAAACCGATCAGGGTTTCTTCGTCAAAGATGGGCCGAATGAGCCGCACATCGCTGAAATGCGTGCCGCCCGCATATGGATCGTTAATTGCATAGACATCACCGGGATACATATCGCCTTCAAAGACGCGGATCACGTCCTTGCAGGTGTAATGCAGCGTGCCGACATGCACCGCGATATCGGCGTTGCCCTGCGCCACGCAATTGCCATCCGCATCATGCAGACCATTGGAGAAATCACGGTTGTAGATCACAAACGAATAGCAGGTTCGCAGCATCTGCTCGGCCATCTGATCGACCGATGTGATGAAGGAATTTTTCAGAACCTCGAAGGTGACCGGGTCCAGCTCTTGGGTGTGTGCAGTGTTCATGGCTCAGCCCTCCACGCGCATAAGAATGTTCATATACTGATCGACCGTCACATGGGTGCTCGGCGGCACGACCACGGTGCTGTCCACCTGTTCGACAATCGCGGGTCCGTCGAATTCGGCCCCCGCCTTGAAGGCCGCGCGGTCATAGACCGGCGTGTCATGGGCCGCGCCCTTGAACCACACCTTGCGGGTGGTCAAAGGCGTAGGCGTGTTCTTGACCACCTCAAAGCTGGGCAATTCGGCCTTGGGCACCACGCCCGTGGCCTTGATCCCCACACGGAAGATGCTGACGGGCGCATCCTCGCGGCGGAAATTGTATTCGCGCTCATGCTGATCATGAAAGCCGTTGATCAGATCGCTGGTCGAGGTGATTTTTCCGGGTGCAGGCACCGCAAGCGAACGCCACTGACCTTGATACATCATCTCAACCGTGCGCTGCAAAACCGTGTCCTTGGGGGCGACACCTTCATGCCGCAAACGCTCTGCCGCTTCGGCCTCGATAGAGGCAAACGCCGCCTCCAGATCTTCCGGCTTGGTGGTGGCCGCATCGGCCATGAAGCTGTCGGAGAAGTCATGCTGAATATCCACCAGCAAGCAGCCCATGGCCGAGGTGACGCCGGGATTGGGCGGCACGATGACCACGGGGATCGACAATTCGCGGGCCACAGCCGCGCCGTGCAAGGCCCCTGCCCCACCAAAGGCCACCAGCGCGAAATCGCGCGGATCATGGCCGCGGCTGATCGACAAGAGCCGCACCGCATTGGCCATGTTGGCGTTGGCCACGTCGATGATCGCCTCTGCTGCGGCGTGCAGCTCCATCCCGAAAGGCCCTGCCACGGTGTCTTGCACCGCCTTTTCGGCCAGCGCGGGGTCGAGCGTGATATCGCCGC